>DAOUKL010000024.1:0-13462 GCA_034421335.1 Dehalococcoidia bacterium | reverse complement strand
ATCACCTACGGCGCCGCCCCGATGCCTGTCGAAGTCATCCGTCGCGCTATCGTCGAATTCCCAGGCGTCCAGTTCATCAATGCCTTCGGCCAGACCGAGACCGGCTCCACCATCGCCATGGTCCCGCCCGAAGACCACGTCCTCGAAGGCCCGCCCGAAATCGTCGAGAAACGGCGGCGGCGCCTCGCCTCCATCGGCAAACCCCTCCCCGACGTCGAAGTGCGCGTCGTCGACGAAAACGGCGCCGACCTCCCCGTTGGCGAGCAGGGCGAAATCGTCGCGCGGGGCCCGCGCCTGATGCGCGGCTACTGGGGCGACCCCGCAGCTACGCAACAGACCATCCACGGCGGCTGGCTCTACACCGGCGACCTCGGCCACGTCGACGAAGACGGCTACCTCTTCCTCGACGGCCGCGCCAAGGACTTCATCAAGCGCGGCGGCGAGATGGTCGCTCCCGAGGAGGTTGAGCGCCTCATCCACGCCTGCCCCGGCGTCGAGGAGTGCGCCGTCATCGGCCTGCCCGACGAAACGTGGGGAGAACAGGTCGTCGCCGTCGTCGTTCCCGCCCCCGGCGCCGCGCTCGCCGAGGACGCCGTGCTCGCAGCGTGCGGGGACCTCGCCCGTTTCAAGCGTCCCGAGCGCGTCATCTTCGCCGACGTCCTCCCGCGCAACGCCCTCGGCAAAGTCCTCAAGAAAGACCTCCGCGTCGCCTACGCCGACGCCTGACGTGGAGGCGCGCGATGCCGGACAACCTCTACGACCTCCCGACCCCGCTTCCACCCGACGAGTTGTTCATCGACCTCATCCCCGACCGCGGCGTGAAGATCGAGCGCATCGTGTCGTGTGGGCAGGCGACGCCGCCCGGCGAGTGGCTCAACCAGGAACTCGACGAGTGGGTCGCGCTCCTGCAGGGGGAGGCCGCGATACGGTTCGACGACGGCGAAGAGGTCGGGCTGCGGGCGGGCGACTATCTGCTGATTCCCGCGCGGACGCGACACCGCATCGAGCGCACGAGCGCGTCCCCGCCATGCATCTGGATCGCGGTGCACGGACGCCTCGCCTGACCTTCCCGCGCGCCGGCGGGGCAGTCTCCCTACCGCAGCAACTCCTCCCACGTCGGCGTCGGCGATGCGCCCGGCACGGGAAGGTGCCCTACGCCGGGAAGCGGAGCAGGCCCCGCCGAACCCGACGCCGCTCCAAGCAGCCCCTCCGCGGGCGCGTCCTTTGCGAACAGCAGCGCGCGGAACGACCCCATGCCGTCCGGCGACGCGAGCGCGTCGACCCGCTCGAGGTTCGCCCTCCGCGCAGCGCGGCCTAGGTCCGGGCGCTCCGCAATCTGACGCCGGTAGGCGTCAAGCCCCAGCCCCCGAAGCAGCTCCGCCTGGCTCATCGACCCCGCCTCCGCGAAGCCCGCCGCCCTCGCGGCCGCCCGCAGCGACGTGAACTCCACGTGCGCGCCGATGTCCTGACGCCCCACGCGCGCGTACGGGTCCATGCCCACAGTGTGCCCCGCATAGCACCGCAGCGTTCCCCGGCGGCGCGACTCGTCGTAGTAGGCCGCCGCCTCGTGCCCGTAGTCGATCAGCAGCAGGTAGCCCGACGCTATCGCCCCGAACGCCCACCCCGTCCACTCCCGCAGCCCCAGGTTGACCTCCGCCCGGCAGCCCTCCGACAGACGCGCCCCCACTGCGGCCAGACGCTCCGCCAGCGCCGGCGTCGACGGCGCCCCGAGCGCCTCGACGAACCCGCCGTCCGGCGACGTCCCCACGTAGACCTCCCGCAGCTCGCCGATGTCCACCGTAACCCGGTGTACGGGCATCGCGTCGACCAGCTCGTTCGCCAGCACGACGCGATGCCCCTCGCTCCCCGCAGGAGTGGGAGGCGCCTCCGAAGGGGCGGGGGGCATGACGGCGCGGAGGGGAAGGCGTGGTGAGCCCGTGGCGGAGGGCTGGGGAGAGGGTCGCCTGTCGAACGCCCGGTACGTCAACGCCGCGCCGAACGCCGGGTCCAGCAGCGGCGAGTGATCGACGACGTCCGCCGCCAGCCGGCCTGTGCCCGCTCCCGCCTCCAGGACGCCGAACGGCTCGGGGCGGCCAAGCGCCAGCCACAGCGTCAGCAACTGTCGCGCCAGCAGCGCCCCGAACACCGGATGCGTCAGCGGCGCCGTCGTGAAGTCCCCATCGGCCCCGAACGGCTGCCCTGTCGTGTAGTACCCGCCGTCCGGCCAGTACAGCGCGACCTCCATGAACTCGGCGAACGTGATGGGGCCGCGCTCCGCGATGCGCCGCCGCGCCTCGGCTTCCGCTCCCATCATCCCGTGCGGCCCTGCAGCCATGCCATCAGTCTACCCGCCAACGAAACGCCCCGGCGCAGCGCCGGGGCATCGAGAGTCGCCGTATGCGGTTCAGTGGATCTTGCGGAAGCGGGGGTCGGGCTCGCTCGGCGGAGCGCTAGCCGCGATTGCGGTTGGCGTGGCTGCCCTCCGACTCCCAACTGGTGATCTGGATCGAGTTCTTGAACTCGCGGCGGTCGCCGCAGCGGCGGCAAGTGCCGAAACTCGTAGGCCCGTTTGGACTCTCAATGGCCCAGTGATGGCCGCCGTTCGCACTCTCCGGACAACCGGAGTCCGCCGTCTCGCCTGCCTTCACTGCTTGCTGCGTCATCCCTCGCGCCTCCCCTTTTGAGGAATAGTCCGCCATTAGCCTCGCTGGCCGATGGGCACGAACTCCATATCCATCGGCCCGTCGTACCGTATCTGCGGCCGGATGAGGATGTTCTTGTCCTGCTGCTCCAGTATCTGCACCACGTACCCGGGGACGCGCGCCACCGCGAAGATTGAAATGAACAGGTCCTCCGGTATCCCCAGCAAGTAGTACACCGAGCCGGCCCAGAAGTCGACGTTTACGCAGATGCCGCGCTCCGCGTAGGGGCGCATCTGCTCCTCAACCTTGCTCAGGATCTGGAACCACTTCGGGTCCCCTTCCTTCTCCGCCAGCAACCGCGACCCTTCCCGAAGGTGACGCGCCCTGGGGTCTTCCGCGCGGTACACCGCGTGACCGAACCCCATGATGCGCTCCTTGCGCGAACGCTTGCCCTCCAGGTAGCTCTCGACGTTCGCCTCGTCGCCGATCTCCAGCGCCATCTTCATCACGCCTTCGGCTGCGCCCCCGTGCAGCGGCCCCTTCAGCGTCGAGATGCCCGTCACTACCGCCCCGTGCACGTCGGCCAGCGTGCTCGCCGTAACCCGCGCCGCGAAAGACGACGCATTCGACCCGTGGTCGAGGTGCACGATCAGGTCCTTGTCCATCAGCTGGGCGGTCTCGTCGTCCGGCTTCTTGCCCAGCAGCATGTAGAGAAAGTTCGCCGCGTGCGAGAGCGAGGGGTCGGGCGCGACGACGGGCTGGCCCGTGCGGATGCGGTGGTGCGCCGCCACGATCGTCGGCGTCTGCGCCGTTATCTTCATCCCCTTCCGCAGCGTCGCCTCGTGGGAGATGTCGTCCACCGCCGGCTCGAACGTGGCCAGCGCCGAAACCGCCGTCCGCAGCACGTCCATCGGGTGACCACTCTTCACCCGTTCGATGACCTCGACGACCCCCTGCGGGATCTCCCGCTCCTGGCGGAGGGCGGCGTCGAACTCGTCGAGCTCCGCGCGCGTGGGCAGATGCCCCTTCATCATCAGAAAGACGACTTCTTCGAAGGTGGCCTGCGCGGCCAGGTCGTGGATGTCGTACCCGCGGTAGATGAGCCGCCCGATGTCCCCGATGACGTAGCTCGACTCCGTGGACTCGAAATAGACGTCCCGAAGGCCCCTCTTCAGCTCCACGCCCTGCTGGACCATGCGACCTCCTCCGTAGTTCCGCCGCGGGGCTGAGCCCCTCGGCGGATGCGCGCAAGCTCGACTCGCGGCTCTCCCCAAGCCCGGCATCGCGCCAGATGCCGTCGTGAGCGCCCGGTTGTTCCGGGGCGGCCAAGCCCGCGTCAGCGCGGGCAGAATATCACAGCCCGCGCGCGCAGTGTCAAACGCCCGTCAACCCTCCCCGCACGAGTGGGAAAGGGCGCAAAAACAGGCAAACACCGCCCTCCACGGGAGTGGGGCGTCCGAAGGAGGACTCAAAGGCGGAGAGGGCGCCGGCGGCGGCGGCTCCGTTTGCGAATGGCGCGATTGTCGAACGAATCCGTCGCATTCAGCCCCCGCAGAGAGCGATGCCTCCGCGATACGCCCTCCAGACGAAGCAACGCGGCAGTTGACACCGGCGCGAACCGACACATAGCCTACCCAACGGGAGGCTCCGAACGGACTCCCGCGGGTTGGCGCGCCTCTGCGCCCCCGCCGGCGCCCCTCACTCCCGGAGTCCGTTCGACACTCATCGGGAGAACGCCAACTATGGCCTACCAGAGCGAGGTTGTTGTCCGATTCGCCGGTGAAGGCGGACAGGGAGTCGTAACCGCCGCCGAAATGCTCGCCCGCGCCTCCACCGGCGTCGGCTTTCATGCCCTCACCTTCGCAACGTTCCCTTCGCAGATCCTAGGCGGCCCCACCTGGACACAGGCCCGCGTCTCCCGCGAGCCCGTACTCAGCCCCGGCGACATGGTCGACATCCTCGTCGCCTTCAACGACTTCGCCTACCACGAGCACCGCGGCGAAGTGCGCGACGGCGGCATCATCCTCCTCGACCCTTCCGTCACGCCCGACCCCGACGACGACGCCCACCGGTGCATCACCGTCCCCTTCGACGACCTCGCCAAGCAGACCGGCGAGTCACGCGCCGCCAACATGGTCGTCATGGGCGGACTCTCCAAGCTCGTCAACATGCCCGTCCAGTACTTCAAGGACTTCATCTCCCAGCGCTTCGCCGGGCGGCAGGGCGTCGTCGACGCCAACCATATGGCGCTCGACCTCGGCCTCGCGCACCTTGCCGAAGAGCCGTCCATCAGCGACCTCGGCGTCCCTGAGAAACCGGACTACGACCAGGTCTTCATCAAGGGCAACGAGGCGCTCTCCATCGGCGCCCTCCACGCCGGCATCGACTTCTACTTCGGCTACCCCATCTCGCCGGCGACCCCCATCCTCGTCTACATGGAGCGCAACCTCGTCGGCGATGGCAAGTTCGCCTACCAGGCGAGCTCCGAGATCGAGGCCATCACCGGCATCGTCGGCGCCGGCTTCGCCGGCAAGAAGTCCATGACCGCCACCTCCGGGCCCGGCTTCACCCTCATGGGCGAGGGCATCGGCCTCGCCTGGATGGCCGAAATCCCTTGCGTCATCGTCGACGTCCAGCGCGGAGGACCCGCAACCGGGCTCCCCACCAAGACCGAGCAGTCCGACCTCCTCGCAGCCCTCAGCCCCGCCCACGGCGACTCCAAGATCCCCGTCATCGCCGCCGGGACAGTCGAGGAGTGCTTCCTCGCGGGCGCCCACGCCTTCAACTGGGCCGAGCGCTACCAGGGCCCCGTCGTCATCCTCAGCGAGCACTCGCTCGCCGAACGCGCGCAGAACATCCGAAGGCCCGACCTCGCAAAGGTCCCCGTCGAATCCCGCGACGCCTACAGGGGCGACAACGGCTACCTCCGCTACGAGTCCCGCGAGATCTCGCCCTTCCCCGTCCCCGGAGGCCCCGGCTCCTACGTCGCCAACGGCTCCGAGCACGACATCTACGGCGACACCACCCATCTGGCCAAGTACCACATCCACATGACCGAGCGACGCTTCGGCAAGCTCAAGCTCCTCGAAGATGGCTCCTACGAAAGCGACAACTCCTCCGCCCCCGTAGCCGTCATGCCCTGGGGCGGCTCCAAGGGCTCCGTCCACGAGACCTACAACCGGCTCCGCGCCGAGGGCGTCGACATCGGGTGGTTCTACACCATGTTCCTCAGCCCCCTGCCCCCGGCGCTCCTCGACGAACTCCGCTCCAAGGAGCTCGTCATCGTCCCCGAACTCAACTACCAGGGCCAGTTCGCGAGCATCCTGCGGTCGGAGGGCGTCAACGCCCAGGCCATCACCCAGTACACCGGCCTCCCCTTCCGCCCCGTTGAGTTGTGCGAACGCATCAAGGAGCGCCTTGCCGAGGCCGGGCGCCTGCAGGCGGTGAACGCATGAGCGGCAAGAACCCCGAGTACGACTTCAACTGGTGCCCCGGATGCGGGGACTTCGGCGTCCGCCGCGCCATGGAATTCGCCATGCGCGACTGGAACATCGAGCGCGAAATACCCATGAGCCATAACGTCGTCGTCGCGGGCATCGGCTGCTCCGGCAACCTCGTGCACCTCCTCGAAGGCGAACAGCCCTACGGCTTCCACGGCATCCACGGACGCTCTCTACCCCTCGCCCTCGGCGTCAAGATGGCCCGCGAAGACCTCAACGTCGTGGTCGTCGCCGGCGACGGCGACTTCCTCAGCATCGGCATGGAGCACATCGCCCCGCAGGCCGCCCGCAACCTCAACATCTGCGCCGTCGTCATGGACAACGGCGTCTACGGCCTCACCAAGGGCCAGTCGTCCCCCACTACCCTCGAAGACACGGTCACCAGCTCAACCCCCTTCGGCAAGCTCGAGGCGCCCGTCAACCCCCTCGAACTCTACCTCACCCTCGGCGTCACCTACATCGCCTCCGGCTACTCCAGCAAGCCGCGCGACCTCGCCGGCCTCATCAAGGGCGGCATGGAGCACCAGGGCTTCTCTATCGTCCACGTCGCCTCGCCCTGCACCACCTACAACGACACCTACGCCGAGTTGAAGGGCAACGCGAAACAGGGCATACCCGGCACGGCCTGGGACATCCCTGAAGACCACGACTCCACCGACAAGGACGCGGCGCGCGGCATCATCGCCCAGGGCGGCGTTCCCCTCGGCCTCGTCTACCGCGACGCCGGCCGCCCATCGCTCGACCAGCGCGTCGCCGGCGTCCGAGAGCGCACAACCGCCAAGTCCCCCGACGCCCTCCTCGACGCGTTCGTGATCTAGGGCGCCCCCTAGTACCCCGAGAACCGCTCCTCGCGCCACGGGTCGCCCCGCATGTGGTAGCCGTTCTGCTCCCAAAAGCCGGGACTGTCCTCCGTGACGAGTTCAATCTCCTTCACCCACTTCGCGCTCTTCCATCCGTACCGCGACGCCGCAACCAGCCGCACCGGCCCCCCGTGCGACGGCGGCAGCGGAGCGCCGTCCATCCGGTGCGCAAACAGCGTATCCGGCGCCCCCAGCAGCGCCAGGTCGACGTTCGTCGTGTAGCCGTCGTAGCAGTGGACCATCGCAAACCGCGCCCGCGGAGTCAGCCCGGCAGGCCCAATCACGCGCATCGCCTGCGCGCCCCCCCACCCCACGTTCAGCCGCGTCCACTGCGTAACGCAGTGGAAGTCGGCCACGAGTTCGTCGGTCGCCAGCGACAGGTACTCGTCCCACGTCAGCTCCAGCGGACGCTCCACCTCCCCGAAGATCGACAGCCGCCAGTCCGCCGGGTCGATGCGCGGAGCCGCCCCGACCGTCATCACCGGCATCTTGGGCGTAACGTACTGGCCGGCGGGCACGCGCTCATCCATCCCGTAGGGGATCCCACGCGCCCCGAACGCCGCCCCGATCCGCCGGAACACTTCCATCCGAACTTCTCCTTCCTCCAATACCCCCTCCCCCCGTGGGGAGAGGGCCGCGCGAAAGCGCGCCGCTCCGTCGCCTGCGAAAGCAGGAATCTCGCAGCCTCCCCCCTCCCCAAGAGAGAGGCCTTTAGCGTAACCCTCCGTCATTCCTGCGAAAGCAGGAATCTCGCAGCCTCCACCCTCCCCACAAGTGGAGACCTTTGCGTAACCCTCCGTCGCCCGCGAAGGCGGGAATCCATCCCCTTTGGTTCGTGGTGAGCCTGTCGAACCACGGGTCATTCTCAGGCGTAGGGCAGCTACGCAATGTCTCCAAGCGGGGAGAGGGCCGTACAGTACACTACCACTGATCCCATGACCGAGAACGCCCCGAACACAGACGCCCCCGCCGACGGCTACGCCGTCGAACTGCGCGGCGTCTCCAAGGACTACGGGACCACCCTCGCCCTCCGCTCCGTTGGTCTCGCCCTCGAGTGGGGGCGCGTGCTCGCGCTCTTCGGACACAACGGCGCAGGCAAGAGCACCCTCCTGCGCATCCTCGCGACCCTCGCCAAGCCGTCCTCCGGCGACGCGGACGTCGCCGGGTTCGACGCCCGCTCCCAGGCCGGCGCCGTCCGCGCGTCCGTCGGCTACGCCGGACACCACGACTTCCTCTACGACGACCTCACCCCCGCCGAGAACCTGCTCTTCTACGCGCGTCTCTACGGCGTCCCGAACCCTGCCGAGCGCGTCGAGCAGGTCCTCGCCGACGTGGCAGCGGGAGGGTGGGCGCGGCGGCGCGTCCGCACGCTCTCCAACGGCATGCGCAAGCGCGTCGCCATCGCCCGCGCCATCCTCCACCAGCCCCCGGTGCTCCTGCTCGACGAGCCGGACGCCGGACTCGACATCGAGGCCCAGCAACTCGTCGACTCCGTCGTCCGCGCCGTGGCCCAGGCCGGCGGCAGCGTCGTCCTCGCCAGTCACGACCCCCGGCGCGGACTGGACGTCGCGGACGACTACGCCGTCCTCCGCGCCGGACGCTTCGCCGCCCGCGGCGAGTCCGCAAGCGCGACGCCCGATGACATCGCCGCGCTGCTCACCGCGCCGGCGGAGGCCGCCTGATGCGCGATACGCTGCGCGCCACACTCGCCATCTACGCCAAGGACGTGCGCATGGAGCTGCGGACGCGGGAGACGCTCGGCGCCGTGCTCGCGTTCGCCTTTGTCGTCGCGTTCATCTTCACGTTCGCCTTCGAGCCGTCTCCGCAGCTCATCGCCGCCATCGGGCCGGGCATCGTCTGGGTCGCCTACGTCTTCACCGCCGTCATCGGCATGAACCGGACCTTCCTGCTCGAGCACGAGCGCGGAACGCTCGACGGCCTGCGCCTCGCCCCCGTCCCGCGCGAGGCGCTCTACCTCGGCAAGCTGCTGAGCGTCGTCACGCTGCTCCTGACGGTCGAGGCGCTCATGCTCCCCGCCTTTCTCGTCCTCTACGACCTCTCGCTCTTCAACGTCTGGTTCATCGCCATCGCCGTCGCCGCGACAATCGGCATCGCCGCCGTCGGCGCGCTCTTCTCCGCCATCGCCGTGCTCACGCGAGCCCGCGAGGTGCTGCTCCCCGTGCTCTTCTTGCCGATCGCGCTCCCGCTTCTCATCGGCGCCGTCTCCGGCTCGCGCGAGGCGCTCGACGGCGGAGGCTGGAGCGAGACAGGCCGCTGGCTCCAGCTCATCGTCGCCTTCGACGCCGTCTTCATCGTGCTATCATCGCTCGTGTTCGAGTACGTGCTGGAGGAGTGAGCGTGACGACCGCCGATCCGGCGGCCGCAGCGGGCGGCGCCGGCGCCTGGAGGATGGGACTCCTGCTCGTTGCGGGAGTCCTTGTGCTGATAGACCTCTACCTCATCTTCGCCTACGCCCCCACCGAGCGGACGATGGGCATCGTCCAGCGCCTCTTCTACTTCCACGTCCCGGTCATCCTCACCAGCTTCCTCTCGTTCGTGCTCGCCGCGGCCTGCAGCGTCTACTACCTCGTGCGGCGCAACCGCGCATCCGACCGGCTCGCCTACGCCTCTGCCGAGGTCGGCGTCGTCTTCTTCACCGTCGCCATCGTCACCGGCGCCGTCTGGGCGAAGCCCGTGTGGGGCGTGTGGTGGGTGTGGGACGCCAACGGCACGCTCACCTTCGTGCTGTGGCTCATCTTCATCGGCTGCCTCATGGCGCGCGCCTACGCCCCCGACGTCGAGCGCGGCAGGCGCTGGGCCGCCGTAACCGCCATCATCGGCGCCGCAGCCGTCCCGTTCGTCTACATGGCCGCCGACTGGTGGGGCGGACTGCACCCCGAGCGCGTAACCGGCCCCGGCGCGCAGGGCTCGCTCGAGCGGGAGATGCTGCTCACGCTCCTCTTCTCGTTCGTCGCCTTCATTGTCCTCTTCGCCTCCCTCATCGCCGAGCGCGCCGCCCTCCGCAGCGACGAGGAGGCAGTCGACGAACTCCGCCTCGCCGCCGCCGACCTCGCAACCACCGGATAGGACGTAATGCGGACCAAACTCGCCTCCCTCGCCATCCTGCTGCTCATCCTCGCCCTCGCCGCGCCCGCCGCGCTGGCCGCTCCGCTCGCGCAGGACGCGCCCGGCGAGAGCAACCTCGGCTACCTCCTCGCCGGAACACTCCTCACCTGGGCCGGCTTCTTCGTCTACGCCGTCTACCTCGCCCGCAAGAACCGCGGCCTCCGCCGCGAAGTCGAAGAACTGCGCCGCACACTGCAAGAGCGGGAGTAGCCGCCCCCTCTCCCCCCGAGGGGGAGATGCCCGAAGGGCAGAGAGGGCCCGCGCCGAAGGCGCATCCGACCCCCTCCCCCGAAGTCGGGGGAGGGCCGGGGTGAGGGTTTGCGCGCGACAGCGCGCACTCCGGCCCCCCAACATTGCCCCGCCCGCGCCCGTCGTGTACGCTCGCGCCATCCTGGGCGAGGAGGCGAGAGCCATGGGCGACGAATTCGAGGTCAACCCCTGGTACGGGGTCTTCCCCTACACCGACTTCATCAAGAGCGAGGGCATTCCCATCCACGAGGCCTACGCCATCGACTGCCACACCGTGCAGGTCGAGCCGTGGGAGCGCATGGGCGGACTCGGCGCCTACATCCACCTCGCCGGACGCTCCGACTACCTCTCGTCGTACGTCGTCGAGATTCCCCCCGGCGGACAGCTCAACCCCGAGCAGCACATGCACGACGAGTTGATCCACGTCGTCTCCGGCAGGGGCGCAACCGTCATCGAGACCCCTGAGGGCAAGAAGTACTCGTTCGAGTGGGGGCCGACGGCCATCTTCGGCATTCCCTTGAACGCCAAGCACCAGATCTTCAACGGCTCCGGAACGGAGCCCGCCCGGCTCGCGGCAGTTACCGATCTCCCCATCATCTTCAACATCTTCCGCGACCCCAGCTTCATCTTCGACAACCCCGTTACCTTCCCCGGACGCTCGGACGTCGCCCGCTACTTCGACGGCGAGGGCGAGTTCCGCGAGGTCAAGCCCGGACGCCACCAGTGGGAGACCAACTTCGTCCCCGAGCTCGTCAACTTCGAGCTCCCGCCGTGGGCCGCCCGCGGCGCCGCAGGCAACAACATCCAGTTCCTCCTCGCCGACTCCTCCATGCACTGCCATATCTCCGAGTTCCAGCAGGGCACGTACAAGAAGGCTCACCGCCACAACGCCGGCGCCCACATCTTCTGCGTAACCGGCGAGGGCTACTCGCTCCTCTGGAAGGAGGGCGAGAACCCGGTCGACACCGTGCGCGTCGACTGGAAGCCCGGCAGCCTCTACGCCCCGCCCGACGGCCCCACCTACCATCAGCACTTCAACGTCGCCAACGGCCCCTCGCGCTACCTCGTGTTCGGCTTCGGCGGCGCGCGCTACCCCGTCCTCGAATCGAAGATGGTCGGCTACGAGAACATGGACAAGTCGGCTGCGGAAGGCGGGAACCAGATCGAGTACGAACACGAAGACCCCCGCGTCCTCGACCTCTACGAGTCCGAACTGCGGACGCGCGGCCTCAACTCCAAGATGCGCGAGTTCGTCGGCTCCCGCGGCTAGCCAGCCGCAGCGTCCCCCTCCCCCGAAGTCGGGGGAGGGCTGGGGTGAGGGTTTGCGCGCCCAAGCGCGCCTCCTGTCTCCCCCCGAGGGGGAGATGCCCGAAGGGCAGAGAGGGCGCACTCCGTCACCCGCGAAGGCGGGAATCTCGCAGCCCCAACGAGCGCGAAGCGCGCTCCAACCCCCTCCCCCGAAGTCGGGGGAGGGCTGGGGTGAGGGTTTGCGCGCGGCAGCGCGCATCCTGTCTCCCCCTGAGGGGGAGATGCCCGAAGGGCAGAGAGGGCGGGCGCCCGTCATTCCCGCGAAGGCGGGAATCTCGCAGCCCCAACGAGCGCGAAGCGCGCTCCAACCCCCTCCCCCGAAGTCGGGGGAGGGCTGGGGTGAGGGTTTGCGCGCCCAAGCGCGCCTCCCGTCTCCCCCTGTGGGGGAGATGCCCCGAAGGGCAAATAGGGCCCCCTACACCATCAGCATCTTGTCCTGCGTGTCACCCACTAGCGAGCGCGGGTCCACCGGTGGCAGCTTCGGACGCTCCCCGTGCCGCAGCATCTCCTCCACGCTTAGCACCTGCATCCTCGGATAGCTCATCGTCCCTTCCTTGTCGGTGGTCAGGGTCACGCGTCCCTGCTGGGCGGCGAACACTCGCAACGACTCCGGCGGCGGGTACAGACTCACCATGATCGACATTGGCGCGTGCAGCCCCCGGTTCTGCATCGCCGTCTGCGTGCCCAGCAGCCGGTCCATGTCGGGACGCCCCACCGAGTGCGTCCGGTGCATCTTCACCTGGATGGGAACGATGATGCCCTCGTGCTTCTCGGTATCCATCGCCCCGAAGTAGCGAGCGTCCACTCCACCGTCGCCGCGCTTGCGCTCGTTCGGCACTGCGTTGAGCAGCGCCGCCACCCTGTCCTCCGCCCACGCCCAGCCGGGTATCCCGTCCTCCACCTCGTCGCGCTGCGCGAGCGCCCGCCGCTCGAATGCCTCCCACTCGAATTCGTCCCACGTCAGACCGTAGACCACCGGCGTGACGACAGTGTCGCCGCGCGACTCCAGCCGCTGCTGCATGACGCGCACCGCGACCCCGCTGATGTCGATGCCTAGGTACTTCCGACCGAGCGAGGCAGCCGCATCGGCTGCGGTCCCGCACCCGCAGAACGGGTCGAGCACGAAATCGTCCGGGTTAGACGACGCCTTGATGATGCGTTCGAGGAGGGCGAGGGGTTTTTGTGTGGGGTAGCCGAGGCGTTCTTTGTCCCTATGGGCATGCAAAGCGGGAATGTCGTCCCACCAGTCATTAGCAAATCGACCCTCGTCGGCATAGTACTTATATCCCTTGCCATCTATCTGATAGCGCCGTCCATCCACGTCCTGAAGTGAGTACCACGATTCCCAACCCTCGGTCAGGTTGCGCCTAGGGACACGTAAAGGATTGAACACCCACTGCTGCTGTTTCGTGTAGAACATGATTACATCGTGCTTCCGGTTCCAATACCGCCTAGTGCGTCCGGCCGTGTCGTAGCACCAGATGACCTGATTGCGGAACTGTTTTTCTCCAAACACTGCGTCCATCAGTAGGCGTAGATAGGCGTTGGCGTGCCAATCGCAGTGGAGGTAGATGCTCCCCGTTGGCTTGAGCACGCGCCGCATCTCGGCGAGGCGAACGCCCATGAACACACTGTACGCCGCCATCGGTGACTGCTCCCCCGCCTGCAAGCGAATGCCGCGCAGGGTGTCCCGCAGCTGGCCATGCGGGAGGGCGTCGAACGTGTTCTGCGACGCCGCCGTCCACCGCCAGATGTCGCGCAGTTGGTTCGCGACCAT
>DAOUKL010000023.1:0-24318 GCA_034421335.1 Dehalococcoidia bacterium | reverse complement strand
TCAGGGACACCGATGGAAGGGTCGGCCTCGTCGAAGAGCAATGCCCGCACCGGCAGACCAGCCTGTTCTTCGGACGCAACGAGGAGGGCGGTCTGCGCTGCCCCTACCACGGGTGGAAGTACGACGTGGAGGGCAACTGCGTCGACATGCCCACGGAGTCGCCGGAGAGCAACTTCAAGCACAAGGTGAAGCTGCTGGCCTACGAGGCGCGCGACGGCGGCGGGATCATCTGGGCATACCTCGGCCCCAAGGAGTTCATGCCGCCGGAGCTTCCCCAGTTCCGGTTCATGGATGTGCCGGACGACCACCGTCTGCACACCAAGTACCTCCGGGAGTGCAACTTCGCCCAGGCCATCGACGGGGGCATCGACTCGATCCACACCAACTTCCTCCACGCCGGCCTCGACCGCTACCGGAAGACCGACGTCTACAAGGAGCGCATCAAGGGCAGCGCCGACCTCGACCTGCTGTACCGGACCGCGGACAACGCCCCGAAGTTCATGACGAAGCGGACAGACTACGGCCTGCTCGTGGGGGCGCGCAGGAACCTCGAGGAGGAGAACAAGTACTACTGGCGCTTCAACCACTTCCTCATGCCGTTCTACTCGATGACTCCCCGCGGCGGCGGCGGGCACGCCTTCGTCCCCATCGACGACTACAACTGCTGGTCGTTCAATCTCACCTCGCGGGTCGACCGCCCGTACACGGAGGAAGAGCGGGAGCGCCAGCTTGCCGGCGTCGCGACGGACAACGACCTAGCCGGCGGTGTGAACATGCACGGCGGCCTCGTCCCCGGCACGTACCGCACCATCCGCAACCGCGACAACGATTTCCTAATCGACCGCAAGATGCAGAAGGAAGTGAACTTCACCGGTCTCGCGGGCACGGGCATACAGGACTCGATGGCGCAGGTGTCGATGGGCGCGATAGCGAACAGGACCAAGGAGCACCTGGGAGTCACCGACATCGCCATCATCCAATCCAGGCGCCTGCTGCTCCGGCAGGCGATCGACCTGCTTGAGGGCGTCGAGCCGGCGGAGCCCCACGCCCCCGAGGCGTACTCCGTCGTCGGCGTGCAGTTCGTGGAGGAGAAGGACGTAACGTTCGACGAGTGCATCGAGCGCCAGCGCCCGAACCTCTACGCCGGGCTCGCAAGCTGAACGGGGTAGGACAGGCTAATCACGAACCGAAGGGGATGGATTCCCGCCTTTGCGGGAGTGACGGAGGGGCGCAAAAGGTCGCAAGAGCGCGGACGCGAGGTTGACGATGAGCGAGAAGACCCAGGCCGCCACGCTGGTGGCGCCCAAGCAGTTCGAAATGCGGGACTACGACGTGCCCGACCTCGCGCCGGACGCAGGCCTACTGCGGGTGCAGGCCGTGGGCATCTGCGGCAGCGACGTGCGGTCGTACCGTCAGCCCGTCCCGCAGCCCCGGATCATGGGGCACGAGAACGTCGGCGTCATCGCCGCCGTTGGCAGGGAGGCCGCCGCCCTCTGGGGGGTGAAGGAGGGCGACGTCGTCATACCGGAAGAGTACGTCCCCTGCTTTCACTGCAAGTACTGCTACACGGGGCGGTTCCGGTTCTGCAACCAGACCGACCGGGGCTACGGGACGCTGCTGCGCCACGGGTCGACGACGGTGGACGTGTGGCCGTCCATCTGGGGCGGGTTCAGCGAGTACATGTACCTGCCCCGAAACACGGTGATGCACCGCATCGACAAGTCGGTTCCGCCGCACGTGCTCGCGCTCTACCTGCCGCTCGCGAATGGCATCGAATGGGCCTGCCGCTACGGCGGCGCGCAGCGCGGCAAGAACGTGCTAGTGCAGGGGCCGGGCCAGATGGGCCTCGCGTGCGCGTTCGCCGCGAGCAAGGCGGGCTCCGACTGCGTCATCGTTACCGGTCTGAGCCGCGACGCCGTCCGCCTTGACATGGCGAAGCGCCTGGGGGCCGACTACACCATCGACGTCGAGACCGAGGACTTCCGTGAGCGCGTCGAGGAGATCACCGGCGGCGAGGGCGTCGACGTCGTCGTGAATGTCACCGGCGGAGGCGCGGGCGCCGTTGCGGACGCCCTCGCGGTTGCGAGCAAGGAATGCACGCTCGTGCTGGCCGCCGCCGGCGACGACCCCATCTCCCTGGACGCCGTTGGCCCGAGGCGGCGGAAGGACATCACCATCAAGACCGCGCACGGGCACTCGTACTCATCGGTGTCCGAGTCCATCGACTACCTCACCTCCGGGAGTTTCCCGGAACTGCTCGAGATTTCGACGCATCAGTACCCGCTGCCGGAGGCGAGGCGCGCGCTCGACACCGCCGCGGGCGACGGGGAGCCGGGCGCGATTCACGTTACGCTCATGCCGTAGAGGGAACCGGAGGTTTGGCGATGGCCGAGATAGTGCTGGGGATAGGCGCCTCTCACGGGCCGACCATTCAATCGAAACCGGACGACTGGCTGCGGCTGGGCCAGAAGGACATGGAGGACCCGCGCTACGACTTCGACGCGGTGCTGGCCTCGGCGTCGCCGGAGATCGAGCGCGAACTCGCGCCGGAGGTGCTGCAGGAGCGCTACGACGCGCTGCAGCGCGGCATCGAAGAGATGACGGACGTGCTGCGAGAGGCCGCGCCCGACGTCATCGTGTGCGTCAGCAATCCGCACGGCGCTACCCCGCAGGACCGCATGGAGCCGGTGTTCGGCGTCTACATGAGCCACGAGGAGTCGAGGGTCGAGCGCTCCGGACATCAGACGAGCGGGCGGCGCAGGCCGTCCGAACCGCAGCCCGCGTTCGCCGGGCGGCAGGTGGAGCCGTACGCGATCTGCCCAGAACTGGCCGACCGGCTGATGCACTGCCTCATCGCCGACGGCGTCGATGTCGCGAGTTGCTTCCAGTCCGATCCTACGGCGGGCATTGAGGGGCCGTTCACGTTCGCCTACGACATGTTCCTGCCTGACCGCAGCACGCCGGTCGTGCCGTTCCTGCTCAGCCGTTACCTCCCGCACCAGGCGACGTCGGCGCGGTGCTACGTCGTGGGCCAGTCGATCCGCCGGGCGATCGAATCATGGGACAGCGACATGCGCGTGGCCATCATGGCGTCGGGAGGGCTCAGCCACCAGATCATCGACGAGGAACTCGACCGGCAGGTTATCGCCGCGCTGCAGCGCAAGGACGTCGAGACGCTCAGCTACCTGCCCCGCGAGCGGTTGAACCGCGCGCCCGGCACGCCGGAGATACTCAACTGGGTCGTGCTCGCGGGCGCCGTGGAGCCCCTGGAGATGACGCTGATCGATTACGTTCCCTGCTACCGCTCCCTCGCGGGCACTGGCCACGGCGTTACGCTTGCGTACTGGCGGTAGAATCCCGCGAAGGCGGGAGCGACCGAACGGGAGGAGGAACTGCGATGAGCTACAAAGGTCATGTTGTCGTAGACACGGACTGCCACCTCCGCGAGTACTGGGAGTTGGACAGGACGTACAAGAACACGATGGACCCGGAGTACCGCGACAAGTACGCCAGGTTCAGCGAAGCCGTGCGCTCGCGACAGGCGAGGCCGGGAGACGTGGGGTTTCCGCCGCTCTTCTGGCCGCGTAACCCGGACCGTCCGTTGGGCCTGGACGAGGCCTTTGAACTGGCCGACCCGGCGCTGCCGCAGGACCGCCCGCAGCGACCGCCTCCAACGGTGACGGGCCGGGGGTACGACATCGACCCCACGTGCAACTGGGACCCGTCCATACGGTTGCGCGACATGGAAGTCGCCGGCGTCGACGTGAGTTTCATCTTCCCCAGCCAGGCCGACGGCTTCTGCATGCTCGGCGACGTCGGTTTCGAGAGCGCCCTTCACCGCGCGTACCACCGCTTTATGAGCGGCTACTGCGCGGACGCTGGCGGCAAGCTCTGGTGGATGGGCGTCCTGACGATGCGCGACTTAACGGAGAGCATCGCCCAGCTCGAGCACTGGGCGAAGGAGGACCCCCACTTCGCCGGCGTCCACCTTCCGCGCGCTTGTCCCGACGGCTCGATGCTCGACAACCCCGTCCTGTACCCGCTGTACGCGGCGTGCCAGGAACTCGACCTGCCGCTGTGGGTGCACGGCGGCGCCAACCGACCACCGCTTACGCCGTGGGTGCACGCCCCGAACGGCCTCTACCACGCCATCGGCGGGCAGTACGCGCTCACGTCGCTCGTCGGCGGAGGGGTGTTCGACCTGTTCCCCAACCTCCGCATCGGACTCTTCGAGAGCTTCGGAGGCTGGATGCCGTACCTCATCGAGAAGCTGGACGACGGCTTCACGCCAGGCTCGACTGTGACGCCCAAGATGAAGCGCACCGCGTCCGAGGTCGTCGCGAGCGGGCAGCTGTTCGTCTCCGTCGAGGCCGACGAGCAGCACATTCCATACGCCGTGGAGACCCTGGGCGAGCACCTGTGGATGTTCTCTACGGACTATCCTCACGGCGGCAGCCCGTGGCCCGACGGAGTTCCCCTCATCGACGAGCAGGAGATGCCGGAGAGCGCCAAGGTGAAGCTGCTGGGGGAGAACGCGCTGCGGTTCATGCCCCGGCTTGTCGGCGTCGCGGAGTCGGTGGCTGCGGTTGGGGCGTAGTGTCCTCGGGCGTCTCTCCAAAGGGATCAGAGCGCAAGGAGAGGAGAGGAAGGACGATGGTTGACCCGACGGCGGAAGTGAAGATTTCGGCCGACGCCCACGTGGCGGAGCCGCTGGAGTTGTGGCGTGAGCGGATGCCGGCCAGGCACCGCGAACGGGCGTTTCACTGGCCCGGACAGCAGTACGGCAGGGGACAGTACCGCCGCGAGGGCGGCTGGGAGCCCGCCGCTCGCCTGAAGGACATGGCCGCCGACGGCGTCGTCGCGGACGTGCTCTATCCCACTCGCGCAAAGAGCGTGTTCCGGCTCGACTACGAACCGGAGATTTCGGAGGCCGCCGCGCGCGTGTACAACGACTGGCTCATCGAGTACTGCGGCGAAGCGCCCGACCGACTGTGGGGCCAGGCGCTTCTGCCCCTGTGGAACATCGAAAACGCCATCATGGAACTGGAGCGCTGCCGCAGCGAAGGGCTTGTTGGGGTCACCACCTGGCTGTGCGCCCCGGAGTCCCTGCGGTTCTCGTCCGACCACTACGAGCGCTTCTGGGACGCCGCCGAGGCCACGGAAACACCCGTGAGCATGCACATCAACAACGGGTTCGGCCCATACGCCGAGGCGGCGGAGTCAGTCCGCACGCGCAACGCGGGAGACCCGCTGTCGGAGTTGAGCTTCACGGCCACGGGCCACAAGAAGATCGCCGCCGACACGCTGACCGACATCATCTGCTCCGGCGTGCTCGAACGGCATCCCCGCCTCAAGATTATCGTCGCCGAGACCGAAGTGGGGTGGATACCGTTCTGGCTGGAGGAACTCGACAAGCGGCTCCGGCGCAAAGGGGAACTGCCCCTGGAGCCGAGCGAGTACTTCTACCGCCAGTGCTACGCCACCTTCAGCGACGACCCCGTCGGCGGCCAACTCCTCTCCCGATGGGGCGCGGACAGCTTCCTGTGGGCGAACGATTACCCGCACCCGGGCACCGGAGACACATGGCTGTTCTCCGGAGCGATCATCGAGCGCGACCTCGGCCATCTGCCCGCGGAGACACGCGCGAAGGTCGTCCGCGAGAGCGTCGCCCGTCTCTACGGCAAGCCCGTGCCGGCGCCGATGACCGCTCCCGGCGAGTACGACGAATCGATGCAGGAATGGGTCGCCGAAAGGGACGGCTTCTACGTCGGCATCTCGTGAGGAGGGCCATGAGCACTTTGACGATTGACCGCCAGCCCCGAATCTCGGCGGACTCCCATATGTCGGAGCCGCCCGACTTGTGGGAGACGCGGCTCCCTGAGCGGTTGCGCGATTACGCCATCCACATCCGGCACGAGTACGGCAAAGGGTTCTACTTCAGGGCCGGAGGCTACGAGCCCGGCCCGCGGCTGGAGGACATGGCCCGCGACGGCGTCGCCGCCGAGGTGCTCTATCCCACGTTCGGGAAGGACATGTACGGCGACGAGCGCCCTCCCGAGGCCGCCGAAGCCTGCGCCAGCGTCTACAACGACTGGATGATCGAGTTCTGCCGGGAGTCGCCCGACAGGCTGTGGGGCCAGCCGGAGATTCCCCTGTGGAACATCGACTACGCGATCAAGGAGCTCGAACGCTGCCGCAACGCGGGCCTCGTCGGCGCGACGGTCTGGATGGTTCCGCCCGCTGGCATCCCGTTCAGTTCCGACCACTACGAGCGGTTCTGGGCCGCGGCGCAGGACCTGGACGCTCCCGTGAGCATGCACATCAACACCGGGTTCAGTTCCTACGACGCCGCAGCCCGCGAAGCGGGCCGGAGCCGCGACCATCTCGCCTCGCTGAAGCGCAGCGCCAGCGGCCACAAGCAAGTCACCGCCGAAACCCTCACCGACATCATCTGCTCCGGCGTGCTCGAGCGGCATCCCCGCCTCAAGATTATCGTCGCCGAGGTGGAGGTCGGCTGGATCCCGTTCTGGTTGACGGAGATGGACAAGCGCTCACGGCGCGAGTCCCTTCCGCTCAAGCCCAGCGAGTACTTCTACCGCCAGTGCTACTCCACCTTCACGGAAGACGAGGTCGGGGGCCGCCTGCTGGAGTGGTACGGCGGCGAGAACTTCATGTGGTCCACCGACTACCCCCACGTGGGCACGGGCAACATCTGGCTGTTCTCCGACGAAGTGATCGAGCGGACGCTCGGCCACTTGTCGCCGTCGACGCAGGCGAACGTGCTCGCCGGCAATGTCGCCCGGCTGTACGGCAAGCCCATCCCGCCGCCCATGCCGGAGCCGCCAGTGGACGCTTCGCTCGAAGAGTGGCGCAAGTCCCGCACGCTCGCGGGCGGGTAGGGGTGTGTTGCCCTCTTGCGAGCAAGGGGCGTATTCTGCGCGCGTTCGCTGGCTTGGGTGAGCGCGCGCGCTCGGCGCCCGCGTTCACCCAAGAAGAAAAGCAGCGGCACAAACGGGAACCGGCGTTGGGAGGAGATCGATGAAGGGGATAAGAGGCGCCGCCAGACTGACAGCGTTGTTCGTGCTTCTCGGGCTTGTCGCCGCCTGCGGAGGCGCCGACCCTACCGCCACGCCCACGGCGACTGCGCCCACTCCCACTTCTGCGCCGCCGACGGCTACGCCCACGCCGCTGCCTCCGGGCGTAACGCCCCAGCCCACCGCCACGCCGGTTCCCCAGCCGACGCCGACCCCCGACACGTTCTCGAGCGAGTGGGCCGACCTGATCGCCGCCGCGCAGCAAGAGGGTCAGATTGTCCTCGCACTTAGCGGCTCGGACTCCCGCACCGGGCGTTTCGCCTTCGAGACATTCGGCGACGAGTTCGGCATCGAGGTCATCACCAGCAGCGGAAGCGGCGCCGACAACGCCAACCGCATCCTCGCCGAACGCTCCCGCGGCAGGTACACCGTCGACATCTCCACCGTGAGCGGCGGGTCGATGGAGCGCCTCCGCGAGGCCGGCGCCTTCGTCCCTGTTGAGCCTCTGCTGATCCACCCCGAAGTGCTCGACCGCTCCAACGGCTGGTGGTTCACCGACGTGCTCTGGTCCGACTCCGAGAGCAAGTACGTGATGTCCGACTCCCTCGGCGTCGGCGCGATTGGCTCGATCTGGTACAACACCGACAACGTTACGCAGGAGGAGCTCGACCTCATCGACACGTACCAGGACCTGCTGCGTCCAGAGTTCAAAGGCCGCATGGCCATGCGAGCGATGAACAACCCCGGCAGCAAGTCGGTCATCGCGCGGCTCTGGCTGGCCCCAGGAATAGGGCCGGACTTCCTGGACGCCATACACCGCGAGACCGACATGGACCTGGTCGGCGCAGAGGACGACAAGGAGCTGGCGGAGGGCGTCGCGCAGGGCAAGTGGGACTTCGGGCTGTTCGGCGGGGGCCGGGACTTCCGGGCGCTGCAGAACCTCCAGTTGCCCGTCCGCGAGTTGACGCTCACCAAGACCGTCGGCGCGCTGTCCACCGAGATTTCGGGCGGGGTCGGCGTGCTCGACCAGGCCCCGCACCCGAACGCCGCCAAGCTGTTCGTGAACTGGTGGTACTCCAATGCCGGCCAGACGGCGGACATCGAAAGCACATCGTCGTTCGGGCCCCTGGGCTCCGTGTCGCTGCGCTCGGACGTGACGCTCGGAACGTTCCCGGAGCACCTGAAGGAGACGCTGCAGAACATCCCGCAATGGAGGGCCGAGGGCACGCTTGACCAGTACCTGATCGTCTATGAGCTCAACGATGAGTGGTTCCAGGTGCGGGAGAGCACTGAGGTGTTCTTCAACGACCTCTACAAGGAACTTGGTTACGACGCCTGGGTGAACTACAACCTGTAGGACCGGCTCGCGGCGCCGGCCCCGGAGGTCGCCCACAGGCCGCCGGGACCGGCGCCCGCCCGGAATAGGGGCTCCATTGGCCGTCGCAACGTTCCCGCAGAGCTGGCGCAACCGCCTGCTCTACCGGCTCCAGTCGAACACCGGCACGGTGATCATGGCCGTCACCATTCTGGTGCTCGGCTTCTATCTCCTGTTCCCGGTCATCCTCTTGCTCGTCCTGAGCTTCAATGTCGCGGACGACTTTCTCGTGCCGCCCATTGAGTGGGGGTTCGACAACTGGACTCAGTTCACTCGCGACCCAAGAATCCTTGAGGCCCTGCGCAACACGTTCGTCCTTTGGTTCATCAATTTCATTGTCAGTTTCCCCATCGCCGTAGCCATCTCCCTCATCCTTGCCCGCACCCACATCCCCTGGACGCACGGGCTCGAGTACCTCTTCTGGATCTCCTTCGTGTTCCCCAGCCTCGCCAACACCGTCGGCTGGATCATGCTGCTCGACCCCGACATCGGTATGGTGAACACCGCCTTGGAGCTCCTGCCCTTCGTCGAGGAAGGGCCCTTCAACATCTTCAGCTTCTGGGGCATCGTTTGGACCAAGCTGCAGTCCGACAGCGTCTCCTACTTCGTCATCCTGCTTACCCCGGCGTTCCGCAACATGGATCAGGCTCTGGAAGAGGCGGCGCGCGTATCGGGCGCGTCGAAGATGGGGGCGATCTTCAAGGTGACGCTGCCCGTGATGATCTCCCCGGTGATACTCGTCACCGCTCTCCAGCTCCTGCGCATCTTCAGCGGGTTCGAGACCGAATGGATCCTCGGCGCGAGCTGGGGCTTCTTCGTCTATTCCACGCTCATCTTCAACCAGACGTCGCAGTTCATACCGCAGTACGGGAACGCCATCGTCCTCGCGAGCATGACGATGATGATCATCGCAGTCATCTTCCCCCTGCAACGATGGGTCGTCAGCCGGCGCCACTACACCACGATTACGAGCGGATTCAGGCCGGGGCTCATCGACATCGGCCGCTGGAAGTGGGTCGTGCTCGCCGGCATCATCCTGCTCATCGCCATGTTCACGGCGCTGCCGTTCTTCGTCATCATCGTCGGCAGCTTCATGTCCCGAGTCGGGTTCTTCCAGGCCGTGCCCCTCTGGACCACCCAGCACTGGGTGGACGTGTTCACCGACCCGCTCTTCTTTAGAGGGCTCCGCACCACCACCATCCTGGCGTTCAGCGCAGGGATCGGCAGCCCCATACTCTTCTCTCTCATCGCCTACATGCTGGTCCGTACGAAGTGGCGGGGGAGACGAATTCTCGATGGCACCATCTGGGTGTCGGCGGTGTTCCCCGGCATCATCTCGAGCCTTGGCCTGCTGCTGATGTTCCTGTCGGTGCCCGGCTTGCAGTTCCTCTACGGCTCGATATGGGCGCTGATCCTGGTGGTGCTCGTGGCCGGCAACACGACGGGCACCAATATCTTCAAAGGCGTGATGGTGCAGCTGGGGAACGACGTGGAGGAAGCGGGGCGCGTGGCGGGCGCCGGCTGGTTCAGAACGTACTTCCGCATCGTCATTCCTTTGCTCATGCCCACCATGGTGCTCATCGGGATGCTGAACTTCATCAGCGCGGCCTCCACCACGTCCAGCATCATCCTGCTCGCCACCCGTAGCACCCGGACACTGTCGATTATCGGCCTGGAATGGGCGTCGCCCGAACTCGGCAGGACGGAGAACGCGGGCATCATCAGCCTCGTGATCATGGTGTATACCCTCGTGCTGGCGCTCATAGGCCGGCACTACGCGCTCAAGATAGGTCTCCGGCAGGATATGAGCGTCGCACGCAGGTTCGGCATAAACGAGGCGCCTGCGCCATCGGCGCCCGCGCCTGCGGCGAAGACGTAGCAGGGGCGGGAGTCTTGTCAGTGGAAGGCGGTTTCAATAGACTCGGCGCACGCTGAAGACGTGTGGCGGAGTCTGCGCGATTTCGACGCAGACCACCGCTGCGGCGCAGCGATTCGCCGGCCTGGAGGTCGTGGGATGCTCTCTATCAAGCGGATGCGTCCGGTGCTGTCGGCGCTCGTAATCCTCTCTGTCATCACGGCCGTCGCCTGCCAGAGCGATCCCACGGCGACCCCGACCCCCACTTCGCCGCCCCCGGCGCCGACGGCGACCCCGCCCCCGGCGCCCACCCCAACCCCCGTTCCCACTCCCACGCCCGTTCCCACGCCGACTCCTGTGCCGGAACCGACGCCGACCCCCACGCCCGATCCCGCGGCAGGGGCTATCGTCATCGAGTCGATCGTGTTCGAGGACGTCGACATCGTTCTCACGATGGGGCCGGAGGCGGGCGCCGGCTTCGAGGCCGGAGAGGTAGCCCGCTCCTCCGAGGGCTCCGGCTGGGCTGTGCTCCTCGATCCCGGCGACAAGGTGTTCGTGCGGGAGATCCGCCAGAGTGACGACGCCATGGAGCGCCACCAGTTCACCTTGCCCGACTTGTTCGTCGGTTTCCCCTTGCATGAATATGACGGGGGCGGGCCCGTAACGAATTGGAAGTTCACGTTCTACGACGAGGGCATCTACGCCGTCAGGGACGCCCACGACCACGGCAGGGCCCTGTTCGCCGTCGGCGACGTAGACCTTGGCGGCTACACGCCCGTGACCTACATCCTCGACGAGATACGCATCCGCGACGACGTATGGGAGCTGCGCATGGGCGCCGACGCCCTGTGGGGCTACGAGGCCGAGGCGCGCGTCCGCACCGATGAGGTCGGAGACATCACCATCGTCCTGAACGCGGGCGACAAGATCGTCTTCCCCGACGGCCTGACCGGCAGCAGCGGCAACGCGGCGACGTACAACGTAACCATCGACGAACTCGGCATCGACCTGCCCGTTGGGCCGGGAGAGGACACGAACGCCGGCATCGAGTTCGAGTTCCCGGAGCCCGGCACGTACCGGCTGTACGACTCCACCGACCCGAGCCACGGCAAGGGCAACTTCTTCATTGTCGTCAACCCCGCCCCCAGCGGCGCGCCCCTGCCCGTGACCTACATCCTCGACGAGATACGTGTTCGCGACGACGTATGGGAGCTGCGCATGGGCGCCGACCCCCTCTGGGGCTACGAGGCCGAGGCGCGCGTCCGCACCGATGAGGTCGGCGACATCCGCATCTTCCTCAACGCGGGCGACAAGATTGTCTTCCCCGATGGCCTGACCGGCAGCAGCGGCAATGCGGCGACCTACAACGTGACCATCGACGGACTCGGCATCGACCTGCCCGTCGGGCCGGGGGAGGACACGAACGCCGGCATCGAGTTCGAGTTCCCGGAGCCCGGCACGTACCGGCTGTACGACTCCACGGACCCCGCCAACACCAAGGGGTACTTCTTCATCTACGTGAAAGACGCGCTCGCCCTTCCGACCACCTACATCCTCGACGAGATACGCGTTCGGGACGACGTATGGGAGTTGCGCATGGGCGCCGACGCCCTGTGGGGCTACGAGGCCGAGGCTCGTGTCCGCACCGACGAGGTCGGCGACATCCGGCTGGTGCTCAACGCAGGGGACAAGATCGTCTTCCCCGACGGGTTGACCGGCAGCAGCGGCAACGCGGCGACCTACAACGTGACCATCGACGAGATCGGTCTCGACGCCGCGGTCGGGCCGGGGGAGGACACGAACGCCGGCATCGAACTCGAGTTCCCCGAACCCGGCGTCTACCGGCTGTACGACTCCACCGACCCCGAGCACACGAAGGGCGCCTTCTTCATCATCGTGCTCTAACCGAGCGAAGCCCCCCACTTCTGTGGGGGGCAGCTCGAAGGGCGAGGGTCTCGCCTCCCATCTCCCCCCGAGGGGGAGATGCCCGAAGGGTGGAGAGGGCCCCTCCGTCATTCCCGCGCAGGCGGGAATCCATCCCCGTCTTCCTCTGAGGGGGAGATGCCCGAAGGGCAGAGAGGGCGGCCCCGCAGAGGCGGAGAGGGCCGCGCGAACGCCTATTGGCGCGTCGTCCAGTTCCCCGCGTGGATGCTGTCGATGATCGACTTCATCACGTCGAACATGAACTTCGCCGCGTCGGGACGCCCGTCCTCCCTGCCGATGGTGGCCGCCGAGTAGCCGACTCCGCTCACCATCACCTGTATCTTCCCGTCGGCCTCCGGCGGCGCCTGCCCGCCGATAACCGGAATGCGCAGGCTCGAGCAAACGTCCGCGTAGATGTCCGGCGTCACGTTCGTGAGGTCGATGAGCGCCGCGCCCGCCTCCTCGATCTTGTGCGCCCACTTCGTGATGTACTCATGCACCGCCGCCCCGCCCTGGATCCCCCGGGCTGCTCCCTGCGTCGGAAAGCCAATCTGCGGGTACGCGTGCAGACCGACTTCGCGAACAGCCTGCACCTCATCGAAGAGCTCCTCTTCGTGCGTGCGGATGTCGATCTTCACCATGTCGACCCCGGCCTCGTCCTTGAATCGTTTGGCCGCCGCGGCCACCGCCTCGACTCCCGCCGCAGACGGCACGGTCGGCATGTCCACGCTCACGATGGCGCGCTCCCGCCCTCGCACGACCGCCCGGGCGAAGGGAATCATGTCGTCCACGGCGCACTCGTCGACGTGGTCGTGCCCCAGCATGTTCCGCCCGAGGCTGTCGCCCACCGACAGCACGTCTACTCCCGCCCTCTCGCATATCTTGGTCATCTGGAACTCGTACACCACCGCGGCGGCAATCTTCTTGCCGTTCCGCTTCATCTCATGCAGGTCTTCGACGGTGAGCAAAGCCATGAACGCCTCCTCGCTGGTTGGGGGCTGTGGGGACACGGGAAGTCCGAACTCCCGATGAACGCCAGGAGTATCCCCCTCGCGGCCTGAATACCACGTTCCCCCGATGCGGTCAATCGCGGCGCTCCGCGCGGTGCTTGCGCCGGCGAATTGCCCGTCCTTGCGTGCGAGTGGTAGATTGCCCGTGCGATCAGCGGCGCAGTCCCGCGTGGGAGGACGTCATGGAAACGCAGGAAATCAACGACCTGATGACGCTCGTGGGGCCCGGACAGCCGGCGGGCGAACTGCTTCGGCGCTACTGGCACCCCATCGCCGTGGCGCGCGAACTCACCGACGAGCAACCGACCAAGTTCGTGCGGCTGCTGGGAGAGGACCTCGTGCTGTTCCGGGACAAGTCCGGCAGGGTGGGGCTCCTTGCGGACCACTGCGCCCACCGCAGCGCCTCGCTCCTCTACGGCAGGGTCGAGGAGCGGGGAATATCTTGCGCCTACCACGGCTGGCTGTACGACATTAAAGGGAACGTCCTCGAAACACCCCCGGAGCGGAACGAGGCCATCATCCGTTCGGTGAAACAGCGGGCGTATCCGGTGCAGAAGATGGTGGGCCTCTACTGGGCGTACCTCGGCCCGCTGCCCGCGCCGGTCATCCCCAGGTACGACGTGTGGGCGAGGCGCGATGGCACACGCAAGATCTGGGTGCAGCCCATGCTGGACTGCAACTGGCTCCAGCCCACCGAGAACTCCATGGACCCGGCGCACGCGCACATCCTGCACCAGGGGTTCCGCAAAGTCGTCAGCACCACCCGCGGGAGCATCGACGACGTCGCGCAGTTCGACTTCTACGAGATTCCCTACGGGCTGATGAAGAAGCGAGTCCTCAAGAACGGAGTTGTCGACGAGCACCCCCTGCTGTTCCCGAACATCCTCAGGCACTTCCGGGAGACGCAGATACGAGTCCCCATCGACGACGCGCATACGCAGATATTCATCATCGACTTCTACCCCACGGAAGATGGGAGCGAGCCGGCCGACGACGAGCCGGAAGTGGAGTACGTCCCCTCGTTCAAGACTCCCGCCAACGCCCTGCACCCCTTTACGCATTTCGAGATGAGGCCGCCTTGGCTCAAGGCCCACAACGCGCAGCCCGAGGACCACATGGCCTGGGAGACGCAGGGGCCTATCGCCGATCGTACGAGAGAGCACTTGAGCTACTCCGACAAGGGCATCGCCCTCCTCCGCAGGGTGCTCAGGGAGAACATCCAGAAGGCGCAGGACGGCGAAGACCCCAAGGGAGTGGTGCGGGACCCCGACCACGCGATTATCGACACCAACCTCGACGAGTCGCTGCGGTTGGAGGGAAGGCGGAACGCCCCCGCCCTGGACCCTGTGGCGATGCCCGCCGGAGTGGCCGGCCCCTTCCAGTGGGACAAGAAAGACTCCTAGCGCGCCGCCCTCAGGAGGTGAACCGGCCATGACGCCCCTGTCGCTGAAGATAGCCACGGGCGACTACGGCCATACCCGTCCGCTCAAGGATGGAACGGTTGTCTCCGAGCGCGTGGAGTTCGAGCACGTCCAGACGCCGAACATCATCAACGCGTTCCGCCGCATGATCCGGGAACTGGAGTTCGACGTCTCCGAGATGGCGCTGTCCACGTACCTGTGCGCCCGGGCCCACGGCAAGCCCATCACGGCGCTGCCGGTCTTTCTCGTCCGGGCCCTTCACCACGGCTCGATAGTCGCCGGCGCGAAGTCCGGGATCAGGACCCCGGCGGACCTTCACGGCCGCAGGGTGGGGGTGCGGGCCTACACCGTGACCACCGGCGTTTGGACGCGCGGCATCCTCCAGTCGCAGTACGGCGTGGACCTCAACGAGGTTACGTGGGTCATCAACAGCGACGAGCACGTGGCCGAATACCAGGCTCCCCCGAACGTGGAGTCGGCCCCGTTCGACCGCAGCCTTGCCGACCTGCTGAGCGACGGCGAGATCGACGCCGCCATCGGCGTGGCGCCGTCCGCCGAGGATGGGTTCGCGCCTCTGATTCCGAACGCCCGCGAGGAGGCCGTCTCGTGGCTTCGGGCCACCGGCGTTTACCCCATCAACCACACGCTGGTGGTTCGGAACGAGCACCTAGCGGCCAACCCGTGGCTTGCCGGCGAGCTGTTCAGCCTGTTCAAACAGGCGAAGGAGCGCTTCCTCCCCGCGCTCGGCACGGACGTGGAGCTGTCGAGCGAGGATAGGCGCGCTCAGGAGATGCGGAGCGTCCTCGGGGGAGACCCTCTTCCGTTTGGCGTTGAGGCCAACAGGGCGTCTCTCGAAACGTTCATCCAGTTCACCCGCCAGCAGCAGATCATCCCCGAGGCCATCCGCCCCGAGGAAGCGTTCGAGCCGAGCACGCGGGAACTTGAAGGATAGAAGGAGGCGGAACCGTGGCGGACTTGCGACTGAACATCGCCGTCTTTCCGCATGGCCAGTGGGACGGCCTGCGAGACGGCCGGGCCAAGCCGGAGGGAGTCGAGTTCGAACACGCCCAGGCCAGCCCCAATACGTACCGGCGCATGGTGCGCGGGCTGGAGTTCGACGTCGCGGAGGTGGCGCTCACCACCTTCGTCGCGGCCAAGTGGTTCGGCGTCCCCATCACCGGCATCCCCATCTTCTCGAACCGAGACGTAACGATGAGCCTCATTACGGTCAACGTCCGCTCCGGCGTGAACGCGCCGAAAGACCTGGAAGGGAAGCGCGTGGGGCTGCGCTCCTACACCGTCACGAACACCACGCAATGCCGGGCGTTGCTCAACTACGAGTTCGGGGTCGACACCGACTCGATCCGCTACTCGGTAAGCGAGGACGCGCACGTTGCGCAGTACGTGAACCCGCCCAACGTGACGCAGACCTCAGGGGAGAAGACGCTCGAAGCAATGCTGGGCGACGCCGAACTCGACGCAGTGCTGCAGCCGTCCGTCGAGCCGGAGGGCGACGTGCGCCTGCTGCTCACCGAGGAAGAGGCCGACGAGGCGGGCCTCCGCTACTTCAGGAGGACGGGCGTCTACCCCATCGGCCACGTGATGACCATCAAGGACGACGTCCTTCGGGAGCATCCGTGGGTGGCCGCGGCCATGTTTGAAGCGTTCGCCGCGTCCAAAGACCTCTACGTGGACTCGCTGTCAGGCCTGGCGAACCCCAACCGCCGGGACCTCCAGGCGCTCCGCAACAGGGAACTCGTTGGCGGCGACCCATTCCCGATGGGCATGGCGGCCAACCGCACGGCGATGGAGGCCATGCTGCAGATGTACGTCGACCAGCACATCATCCCGGAGCCGATGGACGTCGACAGCCTCTTCGCGCCGAGCACGCTGTCCACCTGACTCGTCATTCCCGCGCAGGCGGAAATCTCGTCTCTTCCCGTCTGCGGGGGAGGGCAGGGGAGAGGGCCGAGCGCGATGCGCGCGCCCCGGGGCCGTCGCCTCACCCGAATTGCCCGCCCAACCCGATGGAGTCCGCCCGCAGCGCGCCGTGCTCCAGTATGGCGACCAGCCCCGCCCAACCGCCGCCTTCGCGGTCGACGCGTGATGGACTTCGGTCGCGCCGGCGCCACTCCGCCTTGTCTTCCTCCGAGATGTCTGGCGCGCCGCCTCCGAGGTGGGCGAGCCAGTTGAGCCGCGCGAGGTTCTCGAGGGCCAGGGCGCGCGACGTCGCTTGCTCGATGGTCCTGCCCGTCACCACCACGCCATGACCGTGCATCAGCGCCATGTTGTGGTTCGCGAAGAGGTCCAGGAAGGGCGAAGTCTCCTCCCGCGTGTGCAGCGTGATCGAGCGGTCGTAGACGGGCGCCTGGTTGTACATCGCGATGCGCATCGCTCCGGGGTCATAGCCGCTGAAGATGGGCCGGAGTTCGACCCCGTTCATGGTGCAGAGCAACACGCCCGGAGGATGCGCGTGGATCACCGCGTTCACGTCCGGACGGTACTTGTACAGGTCGGTGTGGAGGTAGATCTCGCTGACCCGGCTGACGTCGCCGTTGTCGCCCACGGGCTGTCCCTCGAGATCGACGCGCATTACGCAAGAAGGCTCGGCGAAGCGCAAACCCCTGTCGCCCCGGGGCCGGCCCCGGACGAGGATGTTGTCCCCGCCGGGCTCCCGGGTGCTGACGTGGCCGGTCGAGCCCTTCACCAGCCCGTGCTGCGCCAGGATCTGGCACGACAGGGCAATCTTCTCACTCAGTTCGTCGACGCTCGGCGGATTGGATGCTGTCTGAGTCATAAGGCTTGCTCCTTGTGTAAGTCTGGTTGCTTCAGCAGTCGCGCCTCTCGTTCAAGTCAAGCGGCGCTCCGGCCGCCTCCGCGACCGAACGGCCGATGGCCTCGTGGTCGAACCCGCTCGGAACCCTGAGCGCCGGCCCCTCGCGCCGGATGAGGCTGAGCCCCGTTCCCACCAGGCAGACCTCGCCGCTCCCCACCCTCCTGATCGTGCGCCGCACGCGCAGATCGACTCGCGAGAGGTCGTCGAACGCTAACTCCTCGCTCCTGAACGCGTAGAGCCACCGCGACTCCATAGCGAACAGCCCTTCTCCCTCGTCGACGAGCGCCACCGTCTTCGAAGGAAAGAGCGCCGGAGAGGACATCCCTACCGCTATGAGGACGATCGCCCCGGCCAGCCAGAAGCGGCTCCACGCCCGGGAGTCCGTTGCGAAGAGCTTCCCGAAGAACAGGAACGCCACTCCCCCCAGCGCCAGCCCAAGGCCCATGAGCGATGCAATCCACATCATGCGCTCGTTGCCCGCCGTGTCCTCGAAGATGGCGAGCAGCGGCTCCGGGTCGCGGCTCAACCGTTCGAACAGCACCCTCCGCCAGGCGATGATCCATGCCGCCGTCCAAGCGGGCATGAGGACGATGAGCGGTATCCACGTCCGCAGGAGCGTTCCCATGCCGGCAGGCGCGCTTGCCCGTTGTCCGCCCCCGCCTACTTCGCGGTCCCTGCGCGCCAGGCGGCGCATTCCTCGTCGAACATCTCGCGGATGCGCGGGTCCTCGTCTTCGAACTCGATCTGGCCCTGGCCCTCGCCGGCCCTTGCGCCGCCGCCTGCGTATCCTGGATGCCCCTCGCGGAACACCAGGTAGCGCGCGGGCTCATCGCTCACGTTGAAGTGCTGGTGCCCCCCGTGACCGTTCGACATCAGCGAGCCGGGCTTGAAGTTGCAACGCGACCACTCGACGTCCGGGCCGGGCGTGGCCCCTGGAGGCCACTGGAGGTCGTATCCCTCGCCCGTCAGGAACAGGTAGCTCACGTCCGTCGTCTGCCCTCGCCGGGGGTCTTGCGGCGCCCCGCCGAACCCGTGCCCCTTCTTGTAGGAGGCCACCGGGAACTCCGACACGTGGCAGATGTAGCGGCCCCCGGCCATGATGACGAACATGTTGGAGCCGGGCCCCCGGTACGACCACTGGTCGAGCGTCATGTTCATCACGCTCGGGATGAAGTTGGCGGTCATCAGGCGGTCGGCGATGCGCGTGGTCTGGCCGCTGAAGTACATCTCGTCGCTAGGGTCGAACCGGTCGGTGAACGCCTTGGGCGTGTTGAACACGAAGTCGGCGCTGTCGAACAGGTTGAATATGTGCGGCATGTTCGTGGCCGCGTAGAGCCGCACCGGCTCCGTGCCGCTGCCGTTGTACAGCTCGTGCCAGGCGTTGAGCGGAATCGCGAAGGCGCTGTCTGCGCGCCACTCGAACGTCTGCCGGGGCGTCCCGTCGTACCAGAGGGTCGTCGCGCCTCGCCCGCTGAGCACGTAGAAGATCTCCTCGTACATGTGGCGTTCGAGGTTGAGCGTCCCGCCCGGCGGGATTTCGATGAGGTAGCGGATGCCGCCCTGGTTCTGCACCAGGCGCTCCTCCGAGGGATGGTGCGTGAGGTCAAGCAGGGCCGCGTCGCAGCCCGTGCGCTCCCAGGGGGCGAGCTCCTCGGTGAACAGGTCTGGCACGGTGTGCTGCGTGATGACTTTCAGCCCCTCATCCTGCACCCATCGCTCGAAGGGCGTGAGCCTCCACGATTCGTTGCGCTCGTTCGTCATAGCCCCTCCTTGCGGTCGCGCTCGCGCGCTCTACGAGGCTGCCGCCGCCTCGTGGCCGAGCCAGATGTTCGGCGTCGTCCACACTTTCCCGTCGCCCCAGCCCTCCCAGCGCTTGGGCACGTAGCGTTCCCCGTTCCACTCGCGCGAGGGGCCCACGTCGATGACGCCGTCGTGGCTGCGGAACACGCACATCGGGTCGCCGCCGTCCTGGACGATCTGGATCTGCTCGTGGAGAAGCCGACGCCAGATGGCGATCCCCATGTCCGAGACGCCCAGCCGCTCGATCGTGCGGTCCGCGATTGGCCCTTGCGTCTCCCAGGCCATCTCGTCCTGGCTGGGGAACGTCTCCAGGTGGAAGTCGCCGCTTTCGTCGCGGACGCTGAGGCGCGCGAAGGTGGGCTCCTCGCGCACGTCGTCGAGCGTGCCGTCGGGCGTGGGAGTGAAGTAGATGATGTAGATCTGGGTGTGGGTGTCGTCGATCGGCACGCGTATCTGCAGGTCGATGGGCCACGCCGAGGCTTCCTCCGGCGTGGGGTCGCCGTTCGCGCTCGGTCGCTCGGTGGCGTGCCGCAGGATGTTCGGGAATATCGCCGGATGCCCGAGTTGCTCCCACTGGAGCTTGCCGTCGCCGCCGAAGATGCGCCGCTTCACGATGCCGAAGGGGTGCTCTTGGAACAGGTAGCGTTCGGGAGCGCGCAACTCCCTGCCCCGGAACTTGCCCTTCTCCACCATTCTCCGCAGGTGCAGGTAGTAGGTGTGCGCAGGGTCCAGCGAGTTCTCCTGGCACTGCAGCCAGTTGCAGTTCAGCAGTTCATGCGCTTCGACGGTGCGGTTCCCGTCCTCCCGCGCGAGCACGTCCCACTTCGGCAGCAGAGGCGCAGGCTGGGGGCCGAGGTAGGCGAACAGCAGGCCGCCCAGTTCCTGCACTGGGTAGGCGGGATGGCGGAAGGCGTCCCTCGTCGTCTCCTGCTTCGGCTCGAAGGGCTGCTCCAGGCACCGGCCCTCCTCGCTGAACAACCAGCCGTGGTACGCGCAGCGGATGCCGTCCTCTTCGACGTACCCGTAGTACAGCGACGCCCCCCGGTGCGGGCAGCGCTCGGCGACCAGCCCGTACACGCCCCGGCGGTCGCGGTAGACGACCAACTGCTCGCCGAGCAGCGTAACGCGCCGCGTGGCCTTGTCGGGGGTAAGCTCGTTCGTCATGCAGACGGGATGCCAGTACCGCCGCAGCAAGTCGCCTCCGGCGGTTCCCGGCCCCACCCTCGTGAACAGTTCGTTATCTTCCGCTGTGAGCATGTGCGACCTCCTGCCGCGCGGACGGCGCGGGGCTCGTCTGTCCCGCCGTTTGCTGCGCGTCGTGCCGTACGCCCAGCCGCAGCCCGAATCTCCGGGCAACCAGCGCCGTGCCCATGATGATGACGGCGACGAGGATATTCATCACGCTGGCGGCCTCGCGCCATCCGTTCATGGCGTACTCCAGCGTGAGCAGCGACATCGTCATCGTTTCCCGTGACGCGAGCAGGATGATGCTCGCGGTCGTACCCGCGGCGATGGTGAAATTCAGCGTGCCCAGCAAGATGAGCGTGGGCATCAGCAGCCGCAGCCATATCCTGAAGTACGCGCTCACCCAGCCGGCGCCCGCGATGCGCGCAGCCTCCTCCATCTCGAACCCCACCTGGACGATGGCCGATTTCGAGATGTTCACGCCCGTCGTATTCCCTTGCAGGATCACCACGATGAGCAGCGCCCAGACGGTGGCGTACAGGAACGACAGCACGGGAGTGCCGAGGAAGACCATCAGCAGCCCCAGCGACGTGAGCATCCCCGGTATCGCCGCCGACACCCATATCACGGAGTCCAGCATCCAGCGGCCTCGCCAGCGCGTCCGCACGAGAATATAGCCGATCATCGAGAACAGGATCGGGCTGAGGAGGGCGGTTGTGAACGACAGGATGAGCGTGGTGCGCACCGCGATGAAGAACACCTCTTCCGAGAACACGAACCTCCAGTTGTCCAGCGTGAACGCGCCCTCCACGTTGAAGAACCCCGTGCGCCACATGAAGCTGCCGAGCAGCAGCGCGGCCACCGGCACGAACGTCAGGAGCGCGTGGAGGAAGGCTATCGAGCCCACCACCGGCCACTTGAAGCGGCCCAGGTCGATGAGGCCCGGCTTGAAACCGCTGGCGATCGTCGTGTAGCGGCGGCGCTGGAGGATCCAACGCTGCATCGGGATGATGAACGCAAGCACCACCAGCGTTATCGAAGCGAGCACTGTCGCCTGACCGTACAGCGGCGGCTCGTGCAGCCTCACCTGCTCGAATATCAGCGTCGAGTACACGAAGAAGCCTATTGGCACGCCCAGCAGCAACTCCGTCTCGAACGACTGGAAGATGCGCATGAGCTGGAGCGCCGTGACGAGGGCGATGGGGGCGATCATCAGCGGAATCGTGACCCGCACCATCGTCCTGATATTCGACGCGCCGCTGATGCGCGCCGCCTCCTCCAGGGCCGAGTCCATGTTGCGGAACGCCGGCGTGAGCAGCATCACCTTCAGCGCGATGCCGTTCCCCATCAGCCCGGTCCATACGATGCCCGAGACGCTGAAGATGTTGAAGATGGGACCGTCGATGAAGGGCAGCTGCCTGAAAATCAGGTTGATGTAACCGAGGTCGGGGTCGAGCAACAGTATCCAGGCGACGGCCCCACCCGGCGTGATGTAGGCGATCCAGAAGAAGAACTCCAGCCCGTGGCTGAACGGGATCTTGGTGCGGGCCAGCGCCCACGCGATGGCGACGGACACCGGCATCGCGATTATGAACTGGAGGCCCCACACCATGAACGTGTTCCAGATGGCGCGCGGAATCCGCCCGTCGTCGAACCCGGTGCGCCAGTTGTCGAGGCCCCAGATGCGCTCGCCGATGAACATCTCCGGCGCCGTGTTGAAGCTCATGATGAAGATCACGGCCACGGGCCAGATGAGGAAGAACCCCAGCACGATGATGATCGCCGCCATCAGGAACGTGCTGGACTCCGAGCGCAGCGTGCGCTGGAGACGAGCGGCGAGGGGAGTCGGACTCCGGGCTATGCCGAACATCGTGCTCTCTACCCCCTGTCGCTCGTCTTCAACCGACCGCGGCGACCCGAACGGAAACGGCGCGCAAAGCCCCGCGCCGCTCAGCGGCGCGGGGCTGGTCGAGCTTGCCTATCGCGTCTCCTCGTAAATCCTCGTGGCGAATGCGAGCGCTTCGTCCCTCTTGGCGAGGATCTCCGGCTGCGCAAGGAGGATGACGTACGAGACGCCCGGATCGCGCCGCTCTCGCTCCAAGGTGGTGCCTGGCGGAATGTCGTCCGTCCGCAGCGTCGGGTTCTGCTCCCGGTTCGGGTCGTTCTGCAACACGGTCTGGCCCTCGCGGGAGAGCAGCCAGTTGACGTACAGCTGCGCCGCGTTCGGGTTGGGCCGCCGGTTGAGCACCGCCACGTTGTTGCTGCTGCCCGAAGGCGAGATGGTCTTGACGGAAGCGATGTCGATGTCGGGCTGGTCAATGGGGAGGCCCTTGTCCCTCAGGTCGTCAAGGTCCTGCGTTCCCACGCCGCCGTGGAGGGCGTGGTACTTGCCTTGCACCAGTCCGTTCGCCATGCCAAGGGTGTCGGTCGTGAAGGTGACGTCCAGTTCCCTGATGAACCGCTCGACGAAATCAGGGCCGAAGTCCGGGTGGACGTACATCTCGAACCAGGTTCCGCCCGCGCCGCCCGTGGTGGGCGGCAACATGGCGATGACGCCCCTCCACCGCGGGTTGAAGATCTCTTCCACCGTCCGCGGCAGTTCTTCTTGCGGCACCTGCTCGGTGTTGTACCAGGAGGGGAAGCGCTCGACGTCAGCGACGCCGTTCCACAGGAATATCTTGTTCTGCTCGGGGTCGGCGTAGTGGTGCTGGTTGTTGAGCCAGAGAGACTGGTTGACCACCTCGGGGTGGAAGAGCAGCGGCGTGATGGGGTCGTAGGCGCCGTTGGGGATCATCCGCGTGTTCCCCGAGGTTGGGCCGATGTGGGTGATGTCTGCGGTGAACCGGCCGTTCCCGCGCTCGGCGAGCAGGCGGTTCGATTGGTCGGTGCCCGAGCCCCGGCCCACGATGACCTTGATGCCGAACTTCTCCTGGAAGTACTCGATGTGGTTCTTCATGCCGACGGAGGCGCCGCCTCCGGCGATAATCACCAGCTCACCTTCCTGCTGCGCGGCTTCGATGAGCGCGTTCCATCTGCCCTGGAAGCTCGCGTCCGGCGTGGGCGTCGGCGCGGGCGTCGCCGTTGGGGGCTGAACGAAGGGCGTCTGGCCCGGCCGCAACGTCGGTGTGGGCAGCGGCGTGGGGGTCGCTACTCCCGGCAGCGGCGTGGGGGTCGCTACTCCAGGCAGCGGCGTCGGGGTTGGCCGTCCCGGCAGCGGCGTCGGAGTCGGCAGTCCGGGCAACGGGGTCGGAGTGGGCAGCAGCACCGCCGTAGGCGTCGCCGTGGCCGCCGGTCGAGGAGTCGGCGTCGGCTGCGGCTCCGACTCGCCCCCGCAGGCCGTCAGTGGCAATGTCAGCAGAATCGCTGCTATTGCTCCGAGGAATAGGTGTTTGCGGTTCATGGGCCGGACCTCCTGTCCCAGGCTGGCTGTCCCCTCGGATATGCTTCGATGGGCGCCGGCTTGCCGCCGCCGGACTTGCAACACGCGTGCGAGCCGCGTTGACGCCGCGAGCGTAGCGGGGCGCTTGAAGCCTGTCAAACCCTGCGCCGGCGTTTCGCCCCGACTTTCGCCGTATGCTAACATGCGCGCGACGCCAAACTCTGTAAACTGGCCGTCGATTGCAGGAATTTGCCGGCGACGCGCCGCCCAGTGCTTGACAGGCGCGCCGGGCGATGGTCTGCTTGCGGCGGCTCAGGCCGTCGCCAACGGATCGAAAAGGGGGTTCCATGAAGCACACCTTCACCGCCAAACGCATGGGCTTGGTGCTCCTGTTCGCTGTCGCCGCGCTCCTCGGAGCGGCTTGCGAAGGTCCCGCAGGGCCGCAGGGACCCGAGGGGCCTGAAGGCCCTCCCGGCCCGCCCGGAGCCCCCGGTCAGCAC
>DAOUKL010000022.1:0-41371 GCA_034421335.1 Dehalococcoidia bacterium | reverse complement strand
CGGGGATGTTGAAGCACATGATCTCCTTGGCGCCCGAGTTGTCGGCGACCGTGAGGCGGGTCTGCGGCTGAATCACGGCTGCCCCTCCTTCCGGTCCCCGTTCTCCGACGTCTCAGGTTCGGGCTCGGCGTCATCGGTTTCCGCCTCCGCCGTGGCGGATTCGGCAGCCTCCTCGGCCCCGGCAGGTTCGGACTCGTCGGCTTCGTCCTCGGCGTCGACAGCTTCGGTCTCGGCGACAGCTTCCTCGGCCTCTGCGGGTTCGGCGTCGACAGCTTCGGTCTCGGCGACAGCTTCCTCGGCCTCTGCGGGTTCGGCGTCGACAGCTTCGGCCTCGGCGACAGCCTCCTCGGACTCCACGGGCTCAGCGTCGTCGGCTTCTACCTCGGCGACAGCCTCCTCGGCGTCCGCGGGTTCGGCGTCGACAGCTTCGGCCTCGGCGACAGCCTCCTCGGTTTCCGCGGGTTCGGGTTCGGCGTCGGCGGCTTCCGTCTCTGCGACGACAGCCTCTACCTCGGCGACTGCGGCCTCAGGCGCCTCTTCGGTGGAAGGCTCCTGCGGGAGCGACGCGGCGACGCTAGGAGCGACCTCCGGGACTTCCTGCCGGTAGAGCAACTCCGCAACCCGCCACCGCTTCGTCTTCGACAGAGGCCGTGTTTCGACCAGACGCACGGTGTCGCCCACGTGGTACTGGTTCGCCTCGTCGTGCGCCTTGAACTTTCGGACCCGCCGGACCGACTTGTGGTACAGCGGGTGATGCACGCGGCGCTCGATGGCGACCACCACGGTCTTGTCCATGGCGTCGCTCACCACCCGGCCGACCCGGACTTTTCGCTGCTTCCTCTGCTCCGTCACGACGCTTCTCCCAGCAGCTCGCGCTCGCGCGCAACCGTCAGGATGTGCGCAAGTCGCCGCTTCGCGTTCCGCAGTTCCGACGGGTCGGAGAGTTGCCGCGTCGCCACCTTGAATCGCAGGTTCATCAACTCGAGCCGCGTGTTGGACTCCTCCTCCTTCAGGCGTTCGTCCGTCAGCGCTCGTATCGCGTCAATCTTCGGTCTCATGCTTCTTCACAGTCCCGTTAGCCGACGAGCAGGGGCTCGTCCCGGCTCACCGTTCTCGTTTGCACCGGCAGCTTCTGCGCGGCCCGGGCGAGCGCCTCCTTCGCAAGTTCGCCCGACACGCCGCCAACCTCGTACATCACGCGCCCCGGCTTCACCAGCGCCACCCATTGGTCGACGGGGCCCTTGCCGCCGCCCTGACGCGTCTCCGCTGGCTTGCGCGTGATCGGTTTGGCCGGGAATACCCGTATCCACACCTGCCCGCCGCGCCGGAGATGGCGCGTAATCGCGCGGCGGCCCGCCTCGATCTGACGCGCCGTGATCCAGCCGGCGTCCAGCGACTTCAGCCCGAAATCGCCGAATTGCACCGAACTGCCCTTCAGCGCCATGCCGCCCATGCGGCCCCGGTGCTGCTTCCGGTACTTAGTTCTCTTCGGTTGAAGCATCCGCTCCCACCTCGCTCACAGGTTCCGGCTCAGCCGCCGGACGAGCGGCCGCAGCGGCGGCCTGGGCTGCAAGCGCCTCCTCCGCGGCGGCTATCGCCTCGGGCGGCACGCCGATGTCGGCCTCGGCCGCCCGCGACTTCTCTGACTCGTCGAGCACTTCGCCGCGGTAGATCCACACCTTCACGCCGATGCGCCCCATCGTCGTGCTCGCCTCGGCGAGCCCGTAGTCGATGTCCGCGCGCAGCGTGTGGAGAGGCACCTGGCCGTCCATCACCTTCTCGCGGCGCGCGATCTCCGCGCCGCCGAGCCTGCCGGACACCATGATCTTGATGCCCTTGGCCCCAGCCTGCATCGACCGCATGGCGGCCTGACGGATCGCCCGCCGGAACATCACGCGCCGCTCCAACTGGTCGGCTACGTTCCGCGCCACCAGGAAGGCGTCAAGCTCCGGCTGACGGATCTCGAGCACGTTGAGCCGCACACGCTTGCCGCCTGCGGCGCTCTCCACGACCTTTCGCAACTCGTCGACGCGCTGCCCGCCTCGACCGATCACGATGCCCGGCCTTGCGGTGTGCACGTTGATCGTGAGGTCCTGCGCGCTGCGCTCAATCTCGACGCGCGAAATGCCGGCCTCGGCGTACTGCTTGCGAATGACCTCGCGGATTCGCCAGTCCTCGATCACCTGCGCCGAGTACTTCGCTCCCGTGCCGGCGAACCAGCGTGATTGCCAGTCCTTGATCACGCCAAGACGGAAGCCGATGGGGTGTGTCTTGTGTCCCAAGCTCCTAGTCCTTCTCGTCCACGACGATGGTGATGTGGCTCGCCTGGCGCCGGACGCGTCCCACGCGCCCTCGGGAGCGGGCGCGGAAACGGCGCATCTGAACGGCCTGGTCCGCATACGCGGACACGACCACCAGCCTTGTCGGGTCCAGCCCGTTGTTGTTCTCCGCGTTCGCCATGGCCGACTTCAGCAGTCCTGCGACCTCCTCCGCCGTCGGCCCCGGCTGAAAGCGCAGCTCGCTCAGCGCCTGCTGCGCCGAGCGCCCCTGCATGGCGCGCAGCACGACGCGCACGCGCTTCGGCGAAATCCCTACCTGTTTGGCGACGGCCTTCACCGGCATTGCCTACCGCCTCACCGACGACTGCCTGTCGGACTTCGAGATATGCCCGCGGAAGGTCCGCGTCAACGCGAACTCGCCGAGCTTGTGGCCCACCATGTTCTCCGTTATGAACACCGGAATGTGCCGGCGGCCGTCGTGCACGGCGATCGTCATCCCCAGCATATCCGGCATGATGGTGGACGCTCGCGACCACGTCTTGATGACCACTTTGGCGTCGAGGCTCTGGGCGCGGCTCACCTTCTTCGCCAGCTTCGGGTGAACGTACGGCCCCTTCTTGACCGATCGAGACATCTACCGGCTCCTCCTGTCGCGCACGATGAACACGTTCGTGTGGAACCGGCGGCGCGTCTTTGGGCCCAGCGCCGGCTTGCCCCACGGCGTCTTCGGATGCGTCATCCCTATCCCCGAGCGCCCTTCGCCGCCGCCGTGCGGGTGATCGCTCGGGTTCATCGCCGACCCCCGCGTGTGCGGACGCTTGCCGAGATGGCGGTTTCGTCCCGCCTTTCCCAGCGACGCGTTCTTGTGCTCCGGGTTGCCCACCTGGCCGATGGTCGCGGTCGCGGCGCTCGGCGTCCGCCGTATCTGACCCGACGGCAGCCGCAACAGCGCGTACTGCTCGTCGCGCGCCAGCAACTGCGCTCCGGTGCCGGCCCCCCGGCACAATTGACCGCCCTTGCCGGGCTGCAGCTCGATGTTGTGGACCATCATGCCCGTCGGAATGTTCGCCAGCGGCATCGCGTTCCCCGGACGTATCTCCGCATTGGGGCCCGACATCAACTTGTCGTTCACCCGCACCCCGTTCGGCGCGAGGATGTACCGCCGTGCTCCGTCTGCGTAGACGAGCAGCGCGATGCGCGCCGACCGGTTCGGGTCGTACTCGATCGACTCCACCCGGCAGGGGACGCCGGCCTTGTCGCGCTTGAAGTCGATCTCACGCCAAGCGCGCTTCGCGCCGCCGCCGCGGTGACGCACCGTCATCTTGCCGCGCACGTTCCGCCCGCCGCTCTTGTGCAGGCCCTTCGTCAACGGCTTGTGCGGCGACCGGCGCGTCACCTCCGAAAAGTCCGGCCTCACCGCCGCCCGCACGCCCGGGCTGGTTGGACGCAGTCGCTTCAGAGGCATCCTTACGCTCCCTCGAACAACTGAATGGCGTCGCCGGGCGCAACCGTTACGATCGCCTTCTTCACTCCCGAGCTTTGCAGCCGCCGGCCGTTACGCAACCGCCGGTTCTCCCCCGGGTTCTTCACCATGTTCACACTTGTCACCCGCACCGAGAAGGCGCGCTCCACGGCCTCGCGCACCTGCGCCTTGTTCGCGTTCGGCAGCACCTCGAATACGTACTTGTTCTGCTCCGACAGCAGCGTGGACTTCTCGGTGATGACGGGACGCTTGAGCGTTTGGAATACGTGCATTACGCCGCCGCCTCCTTCCGAATTCGCCGCGTGTCCGACCACAACTCGTCGGCCCGCCGTACCGCGTCGGGACTCATCAGCACCGCGTCGAACCGCAGCAGGTCGAGCACGTTCACCAGTTCCGCCCGCACCGTCTTCACCCGCTGCAGGTTGCGCGCCGCAAGGCCCGCTTGCGAGCCGGCGGCGACCACGACCAACGCCGAGCCTGTAACGCCGAGCCCCGCGAGCGTCGCGGCCATCGCCTTCGTCTTCTGCTCGATGCCGTCCAGCCCGTCCACCACGAACAAACGTCCGCCGGACGCCTTGCCCGACAGCGCAATGCGAATAGCCTGGCGGCGCATCTGCTTCGGCAGCCGCGTGCGGTGGGACCGCGGCGTCGGCCCGAAGGCGACGCCCCCTCCACGGTGATGGGGGGACTTCCACGAGCCCTGACGCGCCCGGCCCGTTCCCTTCTGCGAGAACGGCTTGCGGCCCGTGCCGTTCACGGCGCCGCGATTCAGCGTGCTGCTCGTGCCCTGACGCTGGTTCGCGCCGTGATATACGAGCGCTTGGTGCAGCAATTCCGCGTTCTCCGCCGCGCCGAACACCACGTCGCTCGCCTCGACGTCGCCCGCGGGCTGCCCGTTCAGGTCGTACTGCGAGAGCAACATTACGCGCTCTGCTCCTCGGTTTGCTCTTCCGCCGTCGCGGTCTCCTCCACCGGCTCTTCGGGGGCGATGCGCTCCGTTATCGGCGCCCCGTGCGCGTAGCGCACCATTATCGTCGTGTTGCGCGCCCCCGGAACCGGGCCCCGCACCAGCAGCAGGTTGCGCTCGGGGTCCACGAGCTCCACACGGAGCTTCCGGACAGTCTTGCGCTTGTCGCCCATGTGCCCCGGCATCTTCTTGCCCTTCAGCACGCGACCCGGATAGGTGCCTGCCCCGATGGAGCCGACGGCCCGGCCGCGGTCGCCCTGGCCGTGCGTCTTCTGCCCGCCGCCGAACCCGTGGCGGCGCATCACGCCCTGGAACCCGCGGCCCTTCGTCTTGGACACTACGTCCACGAAGTCGCCCGGCTGGAACTGCGACACTCGCAGCTCCTGCCCCACGGCGTACTGCGACACGTCGTCGGCGCGGAACTCCCGCAGGTGGCGGGCGCGGACGCCCGCGCGCGCCAAGTGGCCTTCCGCAGGCTTGTTCAGCAGCTTCGCGCGGCCGTATCCGATCTGCACGGCCTCGTAGCCGTCCCGCGCCTCCGTGCGGACCTGCGTGACGAAGCACGGGCCCACTTCGAGCACGGTTACGGGCACGACGCGCGCGCCTGCGCCGAACAGGTGCGTCATACCGATCTTCTTGCCTAGCAAACCTTCAATCATCGCTCTTACAACTTGATCGTGATGTCGACGCCCGCCGGCATCTGCAGCCGCGTCAGCGCGTCGACCGTCTTCGAGTTGGGCTCCAGGATGTCGACCAGCCGCTTGTGCGTGCGCAGTTCGAAATGTTCCCGCGAGTCCTTGTCGATGTGCGGCGACCGGATGACGCAGAACCTCTTGATGCGGGTCGGCAGCGGCACCGGGCCGGCGACGGCTGCGCCTGTCCGCTCGGCCGCCTCGACAATCTGCACCGACGACTGGTCCAACAGCTTATGGTCGAAGGCTTGCAGGGTTATCCGGATCTTCTGGCCCGGACTGGCCCCGCCGCCTCTCGCTCGCGCCGCTTGCTCGACCACTGCCTGCTCCTCCTACGCGCTTCGCGCCGCCGCTTGCGCCGTCGATTCCGGCGCCCGCTCGTAACGCCCAAACTCCATCGAATGGTTCGCACGGCCCTGCGTCAGCGAACGCAGCGCCGTCGCGTAGCCGAACATCTCCACCAGCGGAACGTCCGCCTCTACGACCTGCGTTCCGCCCTGACCCTCCATCGACCGGATGCGGCCCCGCCGGCCGTTCAGGTCGGCTAGCACCTCGCCGAGGTACTCTCCGGGGGTTATCACCTGCATCTCCATCACCGGCTCCAGCAGCATCGGAGACGCCTTGGCCAGCGCATCCTTCAACGCCATAGAGCCGGCGATCTTGAACGCTATCTCCGACGAGTCAACCGGGTGGAATGAGCCGTCCACCACCGACACGACGACGTCCATCACGGGGTAGCCGGCCACGACGCCTGTCTGCAACGCCTCTTCGGCGCCCTTGCTCACCGCCGGAATGTACTCCCGCGGTATCGCCCCGCCCACGATCTGGTTCACGAACCGGAACCCGGAGCCCGGTTCGCCGGGCTCGATCTCCAGTACGCAGTCGCCGAACTGTCCGCGGCCCCCGGTCTGACGCACAAAACGCCCGCGCGCTGACGCCGGTTTCGTGATGGCCTCGCGGTAGGCGACCTGCGGACGGCCGACCGCCGCCTCGACATTGAACTCCCGCCGCAGACGGTCCACCAGGATCTCCAGGTGCAACTCGCCCATGCCCGACATGATCGTCTGGCCGGTCTCCGAATCGTAGTGAACCCGGAACGTCGGGTCTTCATCGGCGAGCTTGATGAGCGAGTCCGTCAGCTTGTCCTGCTCCGCCCGCGTCGCCGGCTCGATGGCCACCGAAATTACCGGCTCTGCGAAGCGGATCGCTTCCAGCACTATAGGCGACCGCTCGTCGCAGATCGTCTCGCCCGTGAACGTGTTCTTCAGTCCGACCGCCGCGCCTATCTCTCCCGCCGAGATGCTCTCGGAGTCCTCGCGGTGGTTCGCGTGCATGAACATGATGCGCCCCATCCGCTCGCGAGCGCCCTTCGTCGAGTTGTATACGCTGCCGCCGGCCTTCATCGAGCCCGAGTAGACCCGGAAGTACACCAGACGCCCCGCGTACGGGTCCGACACCACCTTGAACGCGAGCGCCGCGAACGGCTCCGAAGCGTCCGCTCTTCGCTCCGCTTCCTGCTCACCGTTCGGCGCATGGCCCACGACCGGCGGGACGTCCAGCGGCGACGGCAGGTAGTCGATAACGGCGTCGAGCACCAACTGCACGCCCAGGCTCTGCAGCGCGGAGCCGCATACCACCGGCGTCGCGTGGTTAGCGATCGTCGCGCGGCGCAGCGCCGCCTTGATCTCTTCCGGCGACGGCGTCTCGCCCGACAGGAACATCTCGAGCATGCGCTCGTCGTTCTCCGCCACGCGCTCAATCATCTCCTCGCGGACGTTCGCGACCTGCTCGCGCATCGCCGAGGGGATATCTCCCTCGCGCAACTCGCCGGGAGCGCCGGCGCGCTCGAAGAACCACGCCTTCTCCTCGACCAGGTCGACTACGCCGTGGAACTGGTCCTCTGCGCCGATGGGATACTGCACGGGAATCGGGGTCGCGTTGAGCCGGTGCCGGATCGAGTCCACCGCCTTCACGAAGTCCGCCCCGATGCGGTCCATCTTGTTGATGAAACAGATGCGCGGAACACCGTAGCGGTCCGCCTGCCGCCAGACGGTCTCGGACTGGGGCTGAACGCCGGCGACCGCGTCAAACACAACAACGCCTCCGTCCAGTACACGGAGGCTGCGTTCTACTTCTGCGGTGAAGTCCACGTGGCCGGGGGTGTCGATGATGTTGACCTGATGCCCCTTCCACTCCGCGCGCGTGGCGGCGGACGTAATCGTGATGCCTCGCTCTCGCTCCTGGGCCATCCAGTCCATCACGGCCGTGCCTTCGTGCACTTCGCCGAGCTTATAGGTGCGGCCCGTGAAGAACAGCACCCGCTCGGTCACCGTGGTCTTCCCGGCGTCGATGTGGGCGATGAATCCTATATTTCGTACTCGGTTAAGGTCTGCTTCAGCCATTGGTTCCTACCATCGATAGTGCACGAAGGCCCTGTTGGCCTCGGCCATGCGGTGCATCTCCTCGCGGCGGCGCGCGGCGGCGCCCTGCCCGCGGGAAGCGTCGAGTATCTCAGCCGCCAGACGCGAGCGCATCGGTTGACCGCCCCGCGCCCGCGCCGAGCGGATCAGCCAGCGCATCGCCAGCGCGTTCCGCCGGCGCTCCGGCACTTCCACCGGCACCTGGTACGTCGCTCCGCCCACCCGGCGGGGCTTCACTTCGACCATAGGCGTAACGTTCCGCAGCGCCGTGTCGAACACTTCCATGGGCGGGCGGTTCGTGTCCTGCCCAACCTGTTCGAGCGCGCCGTACACTGCGCGCTGCGCGACCGTCTTCTTGCCGTTGCGCATCACCCGGTTGATGAAGCTCGACAGCTGCACGCTGCCATGCACCGGGTCCGGCGCCAACGTCCGCCGTTCTGCTCTTCGTCGGCGTGACATCTGTCTCGCACTTCCTTCTCGCTCCCAAAGCAGGCGCAGCCCGATGCCAACGCCTGCGCGCCCGCGGACGACGCGGCGTTGGCGCGCGCCCTGCGGCCCTCTCAGGCCGCCAAGCGGATGGCTTGCGGAATGCTCAGGAGCGCTTGGTCCCGTACTTGCTCCGCCCCTGCTTCCGGCCGTTCACGCCGGTCGCGTCGAGCGCCCCACGAATGATGTGGTAGCGCACGCCCGGCAGGTCCTTCACACGGCCGCCGCGAATCAGGACGACGGAGTGCTCCTGCAACGTGTGCCCTTCGCCCGGAATGTAGACCGTAACCTCCATCCCGTTCGTCATCCGCACGCGGGCCACCTTGCGCAGAGCGGAGTTCGGCTTCCTCGGCGTTACGGTGCGCACCTGCACGCACACTCCCAGTTTCTGGGGGTTGCCGCTGCCCCGGTACACCCGGTTGCGCAGCGTGTTGCGCACGAAGCGCAGCGCGGGCGCCTTGGTCTTCTTCACCACGCGCTTGCGACCGTGTCGCACCAGTTGGTTTACCGTCGGCATTCGCTCACCTGCGCCGATTCAAGCCTCTGCCGCCCTCGTTCGAGGGCGAACATTACGATGCTACCCGAACCGCTTCGCCAGTGTCAACGCATCGCTGCGGGCACTCTCTCCTCAGTCCGCGGAGTCGCCCGCAGCGCGATGAGGGCGACCCGTCATTCCCGCGCGGAACGGGGAATCCTCCCTCGGTTCTTGGTGAGTCTCTCGAACCACGAACCCCCGTTCTCCAGTCCCTCGAGAGTTCGTGACTCGCCGGACGGACGCCCGGTTCCGAAAGCTGGGAATTGCGGAAGAGTGGTCGTAAGGGGTCCAAACTGGCCCCGCAACATGTCCATGCAAGTGCTTGAACATTTGTCCAACCCTGTTGTAGGATTACGGCATAGCGGCGCAGTCGGCGCCGCAAAATGCTCCGTTCTCCATCGGGGCATTCTTACCAAACAGCGGCCGCATTCCCTCCAAACCCAACCTCGCACGGCCCCGCATTCGCCATACGAACCCCAACTCCACGTACAACCGCATAATGCAGGTCACCGACGCCCGCCGGTCGGCCTGACGCCCCTTATGGAGCCTCCATGAACATCGCCAAACTGCAGAACAAGACCCCGGAACAACTCCTCGACGTCGCATCCGAGTTCGGCGTCCGCCTCGATGGGCAAAACTCCCGCAACCATGACGCTGCTCTCTATGCCGCCCTCACCGGATATGCCGACCAGGAAGGCGTCCTCCTCTCCAGCGGCGTCCTCGAAATTCTCCCCGACGGCTACGGCTTCCTCCGGCACAACGGACGGCGCAACAACCCCAGCGACGCCTATATCTCCCAGTCCCTCATTCGGCGATTCAGCCTGCGCACCGGCGACCTCGTGCTGGGCCAGGTCCGCGAGACCCGGGAGAACGAACGCTACGCCGGCATCACCAGAGTCGAGGCCGTCAATGGGCTCGACCCCGAGGTGGCGCGGAGGCGCAAGAACTTCGAACGTCTCACTCCCATCTTCCCCGACATCCAGATGAAGCTCGAAACCGGCGCGCATGACATCGCCACCCGGATGATCGACATCCTCTCCCCCATCGGACGCGGCCAGCGCGGCCTCATCGTCGCTGCCCCAAAGGCCGGCAAAACCACCCTTCTCAAACAGATCGCCTCCGGCATCGCTGCTAACTACCCCGACATCCAGATAATGGTCGCCCTCATCGGCGAACGCCCCGAGGAAGTCACCGACGTCAAGCGCTCCGTCAACGGCGAGGTCTACTCCGCCACCTTCGACGAGCCCGTCGAAGACCATTGCCGAGTCGCCGAGCTCTGCCTCGAACGCGCCAAACGCCTCGTCGAAGACGGACGCGACGTCGTCGTCCTGCTCGACTCCATAACCCGCCTCACCCGCGCCTACAACGTCGCCGTTCCCAGCAGCGGCCGCACCCTCTCCGGCGGCATCGACCCTGTGGCCCTCTACCCCCCCAAGCGCTTCTTCGGAGCCGCGCGCAACACCGAGGAGGGCGGAAGCCTCACTGTCCTCGCCGCCTGTCTCGTTGAAACCGGAAGCCGCATGGACGAGGTGATCTACGAGGAGTTCAAGGGCACCGGCAACATGGAGCTCCATCTCGACCGGCGCCTCGCCGAACGCCGCACCTTCCCCTCGATCGACATCCAGCGCAGCGGGACCCGCCGCGAGGAACTCCTGCTCGACGAACTCACTCTCCGCCAGGTCTACCTGCTACGTCGCATGAGCAGCATGATTGCCGGAGACGCCATCAACGGCGCCGAGGCCACCGAGCGCGTCATCGAGCGCATGGGGCGCACCAAGAGCAACAAGGAATTCCTCGCCACCCTCACCAAGGAAATCTAGCCCCCTCCTCTGAGGGAGGCGCCCGCAGGGTAGGGCAGGACCTCACCCAATCTCTAGGGACAGTTCCGGCTGACCGCCCTCCCGGATGACGCGGCCTGCCGCCGTGACGAACGCATGGAACAGCGGGTGCGGCGACTGCGGGCGCGAGCGAAACTCCGGGTGAAACTGCACCCCCACCATGAACGGGTGCTCCACCTGCTCCACTATCTCCACCAGCCTGCCGTCCGGCGACAGCCCGCTCGCAAGCAGACCCGTCTCCTGCAGCGGCTCGCGGTACGCGTTGTTGAACTCGAACCGGTGACGGTGGCGCTCCAGCACTTCGCCGGCCCCGTAGGCTTCCGCCGCCTTCGACCCGGAAGACAGCACGCACGGGTAGTTGCCCAGACGCATCGTGCCGCCGAGCTCGCTCACCTCGCGCTGATCGGGCATGTAGTCGATCACCGGGTGCGGCGAGCGGGGGTCGAACTCAGACGAGTTCGCGAGTTCGAGTCCCGCTATGCCCCGCGCGTGCTGTATCACCATCACCTGCATGCCAAGGCAGAGGCCCAGGTACGGCAAGCGATGCTTCCGGGCGTACGCGACCGACGAGATCATGCCCTCGATGCCGCGCTCTCCGAACCCCCCCGGGACCACGATGCCCGCCGTGTGCGACAGCCACGCGTCGGCCCCGTCGCGCTCCACGTCCTCCGACTGCACCCACTCGATCGCAACGTCGCGGTCGATGTGGAGCCCCGCATGGCGCAGCGCCTCGCGCACCGAAATGTACGCGTCCGGCAGGTCGGCGTACTTGCCCACCACGGCGATCGGCAGGGCGGCGTGCGGCGCCGTCATCCGCTCGACCATGTCGCGCCAGTCGGCCATATCGCTTGGGGCTGCGCCGAGTCCCAGCGCCTCCGACAGCGTGTCGGCCATGCGGGCGTCTTCCAGCAGACCAGGTACCTGGTAGATGTTCTGCGCGGTCTTCATCGGTATTACCGCGTCGCGCTGGACGTCGCAGAACAGCGAGATCTTGTCCTTGATGTCGTCCGGTATGTCGAAGTCCGAACGGCAGACGATGGCGTCGGGCTGAATGCCGATGGCGCGCAGCTCCCGCACCGAGTGCTGTGTAGGCTTCGTCTTCAGTTCCCCCGTCGCGCCGATGTACGGCAGCAGCGTAACGTGGATGTAGTACGTGTTGTCGCGCCCAACCTCGGTCCGCATCTGCCGTATGGCTTCGAGGAACGGCTGGCCCTCGATGTCTCCCACGGTGCCCCCGACCTCAACGACCACGACGTCGGGTTCGTGCTCCTCCGCCACGCGGCGCATGAAGGCCTTGATGGCGTTCGTCACATGCGGCACGATCTGGATGGTGCCGCCGAGGTAATCGCCCCGCCGCTCCTTCCCGATCACCTCTGTGTAGATCTGGCCGGCGGTGACGTTCGAACTCTCGGTCAGTTCGATGTCGATGAAACGCTCGTAGTGCCCCAGGTCCATGTCCGTCTCGCAGCCGTCCTTGGTGACGAACACCTCGCCGTGCTGGTACGGCGACATCGTCCCGGGGTCGACGTTCAGGTAGGGGTCGAGTTTCTGAATGGCGACGGAGACGCCGCGGCTCTTCAGGATGCGCCCGATCGACGCCGCGCAGATGCCCTTTCCCACCGAGCTGACCACGCCGCCCGTCACGAAGATGTACTTCGCCGTCATTGGCCGCCTCCACGAGAGAAACCCCAATCTGCCGGCCAAAAAGAAGGGACACTCCGCCGCGGGTGTCCCATTGCAAAGTTCCAGTGTGCTGGTCTGGCTTGCACGACGCAGATTCTAGGAACCGCCTTCACCTGATGTCAACCGCCGCCCCGTCCCCGAGGTTCCTACGCAGGCGGGAACCTCGGCCTCTCTTCAGTCCAGCGTCACGTTGTCGATGAGCCGCACGTCTCCGATGCGCACAGCCACCGCGAGCATGCGCTCTCCGCCGCCCGGCGGACCCATAGTGTCCTGGTCAACCACCGCCACGTAATCGATGGCGTCGATTAACGGCTCGGCCTCCAGCACCCGGCGGCACGCGGCCTCCACCTCGGGCGAACGCTGCCGTCCCGCGCGGAAGAGGTCGCGCGCCGCCGACAGCGCCCTGTAGAGCGTCGGCGCCGCCGCGCGCTGTTCGGCGTTCAGGTACACGTTGCGGCTGCTCACTGCCAGACCGTCGGCTTCCCGCACTGTCGGCAGCGCGATGATCTCCACCGGCAGGTCAAGGTCTCGCGCAAGCCGCCTTGCCACCGCCACTTGCTGGCCGTCCTTCCGCCCTAAGTACGCGCGGTCCGGCCGCGACTGCGTCAGCAGCTTCGTCACCACCGTAGCGACGCCGTCGAAATGGCCCGGTCGCGCCTCGCCTTCCAATGGCAGAGCGGGGCCTTCCACCCGGACGGTTGAGGCGAACCCCGGCGGGTACATCTCCTCCGCCGACGGGGTGAACGCGAAATCGACGCCCTCCGCCTCCAGCTTCGCCAGGTCGTCGGCCAGCGGACGCGGGTACATGTCGAAGTCCTCCCCGGCCCCGAACTGCGTGGGGTTCACGAATATCGACGCCGCCACGGTCGCGCACTCGGCCCGCGCCGCCCGCACGAGCGACAGGTGCCCCTCGTGCAACGCGCCCATCGTCGGCACGAGCCCCAGAGGCCGCGGCGCCGTTTGCAGTGCGGCCCGAAGCTCCACGATAGTCGCGACTTGGCGCATTCAGTCCTCGAGGCCGAGTTCCCGCAGCGCGCTCTCGTCGATCGACGTCGTGTGCTCGCTGGTGGGGAAGCCGCCGCCCGCCGCCTCGGCGGCGTACCTGCGCAGCGCGTCCAGCACGACGGCGTTCAGATCGGCGTACTGCTTCGCATGCCGGGGCTGCACTGATCCGAAGCCGAGCAGGTCGTGCAGCACCTGCACCTGTCCGTCACATTGCGGTCCGGCGCCGATGCCTATCGTGGGGACGCTCAGACGGCGGGTGATGAGCGCCGCCAGTTCTCCCGGCGTTGACTCGATCACCACGGCGAACGCTCCGGCGTCCTCCAGCGCCAGCGCGTCGTCCAGCAGCCGCCGCGCCTCCGGGGCTGTCTTGCCCTGCACCCGGTAACCCCCCAACTGGTGCACCGATTGCGGCGTGAGGCCGATGTGTCCCATCACCGGAATGCCGCTCTCCGTGAGGTGCCGGACCGTATCGGCGACCGCGCGTCCTCCTTCGAGCTTCACCGCTTGCGCGCCGCCCTCCTGCAGCAGCCGCGCCGCGTTCCGCATCGAGTCCTCCACGCTCACGCCGTACGTCATGAAGGGCATGTCGGCGACCACCAGCGCGCGTTCTGTCCCACGAACCACCGCCTGCGTGTGGCGCGTCATGTCGTCGAGCGTCACGGGAATCGTCGAGTCGTATCCCAGCACGACGTTCCCCAGGCTGTCGCCGACCAGCACGACCGGGATGCCCGCCTTGTCAACGAGCCGGGCCGTCGGGTAGTCGTACGCCGTCACGCACGCGATCCGCTCGCCCGCTCGCTTCATCTCCGCCAGTTTCGTCGTTCGCACCCGCACCTTACGACCCTCCGTCGGCGCGCTCGCCGTACACACCGGACCAGTCCGCCGACCCGCCCGGCCGCCCCGCCTCGCGCGCAAGCTCCACCGACCGCAGGCTGATCTCCCGGTAGAGCGGCAGCAGCTCCGGCGCCTTTGTCCGAACCGCATCGAGGTGCAGCCGCACTGTCCCCTCGTCCCCGCGCGACGTCGGCCCGGTCAGCGCCGCCGCTGTTCCGGCGCTCTCGATGTTCGTCAGCGTCGTCCGCGCAAGACGGCCCATCGCTCGTAGCGCCGCCTCGGGAGGGAGGCCCGCCTTCTCCCACAGCGTCTGCGCCTCGTTCAGCAGCGTCGTCAGGTAGCCGCAGCTCATCACCGACGCCGCGTGGTAGAGCGCTCGCGATTCCGCCGGCACGCGCAACGCATAGCCGCCGACCTCCGTCGAGAGCCGCTCGAGCGCGTCGAGCAGCGCGCCGTCCGCCTCTATGCCGAACGTGACGCCCTGCAGCGACGTTTCGCCGCCGAACGTCTGGAACGGGTGCCACGACCCCGCCGACGCGCCCGCCTGTAGCACAGGCGCCAGCGGACTGAGCGTCAGCGCGCCGCTGCAGTGAACGGCCCATTGACCGGCGCGCCAGCGCGCCTCGGACGCGACGGCGCCGATGGCGTCGTCCGGCGTCGTCACGAACACCAGTTCCGCCGCGTCGACGGCCTCCTGCAGACCCGCCGCACGGGAACCGGCAAGCGCCGCAACGCGCTCGGCCGACTCCCGGGAGCGGCTTGCAACAGCCGCAATGCGGTAGCCGAGCCGCGCAAGCTCCGGCGCCAGCACGCCCGCCAACCGGCCCGCGCCGACGAACGCAACATTCCGGCGCTCCTCAGCCATCGCCGCCCAGCTCCGACACCGACGGAAACCCGTGCAGCCCCGTGGCGCTCCTCACTGCGGCGACGATCGACCGCGCAACCACGGTGGGGGCCAGCGCGCACAGTCGGGGAAACTCCTCCGGCGCGTCGACCTGTCCCGTGCCCAGCGCGAACATCGTGTCGCCGTCGTGCACCGTGTGCGTGGGACGAATCGCCAGCGCCAGCCCGTCGTGCGCGACGGTCGCGAGCCGGTTCGCCTGCGCCTTCGTCAGTTGGAGGTTGCACGCCGCCACGCCGATCGTCGTGTTTCCCAGGCTCGCGGGCGCTTCGGATATCGACGACTGCCCGCTCCTGCCGTAGCCGGGGTCCGCGTACACCGCGATGCTGTCCACCGGCGCGCCGTTCGCTCCGCGTGGCCCCGCCAGCAACGCGCCCGTCTCCGGGTCGTGCACGCCGCCGACGGCGTTCACCACCGTCATCGCCGCGAGCACGACGCCGTCGCCCAGGTCCATCGACGCGCACCCCACCCCGCCCTTCATCGCCCTCTCGCGGCCCAGCGCTTTCCCCACCGTGGCCCCCGTGCCCGCGCCGACGCTGCCCTGCTCGACCGCGTCCGTTGAGGCCCTGCTCGCGGCGGCGTAGCCGTCGTCCGGCCCCGGCCGCACGGAGGCGTCGCCCACGCCGAGATCGAAGATGATCGCCGCCGGCACGATAGGCACGATGTGCGCCCCTACGCGATGCCCCACGCCCCGCTCTTCGAGCAAGCGCATCACCCCGCTCGCGGACGCCAGGCCGTAGGCGCTCCCCCCGCTCAGGACGATCGCGTGCACCGCGGACACGGTGTTCTCCGCTCGCAGCAGGTCGGTCTCCCGCGTGCCGGGCGCCGCACCCCGAACGTCGACGCCGCCCACGGCGCCGTCGGGCGCGAGCACGACCGTACAGCCGGAGCCGGCGCCTGCGTCCGTGTGATGTCCGACCGCGAGGCCGGGCACGTCGGTCAGCGACCCGTTCATGCGGCGAAAGCCCTCCTGGCGTCGTGCCGGCCTCTGCGGGTCCGGTCGACACGCGGGCCCTCGTGGGGCGAGGAAGCTAGCCTCCCCGGCGCGCGGGGTAGGCTGCGCCCGTAGCATACGAAGCGCCGCAAACGGTCGTCAAACCCGGTTCTCCCCTCTTGCGGCGCCTCCGCTTCCCTCGCGGGGCTTGCTGGACAGAGAGGGCACGGCCAGCCGCCGCCGTCTCCGCTATCATCGCCGACGGGCGCCTCGCCCCCGGCCTCCTGCCTTGCGACATTCTTCCAAGACCCCCAAACCGCGCTTCTTCTACGGATGGGTCGTCGTCGCCGTCGCCGCCCTTGGCAGCTTCAGCGCGAGCACGGAGACGTTTCCCGTCCTCAGCATCTTCCTGAAACCCATCACGGAGGAGTTCGGGTGGTCGCGGGCGGCGTTCGCCGGCGCGATCAGCCTCGGAGGGCTGATTGGCAGCGGGGCTGCGCTGGCGACAGGGCCGATCGTGGACCGGTTCGGTCCTCGTTGGGCGCTCACTTTCGCCTACACGCTCATCGGCGTGACGTTCGTTCTCATGTACTTCATGTCGGAGTTGTGGCATCTGTACGCGCTCCAGATATTCGCGCGGAGCATGAACACCGGCGTTCTCGCCGTCGCCTCAGCGGTCATCGTGCCCAACTGGTTCATCGCCAAGCGCGGCAAGGCGACCGCCCTGGCGGGCCTCGGCTTCCCCGCCGGGTCCTCCATCATGCCCCTGCTCATCGCCTTCATCGCCGGCGCGTACAGCTGGCGGGAAGCGTCCCTCGGGGCGGGCATACTCATTCTCATCGTCTCAGCCGTTCCCACGGCGCTCCTGCTGCGGCGCAGGCCGGAGGACATGGGGATGCTGCCGGACGGCGAACCGCCGGCGCCGGCAAGGGGCGCGCCCTCCGGCGACCTGCGCGCAACCGACTCCTCCATGCGGCTGCGGCAAGCCGCGCGCCATCCCGCGCTCTACCTGCTCATCATCGCCATTTCGCTGTGGTGGTTCGGGCGCACCGGTGTCATGCTCCACGCCGTGCCCTACATGACGGATACCGGGCTCTCCAACACGGTCGCCGTCATCGCGCTCGCCGTCCACTCCGCGGTGGGGGCCGCGGGTTCGCTCGCCGCGGGCTTCCTGCGCGACAAGTTCAGCGTGCGCTATCTCATTGCCGGCGACTTCCTGCTGAACGCGCTGGCCTTCATCATGCTGCTTGCCGTGGACGGGCCGCTCCTGGCGATTGCGTGGGGAGTGTTCTACGGCCTTGCGCAGGGCGCCTCCGTAACGCTTCAGCGCCTCGCGTTCGCCGACTACTACGGACGCCATTATCTCGGGTCCATAGAGGGTGTCGCACGGGCATTCACGAACTGGACTCAGGCGGCGGGCCCGCTCGTCGCGGCGCTGGCTTTCGACCTTACGGACAGCTACCGCGCCATCTTCACCGTGTTCGTGGTCACCAACGTCGCCGCGGCCCTTCTCGTCGCGGTCGCCCGGCCCCCCGAACACGCTAACTTCTCCCGGTGATCCGGGGAGGAGAGTTGAGAACCGGAGCGCGCTTCCCTCCCTGCAAGAGGGTTAGATCTGGCCCGTGCGCTGGAAGATCTTACCTTCCGTCGCGATGGTTGGAGCGACCACGAGTTCCGCCCTCTCGTGGAACTCTTCGATGGTCTGCGCGCCCACCATGCTCATGCAGATCTGCAGGGCCCCGACGAGGTTGTGCGCCCCGTCTGTGCGGTGGCTTGGACCGAACAGCACCTGCTGCAGGCTGGCCTGCACGCCAACGTTGATGCGCGTTCCGCGCGGCAGCGCCGGATGCGGGCTCGCCATGCCCCAGTTGAAGCCCCGGCCGGGCGCCTCTTCCGTCTGCGCGAACGGCGTCCCGATCATCACCGCGTCGGCCCCGGCCGCGATCGCCTTGCACAGATCGCCGCCGATTCGGATTCCCCCGTCGGTGATCACCACCACGTACTTGCCCGTCCGGGCGTAGAACTCGTCCCGCGCGGCGGCGACCTCGAGGGTAGCCGACACCTGGGGCACGCCGACGCCCGTGACGTCCCGCGTCGTGCACGCCGCGCCTGGGCCGACGCCCACCAGCACGCCGTCGACGCCCTGCTCCATCAGTTCCATCGACGCGCTCGCCGTAACCGTGTTGCCCACGAGCACCGGAACGCCTATCTCCCGCGTCAGCTCGTTCAGCCGCAGCCCGGAGAAGCTGTTCGAGATGTGCCGGGCCGTCGTGACCGTCGATTGCACGACGATGATGTCGGCGCCCGCCTCGACGGCCATCGGGGCGATCCGCTTGGTGCTCTGTGGGGTTACGGAGACGGCGGCCACTGCGCCCGTCGCCTTGACCTCCTGGACGCGCCGGGCGACCAGCTCTTCCTTGAAGGGCGACGTGTACACGCGCTGGAGAACGTCGGTTACGCCCTCCTTTGGGGCGGAGGCGATGGCGGTCAGCGCGTCTGTCGGATCATCGTAGCGGCAGTACAGGCCCTCGATGTTCATGACGCCCAGCCCACCGGCCCTCGCCATCAGGCCCGCGAACTGCGGGTCCACGATGGCGTCCATCGCCGAGGCGAGAATGGGGATGGTGAACTGGTAGGGTCCGATTCGGAGGTTGGTGACGGAGAGTTCGGGGTTGGTGGTCACGTCGCCGGGCACGATGGCGACTTCTTCGAAGCCGTAGGTCCTTCGCAACTCACGAATGCGGACGCTTGGTAGCACCATCGCGCGGCCTCCCCAGAGATTGTGGTTATTAGGGGAATTCTAGCACCGCGCGGCCCCAACGTCAAACACTTGTGCTGCAATTCACAAAGTTCGACGCCGCCCTTGGAGGATGCGTCCGGAAGACGGAGAGGGCGTCGCAGCAGGGGGCCGCTACAGCATGGGATGCCGTGACGCCCAGTCGGTTGACTGCTCGTAGGCGTAGGCGGCGCGGAGCAGCGTTTGCTCGCTTAGGTGCGGGCCTATGAACTGGAGGCCCACCGGCAGACCGTCGACGAAGCCGCACGGGACGGAGACGCCCGGGATGCCTGCGATGTTCACCGGTATGGTGCAGATGTCGTTCGCGTGCATCACCAGCGGGTCGACGATGCCGCCGATCTCGAACGCCACGCTCGGCGACGTGGGCAGCGCAAGGACGTCGACCTTCTCGAAGGCGGCGTCGAACTCGCGGCGGATGAGCGTTCGCACCTGCTGCGCCTTCTTGTAGTAGGCGTCGTAGTAGCCCGCCGAGAGCGCGTATGTGCCGATCATTATCCGGCGTCGCACCTCGTCCCCGAATCCCCGCCGGCGCGTGGAGTCCAGCGCCGCCCACATGCCGTCAGCCTCCTGGTCGGAGTACCCGTACTTGACGCCGTCGTAGCGCGCCAGGTTCGCGGAGCACTCCGACGGAGCGAGAACGTAGTAGACCGCTAGCGCGGCGCGCGACGTGGGCAGCGAGCACTCCGTTATCCGGGCGCCCAGGGACTCGAGTTGCGCAATGGCGGCCTTCACCGTCGAGGCCACCGCCGGGTCGATGCCGTCGCCGAAATACTCGGGGACGACGCCGACACGCAGGCCCTCGACGCCTGCGCCGAGGCCCTCGGCGTAGTCCGGCGTGGGCCCGGGAATGCTCGTCGAGTCCTGCGGGTCGTGCCCGGCAATCGCGTTGAGCACGAGCGCGGCGTCCTCGACCGTCCGTGTCATCGGGCCTATCTGGTCGAGCGAGGACGCGAATGCGATGAGCCCGAACCTCGACACCAGGCCGTAGGTCGGCTTGAGCCCCACGATTCCGCAGAGCGACGCCGGCTGCCGGATAGAGCCTCCCGTGTCGGAGCCGAGGGCGAACGGCGCCAGGCCGGCGGCGACCGCCGCGGCGGGGCCTCCACTCGACCCTCCCGGCACGCGCGAGAGGTCCCACGGGTTGCGGACGGGCTTGAACGCGGACGTCTCGTTCGACGAGCCCATCGCGAACTCGTCCATGTTGCCCTTGCCGAGCAGCGTCGCGCCGGCCTCTTCGAGCGCCGCCGCGACGGTCGCGTTGTAAGGCGGACGGTAGCCGTCGAGCATGGCGGATGCGCAGGTCGTGGGCGCGCCCCTCGTCGACAGGTTGTCCTTCAACTGCATCGGCACGCCGGTGAGAGGGCTGGCTTCGCCTGCGCCGATCCGGGCGTCCGCCGCCTCGGCCTGCCTGCGCGCGAGTTCCGGCGTGACGGCGAGGTAGGCGCCGATCCGCGGGTCGAGCGCGGCGATGCGCTCCAGGTGCGCGTCCGCCAGCTCCACGGCCGAGACTTCCCGGGCGCGCAGGGCCCGCGCCATCTCGGCGGCGGGCTGGTAGTGGAGATCCGGCATAGTTACGACTCTTCCATCACGGCCTGTACCCGGAAGAAGTCGCCGTCGCGCCGGGGAGCGTTCGCCAGCACGTCCTCGCGGTCGAGCGGCGGGCGTGGCTCGTCGGGGCGCATCACCGTGTGGATGTCGGCGACGGCGTGGCCGGTCGGCTCGACGCCGGTCGTGTCGATATTCCGCAGGACGCTGACCTCACCGAGGAGGTCGGCCATTTCGCCGCGTAGACGCTCGACTTCCTCGTCGGAGAGCGCGATATGGCAGAGGGCCGCGACCTGGCGGACTTCTTCGGCGGACAGGCGCTGGGCTGGCTGTTCGGTCATCGCATGAAATGGGCCGCCCCGCGGCGGCCAGCCTTAAGTGTAGCAGACGTCCTGCGCCGCCCGCCTCAGCCCGCGGGCTGGTCGGAGAGGTCGCGCAGCAGCTTGAACGGAAAGATGCCGGTCTCGTGAAGATCGCTGAACAGGAGGCCGACCGCGTACCGGCCGACCTCCATATACGCCTCGACCGTCACGTCCGACGGCGCGTCGTCGACCCCCGTCCGCCGCACGTGCGTGATCTCGTCGACGCACTGGGCGCAGCCGCAGTGCCCGCGCAGGTACCGGTGCGGCAGCAGCGACTCCCCGCCGTCCTTCCACACGACGTGCAACCCATCCGGCGTGATGTCGATCGACTCGGGCTCGTACTTCGCTTCCGCCATGGCTCCCCTGCGGGAATCTAGAACTCCACCTGCCGCCCGGCGCCGGAGGCCAGCGCCTTCCGGTAGACGACCATCCCGGCGGCGACGTCCTCAATCGCAAGCCCCTGCGACTCGAACAGTGTAATCGCGTCGGGCGACGGACGCCCCGGGGTGCGCCCGCTAACCACGTCCTTCAGTTCCACCAACTGCTCCCAGCGGAACGCGCGCCGCTCCGCCGCCCAGATGAGCTCCCCGCACTCAATCTTCGCGTCCGCCACGTCGTCGGCCACTATCAGGTCGCTGCGCCGGATCGTCGTCTCGTCTATCTCACGGCGCATCCAGTGATTGCTCCCCGCCGCATTCACGTGCGTCCCTCGTCGGAGCGAGTCTCCATCGAACACCGGCTCCCGCGAGTTCGTGATGGCGCACACGATGTCCGCCTCCCCGACCGCCTCGTCCGGTGAACCGACCGCCCGGACGTCGATATCGAGCGACGCGCCCATGCGATCGGCGAACGCCTCCCGGCGCTCCGCCGAACGGCTGTAGACCAGCGCGCGCTCGATGGGGCGCACCGCGCACATCGCCGCGAGCTGCGTCTCCGCCTGGTTGCCGCTGCCGACCATGCCGACGACGCGCGCGTCGTCGTGGGCCATGTAGCGGCTCGCCACGCCGCTGGCCGCTCCCGTGCGGATCTGCCCGAGCGCGTTCGCGGCGATGAGCGCCAGCGGCTCCCCGTCGTCGGCGCTGAACAGCAGCACCACCATCCGGCTGCCGCCCCGCGCGCCGGAGACGTACGTCTTCAGGCCCGTCGCGCCGGTTTCGTGCGACATGCCCGCCATCACCTGCTGCGCCCCTCGCATCAGCGGCATGCGATAGCGGGGGACGTTTGACACAGTGCCCCGCGCCCATTCGCCGAACGCGGCGTCGAGCGCATCGACGCACTCGGCCATCGGCAGCAGTTCGCGCACTTCCCGTTCACTGATAAGCAGCATTTTCTTCACGTCCTGAGCGTGTTGTCCGTTCTCTCGACGGTCCCCGCGGTCTCCTCGAGGAGCGCGTCCATCCGGTACTGGCCCGCCGCTTGCACGGGACGCAGATTGCTCACGCCCACCCCGATCAGGCGCACCGGCTCGCCCTCCTCCCAGTTCGCGTCCAGCAGGCGGAGCGCGTCTGCGAGTATGGCGTCCGCTTGCGCCGTTGCGCTCTCACGGCTCGACGACCGTGTCAGCGTCGTGAAGTCCGCCCGCCGCAGCTTCAGCGTCACCGTGCGCCCCACGAAGCCGTGCCGCTCGAGCGAACGCGCGACGCGCCCGGCCATGGCCTCGAGTTCCGCCGCGAGCGGCGCGCGCTCCGAAATGTCCTCGGCGAACGTCTCCTCCGAACTGATCGATTTCGTCTCCCTGTCGGTGGCCACCGGCGAGTCGTCTTCTCCCATGGCGCGGCGTCGGAGCGCGACTCCCCACGGCCCCAGCACAGTCGCCAGCGCCTCCGGCGAACCCTGCGCCACCTGCCCGAGCGTCTCGAACCCGTGCGCCTTCAGCCGCATCGCCGACCTCGGGCCGACGCCCGGCAGGGCGCGCACGTCGCGCTCCGCCAGGAAGCGCGCCTCGTCCCCCGGCTCGACCACCACGAACCCGGCGGGCTTGCCCGATTCACACGCCACCTTCGCCACCATCTTGTTCGCCGCGACCCCCACCGAGCACGGCAGCCCCGCGTCGACGCGGATGTGGCCCTGCATACGGCGCGCGATGCTCGCCGCCTCGCCCATAGACCCCGCCACCGGCGTGAGGTCGATGTACGCTTCGTCCACCGACATCTGCTGCACGAGTTCCGATTCGCGCCGCAGGATCTCCATCACGCGCTCCGAGTACGTTCGGTAGAGGTTGAACCGGGGCCGCATCACCACCGCGTTCGGGCACAGCCGCACGGCCTGCGACATCGGCATCGCCGACCGGCATCCGAACTTGCGCGCCGCGTACGACGCCGTCGCGACGACCCCGCGCGACGTCGGGCTACCGCCGATCAGCAGCGGCTTGCCGACGAGCGCGGGGTCCTCCGCCTCCTCCACCGAGGCGTAGAAAGCGTCGAGGTCCACCAGCGCGATGTAGCGTTGCACGGCCACGCGCAAAGGATAAACCCTGAGTTCACGGGGGTGGCCGAGGAGCGCCGCCGGTCGGGGATGCGTCAGGCGGCGCGCTGCCCGGCGGAAGCCGGCTCGGCGTCGGAAGGGCGCGCCGCCGGCAGCGTCTCGTCCCACTCCATGCCGCCGCGCTTCCACTCATACGCCCAGCCCGCCATCATCACCGCCGAGAAGAACAGCACGGCGCCGAACGCCGACCACCCCAAAGCGCCGGCCTGGCTCGCCCATGGGAAGAGGAACACCACCTCGACGTCGAACAGCAGGAAGAGCAGCGCGAACCGGTAGTAGCGCACGTTGAAACGCTGCCACCGGCCGCTCTCCTGTTCCATGCCGCACTCGTACGGCTCGTACTTCAGCGGGTTCTGGCGGAAGGGGCGGGCGTTGATCTTCACGGCAAGCTGCGACACCAGCAGCACGCTGGCGGGGACCGCTACGGCCACAACCGCAAGCATCAGCACGAGTCCGTATTGCCGCAGGTAGTCTTCCATAGCCGCTCCGCCTCCATGCTAGGGAGCGCGGCGCGCAGGCGTCAAGCGTCAGCCATTCCGGCGGGGGTTGCCCCCTCCCCCGAAGACGGGGGAGGGCTGGGGAGAGGGCAGGCGGCGCAGCCGTCTTCGTTCTCCCCTCTGGGGAGACGCCCCCCGAGGAAGCAGAGAGGGTTCACGCCGCCCGCTGTGCTATCCTGTTCCGACGCGCGAGGAGGGATCGCATAGTGGCCTAGTGCGCCCGCCTGCTAAGCGGGTTGGGGGTGATGAGCTCCCTCGCGGGTTCGAATCCCGCTCCCTCCGCCACCCCTTCCGCCGACGAACCGCCATGGGAACATTCACCGTACGAGTAACCCTGCGAGGCCCGTCCGGGCAGGCCGACGTTGACGCCCTCGTGGATACGGGCGCCACCTATCCGGTCGTTCCGGGCGCCGTGCTGCGGTCGATAGGTGTTCAGCCGTCCGGATGGCGCGGTTTTCGTTTCGCCGGCGAATCGCGCGTTGAGTACGACGTAGGGGCGGTCTTCCTGCAACACGAAGGCGAGGAGGTCCCGGTGCTCGTGGTCTTCGGCGACGAAGAAGCGGCCCCACTCCTGGGGGCGACGGCGCTGGAGAACCTCAGCCTTGCCGTCGACATGCGCAACGAGCGCCTTACGCCCGTTGACGCCCTGCTGAAGTAGGCCGCCCCCATGCCCTCCTACTACATTTGGACCGTCGGATGCCAGATGAACAAGGCCGACTCCGAGCGCATGGGCTCCGGCCTCGAACAGCTCGGCCTCGAATGGACCGGCAATCCCAAGACCGCCGACGTCATCGTCCTCAACAGTTGCGTCGTCCGCCAGCAGGCCGAGGACCGTGTCGTCGGCATGCTCACCTCCCTCAAGCCGTGGAAGCAGCGCTTCCCGGAGAAGACGCTCGCCCTCATGGGCTGCATGGTCGGCCCCAAGGCCGACGACCTCCGCAAGCGCTACCCTTATGTCGACGTCTTCATGCAGCCGCAGCAATTCGAGCCGCTCATTGAGATGGTCGGGGACAAGTTCGGTGTCGACCCCGACGGCTGCGTCAGGCCGCTCGTCCCCGGCCACCCGTCGGTCACGACCCATGTGCCCATCATTCACGGGTGCGACAAGTTCTGCACGTTCTGCATCATTCCCTACCGGCGCGGACGCGAGGTCTCCCGGCCCATAACGGAACTGGTGGAGGAGTGCCGGATGCTCACGGCCCGCGGCGTGAAGGAAGTAACCCTCCTGGGCCAGAACGTCGACTCCTACGGCCACGACTTGCCGGGCGCGCCCGACCTCGCCGACCTGCTGGAGGCCGTCCACGAAGGCGTCCCGGAGCTCGCGCGAATCCGCTTCCTCACCTCGCACCCCAACGACATGAGCGACCGCATCATCGGCGCAGTCGCCGGCCTGCCGCGCGTCATGGAGAACCTCAACCTGCCCTTCCAGGCCGGGAACGACGAGGTGCTCGCCCGTATGCGGCGCGGCTACACGAACGCCCAGTACCGGGAGCTCGTCGCCCGCGTCCGCGAGACCGTCCCCGGCGTCGCCATGGTCACCGACCTCATCGTCGGCTTCCCCGGCGAGACCGAGGCGCAGTTCGAGGACACGCTCGACATGGTGCGGGACCTGCGGTTCGACAAGGTGCATTCAGCGATGTACTCGACGCGCCCCAACACGTTCGCCGAACGCAAGATGACCGACGACGTGCCGCACGAGGAGAAGCGCCGCCGTCTGCAGGCGATCGACGCCGCGCAGGAGGCCATCCTCGCCGAGATCAACACCGGCTATTTCGGCACGACGCAGGAAGTACTCGTCGACGGCCATAACAAGGGCCGCTGGCAGGGCCGCACCCGCACCGACAAGCTCGTCTGGTTCGACGCCGCCGAGGACGCCCAACCCGCGCTGGAGAACGCCCAACCCGTCATTCCCGCGAAGGCGGGAATCTCGTCCCCTGTGCCTGAGATCGACGGCATATCTCTCGGCGACGTGGTCAACGTCCGCATCACGCGCACCACCCCGTGGTCGTTGCAGGGGCGGATGCGGGGGTAGCAAGGGTAGCAGAAGTGATGACAAACGCACAGCAAAGCAACCCCACACCAGAGGAGAAGGCGCTCCAAAACCTTATCCTCGCCCCCGACCTTCAGCGCCTCGAAGACCTCCTCGCCGAGTTCAACCTATTCGACGTGCTTGAAGTCTGGCACCGGGAGCTACAGCACTCGGCATTCCTCGCTTGGCTCCTCAACCCACGCGGTTCCCACGGTTTACGCGACTACTTCCTCCGGCGCTTCCTTTCTGAAGCTGCGAGAGCGGCGCAGGAACAGGGAGTAGAAGCCCCTACTCCGTTCGATGTTGATAGTTGGGCTCTCATTGATGTTGAGGTGGTGAGAGAGCGCCATCATATCGACATTCTGATTCTCAGCGGCGTTGACCACTTTGCATGTCTGATAGAAAACAAGATTTTCAGTCGGGAGATTCCGGGGCAACTTCGTGAATACTTGAATACTGTTGAACAGGAATACACTGAACTAATACCGTTCCCTGTCTTTCTGACGCCGGAAGGGATCGAACCGCAGGAAAAAGAAGATGCTGAGCGCTACGTGCCATTGAGTTACCAGCAAGTCGCAAGTATTCTGGACAGAACACTGGAAACACGTAGAACAACTATGAGCGCAAGCGTCGAAGATTTCCTGAAACAATACACCGATGCTCTAAGGAAACACGTAATGGATACGCGCACCAATGTTCAGGAACTGGCCTATCAGATATACAACAATCATCAGGAAGCGATAGATCTCATCATCGAAGCAAAAGCTAAGCCAACACAGCGTTGGGACTTAATCGAGCCCATCATCGAACAGTACTCAGAATTCTTGAAGTACGACTCAAGGGCGCGCTATCTTGTTCGATACTACGCAACGCACCTTGAAGACATACCAGAGCTTCACCAAGCAGAAGGATGGAGTCCAACAAACCGGATACTTCTTTTTGAATTCAAGTATGTGGGAGATGAAGTGATACTGTACTTGTATTTAGGCCCAGGGCCCGAGCAACTGCGTCGTAGAATTTTCCAGATTGCACAACAGAACAACGCCCATTTTGAAACCGGAAGAACGCTTGCGTCGAAATGGAATTTTATGTACCGGAAACCCATCTTCAATCGATCGGACGACCCCGCTGCAATAGGACCGAAAGTAAAGCGAGTCATCGCAGAGTTACTTAAGAACGACTACTGGCCAATGGTGAACGCCATCCGCGCGGAGTTCGATCCGCAGCCTACGCCCGCCAGCGGCTGAAGCACTCTACCCAAGCAACCTTCCTAGCAAACCCGACAACCCACCGCCGCTCTTGCGCTCCTGTTCTTGCGGCGCCTTCGGCGCCAACTGGGCCGCCGAGCGCCTTGCGTTGACGATCCGCCCGCGCTTGTTCTTGACGTAACCCGGCAGTTCGCCGCGCAGGAAGGCCGCCTTGCGGGCTGCGTACGCTTCCGACTTGTCCGACTTGGGCTTCTTGGCCGCCGTCCGCTTGGCCGTCTTGCCCGTCTTCGTTGCGGTCTTCCGGGCCGGAGCCCTCTTCACCGGCCCGATTGGCGCCGGCAGCGTTGCCGTCACCTTCACCGGCGTTAGCCTCTTTACCGCTCTGAAAGAGGCCTGAATATCGTAGGCCCCAGTCCTGGGATCGTCATGGATGAGAGTGAGCTTGTAGTACAGGTCCAGCTCTCGGTGGTACCTGTAGCCGGCCAGGCTGTTCGTCCGCTTGGCCGGCTTGCGCCGCTTCGCCGGCGCCTTCTTCTTCTCCGGCTGCGCCGGTGGCTGCTCCACATCTGGCTCGTCGAAGACCAGTTCGTACCCCACGTAGGGGTCTTCCATCCCCGTCCTGTCCGTGCCTTCCAGCACCGACTCCGCGCCGTCAGCTGAGCCGATCACGTACCCGTCGGCAACCCCGTCGACGGGCGTGCCCTCGATGGTCGTCCGGCCCATGACGGTGTCACGCCTCGGCGCAGCCCCTCCGGTCGCGGGGTCGCTCGTCCGCCGCAACGGGCGTGATGGTCGACTTGTCTGCCGCTTCGCCATAGCCTGCTCCTCTGCTCCCCCAGCGCGAAATCAAGCCCGCCACCGTAGGGCCGAACCCGAGTGCTGTCAAATCCGGCCCCCCCGGCCCATCCGTGAACTTTCTCACAATCTCCCCTTGGCGCCGCTCTAGAATCTTCCTCGCATGGGAATCACGCATGGCGCGAGGTGAACGATGCTCCATCACTGGCACGGAACGCGCGACCTGATACGCATGGCCCTGACCGAGGACGAGACCGCTTACGATCCCACGTCCTCGCTCCTGCCCGGCGACCTCATGAGCGAGGCGCTGATGATGCCCAAGGCGAACGGCGTCCTCGCCGGCGTCGACGTCGCTCTGGAGGTCTTCCGCGAGGTCGACCCCGACCTCGAGACCGTGCGGCTCGTCGACGACGGCTCGCCGGTGGAGCGCGGCATGTACGTGGCGGAGATACGCGGGCGGATGTCGAGCATCCTGCGCGCCGAGCGCCCCGCGCTCAACTTCGTGCAGCGCATGAGCGGCATCGCCACCGCCACCAACGAGTTCGTGCGGAGGATCGAGGGCCTGCCCGCCCAGGTCATCGACACCCGCAAGACCGTCCCCGGCTGGCGGCTGCTCGACAAGTACGCCGTCCGCATGGGCGGAGGCCACAACCACCGTATGAGCACCGGCGACGGCATCCTCATCAAGGACAACCACATCGCGGCGATGGCCAAGCGCGGCGAGAGCATGACCGCCCTCATCCAGCGCGCCAAGCGCGAGGCCGCCCACACCATCCGCGTCGAGGTCGAGTGCGACACCTTGGAGCAGGTGCGCGAGGCCGTGGAGGCGGGCGCCGACATCATCCTGTTCGACAACATGACGCCCGAGCAGATGCGGGAGGGCGTGGGTATCTGCAGGGGCCGCGCGCTCACCGAGGCCTCCGGCGGCATCACCATCGACAACGTGCGCGAGGTCGCCGAGGCGGGGGTCGACCTGCTCTCCTCCGGCTCGATCACCCACTCAGTCAAGGCCCTCGACATCAGCCTTGAAGTGCATCCCAACGGCTGAGGCGCTCCGCTTCGGCCTCATCGCCTGCGGGCTCCTCGCCGTCGCCGCGTGCGCTGCCGACGACTCGCCGCCGCCCGCCGATGGGCCCGTCGCCGGTTCGACGCCGCAGTCCGCCGGCCTCCAGCGCATCGTCTTGGTCGGGCCGCGCTTCGACGTCTGGACCGTCCGGGAGGACGGCGAAGACTCGGAGCGCTTCGTCGGCGAGGGCGTGAGCGACGGCCCGGCCACCTTCGCCTCGCTCCGCGGGCAGCAGGCCGAAACCGCCCGCTACACCTGGCCGACGTGGTCGCCCGACGGAGAACGCGTCGCCCTCTCTCGCGTCCCCGGCCTCGGAGAGGGCGCCCTCGCCGGTCTGGTCATGCTCGATGCGGACGGCTCAGGCGCCCGGCAAGTTCATGGGACGCTCCGGGGCTCCGTGCCGCTCGTCGCGCAGGGCGCGCCACACTACGCCCTCTGGGCCCCGACCTCGCGAGCGCTCTCGTTCGTGGCCCCTCGCGAGCTGGGCCGGGGGCTCGGCCTCTTCTCCGTGGACTCCGACGGCGGTGGACTCTACGAAATTTCAGCGAACGCTCCTCTCTATCACGTGTGGTCCCCGGACGGGACGCTCATGCTCGTGCACCGGCGCGGGCAGCTCCTGCTCCACGACACGCGCGACCGCTCCACGCGCGACCTCGGCGCCGACTCGCTCCGCTACCGCGTCCCGGCGTTCAGCCCCAACGGCGAGCGCATCGCCTACGTAGTCGAGGAGAACGGCGCAGGCAAACTCGTAACCTCGAAGCTAGATGGGTCTGACCGCGTCGCTTTGATGGACGTTCCGGGCGAGGCCGCCTTCGCCTGGTCGCCTGCTGGCGGACGCATCGCAGTCGCGACGAGGCAACCGCCTGAACCGTTCTACGACGGCCTCCACGTCGTGGAAGAAGACGGCGCCGGCCCGAGCGAGCCGCTCCTGCGCGGCGCGATGGCGGCCTTCTACTGGTCGCCGGACGGCTCGCGCCTCGCCCACGTCGCTCTCGCCCAGAACTCCCTGGCGTGGCAGGTCGTCGACCCCGCCACACGTGAAACGCGGCTGCTGACCGGCTTCACTCCCACGCCGGACTTCCTCACGCACCTGCAGTTCTTCGACCAGTTCGCGCCGTCCCACCTCGTGTGGTCGGCGGACTCCACGAAACTGGTGTTCGCGGGAGCGATCGAGGGCGGCGAGGAGCACAGGGTGTGGGTCCTGGACGCCGCCGGGAACGAGGATCCGCGCCCGCTCGCCGAAGGACGCCTCGCCTTCTGGATCCCCTCTCCCGCCGAGTGAAACCGTGCGCAACCCTCCGTCATTCCCGCGAAGGCGGGAATCCATCCTCTTTGGTTCGTGGTGAGCCTGTCGAACCACGAACGACCCTCGTCGGGGTGAGGCGTCCGAAGGGCGGAGAGAGCTACCCCGCGAGCGCGGCCGCCATCTCGGCGAACGAAATGTCGGCGAGCGACGCCACGCGCATGTCGGCGTGGTCGATGGTCATCTGGGCCGTCAGCGGGTTCGGGACCGCCACGCAGCGCATCCCCGCCGCCTTCGCCGCCGTAACGCCGTTCGGCGAGTCTTCTATCGCGAACGCCTCGCCGGGCGCGGCGTTGAGCCGCTCGAGCGCTAGCACGTACAGCTCCGGGTGCGGCTTCGTCTGTTGCACGTCCTCGCGGACGCATACCGCGTCGAACGACGCCAGCAAGCCGAGGCGCGACAGGTGCCCCTCGACCCATGCCCGCGATGAGCTGGACGCCACGCCCAGCCGAAGCCCGGCCTCCCTCGCCTCTTGGATGTGCTCGCGCACGCCCTCGCGCGTCGGCAGCGTCTGCGACCGCTCGCGGTGCATTGCCCGCGCTCGCTCCCGCAGCGCGTCGCGGTCCACCGGCTTGCCGAGGCTCGCTTCGAGGTAGTCGCACAGCGGGTCGCGCGAACCTACTCCGCCGCGTCCGATGACGTCCTCCCACACCGCGATCGGCAGCGGGAGACCGAACTCGGCGAGGATCGTCTGGTAAGAGTCGTAGATGGGCTGCTCGGTCTCGACGATCAGGCCGTCGAGGTCGAACACCACGGCGCGAAAGGGGAAGTCCACGCCGACTATGATAAACCCTCCTCACAGGAGTGGGGAGGTCGCGCGCAAAGCGCGCGGGGACGCGCAAAGCGCGCGGGGAGGGGCGCGGTTATACTGCCGCCGCCCTGGAGGAACGCCATGACGAACCGACTTGCCCCCGAAGCCTTCGCCGCGTGGGCGAATGCCGTGGGACTGCAGACCGACGCGGAGCATCTGGAGCTTCTGCGCCCCGAGGTCGAGGCGCTGTTCGCGCGCATCGCCCCGATCAACGACATCGACGTGACCGGCGTCGCGATCGAGGACGCCATCGGAGGCGCCTCGTGAGCGAACTCGCCGCCGCGTCCACCGCCGACCTCGCCAGGCGCATCGCCGCGAGGGAAGTTTCGAGCGTCGAGGTAGTGGAGGCGTTCACCGCCCGCGCCGATGCGCTGGAGCCGAAGATCGGCGCGTTCATCACCCGAACCGCCGAGCAGGCGCTTGCCGACGCCCGGCAGGCCGACGCCGAGCTCGCCGCAGGCGCTTCTCGCGGCCCGCTGCACGGCGTGCCCGTCGGCGTGAAGGACATCTACAACACCGCCGGTGTGCGCACGACGTCCGGCGCCGCGCTCGACGCCGAGTTCGTTCCCGACGAGGACGCGACCGCCGTCCGCCTGCTGAAGGACGCCGGCGCGGTCGTCGTCGGCAAGACGAACACCGTCGAGCTCGCGTTCGACCCCACCGGACGCAACGCGACCTATGGCATGCCGAACAACCCGTGGGCGCTCGACCGCATGCCCGGCGGCTCGTCGAGCGGCACGGGCGCCGGCGTCGCCGCCGGGTTCTTCCCGCTGGGGCTCGGCTCCGACACCGGAGGCTCCATCCGCATCCCCTCAGCCCTCTGCGGCATCTCCGGCATCAAGCCGACGTTCGGGCTCGTGAGCAGGGCGGGCGTGACTCCGCTCTCGCACAGCCTCGACACCGCCGGCCCGATGGCCTGTACGGTGGAGGACCTTGCCCTCTCCATGAACGTGCTCGCCGCCCACGATCCGCGCGACCCCGTATCGGTCGCGGCGCCGGCGGTCGACTACCTTGCGGGACTCGACGGCGGCGTGCGGGGGATGCGCGTCGGCGTGCCGGAGGAGTACGTGTGGGCGCCGCTCGACGCCGAGGTGGAGACCGCGGTCCGCAGGGCGATAGGAGTCCTCGAAGAGCTCGGCGCCGAAGTGGTGAGCGTCAGCATCCCGCAGTTGGAGTGGACGCCAGCGCTCGCCTCGGCCATCACGACGGCGGAGGCCGCGATGGCCCACCGCGACCGCGTGCTGCGGCACGGCGACCGCATGGACCAGACCGTGCGCCGCCGCTTCGAGTCGGGGATGTTCATCCCGGCGTCCGCGTACGCGCAGGCCCAGCGCGCCAGGCTCGCCTACGCCCGCGCCGTCGCCCGCGCATTCGAGTCGGTGGACCTCATCGCAACGCCGACCGTCGCGACGCCCGCTCCCCGGCAGGGATTGGACGTGATGGACATCGGCGGCGAGGAAGTCCCTGTGCGCGAGGCGTTGCTGCGCATAACACGCATCTTCAACCTCACGCGGATGCCGAGCGTGTCGGTCCCGTGCGGGTTCTCGTCGGACGGCTTGCCGCTCGGCCTCATGCTCGGCGCGCCCGCGTTCGCCGACGCCCGCGCCCTCCGCGCCGCCCACGCCTATCAGTCCGCCACCGAGTGGTCGTCGCGCCGCACGGAAGTAGGGTAGGGGGCCGGTCCCTATCCCCCTGTGGCACAATGCCGCCGACCCACTCCCGCAAGGAGGAACGCGCCATGCCGGAACTCGACGCATTGATGGAGGAAGCGGCGCTCGCCAACCGGATGCTCTACACGATGGGCCTCGCCGACTCCTCGACGATGGAGCGCGGGCACGTGAGCTTCCGCCTGCCCGACGAGCCCGGCAAGTTCATCATCAAGGCGCTCGGGCCGTCGCTGTCGCAGACCTACGCCAAGGACATGGTGGTCGTCGACGTGAACGGCTACAAGGCCGGAGGCCCGCCGGAGAACAACCTCCCGAACGAGGTGAAGATGCACTCGTGCCTGCTGCGGGAGCGCCCCGACGTCAACTCCGTCGTGCACGTCCACCCGCGCTACACGGTGCTGATGAGCGTGCTGCAGGAGCAGATGGGCCCGATGTGCATCGAGGGCATGCCGCTCTTCGCCGAGCCCATCCCGATGTTCCCCAGCCCCCGTCTCATCATCCACGAGAAGGATGGTGCGGAGGTCGCGCGGCTCATGGGCTCGCACAGCGCGATCATGCTCCAGGGCCACGGCGCCGCGACCGTCGGCGGCGACATGGAGGACGCGATGGTCAACATGCTCCACCTGGAGGAGCAGGCGCGCATGAACTACCTCGCGTTCTGCGCCGTCGGGAGAGACCACCCCGTCCTCACCCCGGAACAGCGCGCCGAGTTCGGCGCGAACATGCGCTCCATGCCCGACGCCGACCACCTGAAGCCTGAGGTCGCCCCCACCGCCCGCAAGCCCAGCGGCATCTGGCGCCACTACGCCCAACTCGCGCAGGAGCTGTAGACGGCCCCGCCTCCAAGCGAGGACGCAGCGCCCCGTCGTTCCTGCGGAAGCAGGAACCTCGTCCCCTGCAAGGCCGCTGGCTGCGCTTCCCCCACCAAGGCTGCGGGATTCCCGCCTGCGCGGGAATGATGGAGGGCTACGACGCGGTGTGCTCGACCCTTCCCGGCCGAAGCCTACTGCCAGGCGGCGAAGCCCATGGCGCAGCCGGTGCCCGCGGGCGTGCGGTAGCACGGCTGATAGTCGACGAATGTCATGTCCAGGTGCTCCATCACGCCGCCGATGGTGACCCAGTTCCTGATCTCGGTCGTGCCGAGAATCAGCTTGTCCGTGGGGAGCGACGTGAGCGTCGCCACGTCCTTCGCTTCGAGGGCGGCGAGGGTCGCGCGGTCGATCTCCTCGTCGATGATGAAGTGGCTGAGCCCGCCGGACGCCATCACGGCGACGCGCGCATCGCCCGGCCACGAATCGATGGCCTCGCGCAGCACGCGCCCCACTTCGTAGCAGCGGGAGGGCGTGGGCTGGTTCGGCGGGTAGAAGCAGTTGACCATGAACGGCACGACGGGGATGCCGCCTTCGGGGAGGATGTAACGGTAGAGGAAGGCGAATGCGTGTCCTGCCCCGACGTCGTCCCGGAGGCTGTTGGTCACGGCGAGGTCGACGCCGGACTGCACACAGTGCTCGATGATGTGCCGCGCCAGTTCCGGGTGCGCGGGCTGGGAGGCGTCCTCCATGGGGTCTTGCGCGTTGGTCCAGGCCCGCGGTCCCTTCGACCACGCCTGTTGGAGCGCGGTGTCGCGGCTGGGGCCTCGGCGCTCCCGCACGGGGAGGGATTCACCGTAGTAGACGGAGAACATGGGCATGTTGTCTTCGAGGAACTGCTCGTGTTGGTCGTCGCCAATGACGACGATGGCGTCGGGAGCGACCTCGGCGACGGTGTTCTTGAGCACGCCGAGCGCGCGGTGGCATGCCGCGTACCGCTCGTCGAACTTCTCCTGCGTAATCTCGTCGTGAATGCCCGGCAGATCGCGGGCGAGGAGGGCCTGGTAATCGAAGCGCGGGTCGTTCGTGTCCTTCTCCAGGAGGAGAGACCACTTGTCGGGCGTCATTCGGAGCTGGGGACCGTGGGACGTTGCAAAACCGAGCACGACCTTCGCCATAGCGCGCCTCCCGTCATCGTGTGTGGCGGCATCATACGCCCCATCCGTCGTTCTGGCGCAGGCGGAATGATGGTTTGGGGGCGCGGGAACGACGGGACTACTCCAGCGTCCGCAAGCTCGGCACGAGCGAGCGGAAGTACTCGTAGGCATGGGACGCGCGCCTCACCCAGTCCGGGCCGAACCGCGCGGCGTATTCGTCGGTCAGCGGCGTCGGCGTGCCGACGATGGACGCGATGACCTGGATGATTGCCGCGCGTTCCAGGTAGATGGTGTTCGAGACCGACTCGTCCATCGAGCCGCCCACGATCACCACGCCATGGCCGCGCAGGAGCGCCGCCCCGCGGTCGCCGAGCGTCTGCGCCACCTCGCGGCCCTGTTCGGCGGTCGTTATGAGGTCCGGGTTGGGGTAAATCGGCGTCTCCGGGGCGAACGGAACGGCCTGGTTGTAGAGCGCTTTGATGGGGACGTTTCCTGCGCCGATGGCCGTCGCCACCAGCTGGTGCGTGTGCACCACGGAGTTCACGTCCGGGCGGGTCTCCATGATGGCGGCGTGGAGGGCGGCCTCGCGCGGAGGGACGGGCGCGTCGATGACGCGGCCCTTCTGGTCGTCCGGGACCCACTGCGCGTCACCGCCGGCGAGGTACTCGTCGATGTCGACCGCGATGATGTCCTCGGGCTTGATCTGGTTGTGGGCGCGCAGCACCGGCTTGATGTACATCACGCGCGTTCCGGGGACGCGCGCGCTGACGTGGCCGTGGAAGTCCACGAGCCCCTGGTGGTCGAGCACGTGCGAGCTCTCCGCCACCTGCCGCTTCAGGTCGTCGATGTTGACCGGTGTCGTCATGGGTTTTCCTCTCCTGTCGTTGTGGTGGGCGCCGGCTGGGGAAGGCTGGGCTTCCTGGCGAGCGAGAGCAGCACCGCCGCTCCTGCGAACGTCGCCATCGCCGAGTAGAACACCGCCGTGTACGAGCCTGTCGCGTCGCGCAGCAGCGCCATCAGGTACGGGCCGAGGGCGAGCCCGACCAGCAGCGCCGTCTGCACCATACCTGAGATGACGCCGTAGGAGCGCCGTCCGTAGTAGTTGGCGACGAGCAGCATGAGTATCGAGCCCTCCCCGCGCGCGGCTATGCCCAGCAACACGCCGTAACCGACCGCCACGGCGGGGTTCGTGACGAACTGGAACCCGAACGCGAGCGCGAGCCCCATGAGCATCGTGAAGATGCCCAGCAACCGCTCCGATATGCGCTCGGCGAGGAATCCCCACAGCGTGTTGGCGAACGCGCCGGAGATGGCGAACATGCTCACCGCGGCGACGCCGACGGCCGCCGCAAATCCCTGCTGCTCGTAGTACTGCGGCATGTGGAACGGCAGCCCGCCGCCCCCGTAGTTCATCAGCAGGATCGACGCGAGAATGAGGAACAGCGACGGCGTCCGCACCGCCTGCCGGAACGTCCATGACTGCGCCATCTCCCGCTGCGTCCGCTCGGCGGCCTCCGCCTCCGACGCCGCCTCGTCGCCGTCCGGCAGCAGTCCCATCTCCTCCGGCGTCCGCCGCAACACCAGCGCATTCGGCAGCACGATGAACACGAGCACGCCGAGCCCGAACACGATCCACACCCACCGCCACGACATACCCGCGCTGATCATCAGCAGCGCGAGCGGGCCCATCGCGAACGTCCCTATCGGGTGCGCCGTGCCCGTGAGGCCGATGGCGCGTCCGCGCATCCGCCGGAACCAGTTCACAACCAGCACGCGCGGCACGACTCCCGCGATGAAGTTCTGCGCGAAACCGCGGGCGAGCGCGTAGCCCACGTACAGGAACCACACGCTCGGCGCGAGCGCGATGACGAAGAACGAGAGCGCCATCAGCAACGCGCCTCCGGTCATCAGCACCCGGGGACTGTAGCGGTCGGCGAGCACTCCGATGAACGGCGAGCTGAGCCCCGCGATGATGCCGCCGGCCGTTACGGAGCCGGCGATGGTCGTGCGGCTCCAGCCGGTGGCGTCGTTGATGGGCTCGACGAGGATGCCGATGAACGCCTGGCTGGTGGGGCCGGCGAACAGCCCCGTCAGCAGGATGACGGCGAGGATCCACCAGCCGTAGAAGATGCGGGGCTTGCGTTTCGAGGAATGGGCCAAGGGGATCAGGATTCCGGGGATGCCCGCAGGGTACGCCGTTGGGCCCCGCCGCGCGAATTCCCCCTCTCCCGAAGCCGAGACCGCTGCATAACCCGTCCCATGTCATTCTGAACGCAGCGGAGGTGAGTGAGGAATCTAAACCCGCTGCCTCCAGATAGCACGTTCGCAGGCGAGAGCCCGATATTCTTCGCTGCGCTCAGCGACAGAGACGAGCGCGCTCGGAGGCTATGCAAAAGTCCGAAGTCGGGGGAGGGCCGGGAGGAAGCCTGTCCATTCCGCCCTACGCGTGGACGTGGGCGTGGACGACGGGGCTGACTCCTTCGCGCTCGGCGAGGAAGCCGGCGTAGGGGGCCTCCGCCAGGTGCAGCGCGTGCGTCTCCGGGTCGCACGCCGCGCCGACCCACACCTCGCCGTCGGCGAAGTGCTCCTTCTTCCACACCGGAACGATGTGCTTGATGCGGTCGACGACGTACAGGCCCGCGAGGAACGCTTCGAGGCGGTGGGGCGCTCCGGCGGCGACGACCAGGCTGACTTCGCCGATGTCGAGCACGCCGAACCGGTGCTGCGCCGCCATCGCGGGAATGTCGAACCGCGCCATCGTCTCCTCGAGTATCTGCCCGATCACCTTGCGCGCCATGCGCTCGTCGGCCTCGTACTCCAGCCGCGTAACCTCGCGCCCGCCCGTGTTGTCGCGCGTCGTACCCTCGAACGTAACCACCGCGCCGTTGAACGAGCGCCGCACTGCGTCGGCCAGCTCGCGGGCGTCGATCGGTTCCGCCCCCACACGCACGTCCACGCCGCCGCTCACGGGCGGGTAGAGCGCGACGTCGTCGCCGTCGCTCAGCGGATAGGCGGGGTTGGCGAACTCCTCGTTCACGGCGATCAGGTGCGGCCTGAAGTCTCTCGGCAGCGCCGGCGCGGCGTCGAGCAGCGCCGCGATGGCGTCGGCGACCGTCGCGCCCTCTTGCAGCGGCAAGGCGACACGGTCGACACCGGCCCGTTCCCGGTAGGAGGCATAGAGGCGAATGAGCACGTCCATGTGACGATTATAGCGGCTGCCCCGCGCGGCGCGGGCCGTGCAGGGGTGTAACCTATGCCCATGCCGGGACGGAACATGCGCAGCGACCAGTCCCTGTTCGAGCACGTGCGGCGTCAACACGAGGCCGAGCACGCGCCGCTCGCGGCCCGGATGCGCCCCCGAACGCTGGCGGAATTCGTGGGACAGGAGCACCTGCTGGGCGAGGGCCGCGTGCTCGAGCGCGCCCTGTGCGCCGGACAGGTCCCGTCGATGGTGCTCTGGGGCCAGCCCGGCGTCGGCAAGACGACCCTCGCACGGCTCATCGCCGAGCTGACGGACGCCCACTTCATCGCGCTCTCAGCCGTTACCTCCGGCGTCGCCGACCTCCGCAAGGCCGTTGAGGAGGCGCGAGAGACTCGCGCCACTGCCGACAAGGGAACGATCCTGTTCGTCGACGAGGTGCACCGCTTCAACAAGGCGCAGCAGGACGCCATCCTCCCCCACGTCGAGAACGGAACGGTCGTCTTCATCGGCGCGACGACCGAGAACCCGTCGTTCGAGGTGATCTCCGCGCTGCTGTCCCGCACCCGCGTGCTGACGCTCAAGCCGCTGACCGGCGACGAGATCGAACGAGTCGTCCGAGCTGCGCTCGCCGACGCCGACCGCGGTCTGGGCCGCGAGCGCATCGATGTCGAGCCCGACGCGCTGCAATTCCTGCTCGAGGTCGCGGCGGGGGACGCCCGCGTGGCGCTGAACGCCGTGGAGCTCGCCGTCGAGATCGCGCAACCAGAGAGCGATGGCGTCAAGCGCGTCGACCGCGCCCTTATGGAGGAGGCGCTGCAGCGGCGCGCTCCTATGTACGACAAGGCGGGCGACAACCACTACGACACGATATCGGCGTTCATCAAGTCGATCCGCGCGTCCGACCCCGACGCGGCGGTGTACTGGCTGGCGCGGATGCTCGAGGCGGGCGAGGACCCGTTGTTCATCGCGCGGCGCATCGTCATCGCGGCTGCCGAGGACGTGGGCATGGCCGACCCGCAGGCGCTTCCCGTCGCCGTGGCCGCGCAGCAGGCCGTCCACTTCGTGGGGCTGCCGGAGGGCGCCATCCCCCTCGCGCAGGCGGTTGTCTACCTGGCGACGGCGCCGAAGAGCAACGCGTCGTACATGGCCCTCAACCGCGCGCTCGAGGAAGTCCGCACGGGCAGGCCGCACCCGGTGCCCCTGCACCTGCGGAACGCTCCCACCGGCCTCATGCGCTCGCTCGGCTACGGGCGCGACTACAAGTACGCGCACGACTACGAGGGCCATTTCGCCGGTCAGCAAAACCTGCCGGAGGAACTCGCCGGCAAGCGCTTCTACGAGCCCGGCAGCGAGGGCTACGAGGGCGCCGTGCGCGAGCGCATCGAGGCGTGGTGGGGCAAGGCGAAGGGCGGCGGCTGACGCAGCCCCCCCAACTATTATTGCGAAGAATTTCACGAATCGGCCAGGCCCCGCTTCTTTGCAACGCCCAGCCGCACAATCGCGCCCGAATAGCGCAGGATTGGCCGTGAAACTCCCGGAATTCGGTATTGCATTTCCCGCCGCGAGGGTTTACGCTGGCAGTGGACCGGCAGGGAGCGGGCGCGCCCGTTCCACCAGAGAGTCCGCAACGCCGACGTAAGGAGGTGAGCCATGTTGAAGCGCGCGGTCTACGTGCTCCATCACCGGTGGCACTTTCCTGGGTCGGCCCCCACGTCGGCGTAACGCCGGCGGAGGGGGCGGACGGAAGCCGGACGCTCCGCTGACCCACAGGCTACGAGCCACCCGACTAGCGGGACTCCGCCACATCCGGCAGTGATCGCCGGGAACGGCAACGGAGCGGAAGGTGAGCCCCTGGAGAACAGGGGCGCCAACCAGCGCCGGAGAGACCGAAAGGCCGCTCCGGCGCTTTCTTGTCCCGCCCCCGGCGGGGAGGGCTGAGGAGAGGGCCACCCTCTCTTCCCTGCGGGCATCTCCCCCTCAGAGTGAGAGTGGGGCTAAATCCCGTAGAAGGCCTTGGGGTTGTCCTCCAGGATCTTCTGCGCGGCCACTTCCGAAATGCGCCCTTCCGACGCCCATCGCCGAACGGCTTCGATGGCGTCCGGCTCCGCCGACGTGTCGAAGTGAGAGTAGTCGGTCCCCATCATCAGGCTGTCTTCTGCGCCGAGTGAGAGCACGTAGGAGATGTCCTCCACGGCGTCGACGGCGATGAAGAAGCGGTTTCGGCGCAGCAGATCCTCGCCCATCTCGAACGAACGTATCCACGAGCGGCGCTTCTTCTCGGCCTTCAGGCGGTCGAGCACGTACGGCAGCCAGGTGGAGCCGGCCTCGATGAACCCGAACCGGAGCTTGGGGAACTTGTCCGGCACGCCATAGAGCACTAGCGCGTGGAAGGCGTCCATGATGGGTACGCCGCCGAGGCCGTCGCCGTGGCCGAGCCTCCCCTCGGTGGGGTTGCCGGCGCCGGTGTGGATGCACAGCGCCATGTCGAGCGCGCTCGCCTCCTCGTACAGTGGGAAGAAGTACGGGTCGCTGCAGCGCCTCCCGTGCTCGAGGCCGCGCTTGAACACGCCGACCGCGCCGTTCTCCTTCGCCCACCGCAGGTAACTCACCGACGCGTCCATGTCGAGCAGCGGGGGAACGGCGACCCAGCGCAGGCGTCCCTCGGTGGGCGCGCACTTCGACGCGACGTACCGGCTCCACGAGTCGGTGAGCGCGATCTCCGCCTGGGGGTTGCCGGTGATGTAACTGAGGAAGAACGTGGGGTAGATGACGTGCACGTCGACGCCCCGCTCGTCCATGTGGCGCAGCCGCTCGCTCACGTCGAGCAGTTCGCGCGAGTTGAGGGTGGTGCCCGTCAGTTCGTCGTCTCGGATCATGCGCTGTCTGAGCCGTCCGTCGACGAGCCACCACCGGCTGGCGGAGGCGTCCATGCCGCCGGGGACGACGCCCTCGGGCGGGGAGATGGTGACGGGCCGGAACCGGGCGGCTGGGCCCTCCATGTACTGCCAGGCCTCCTCCGGTTCGTCAATGTGCGTGTCGGCGTCGATAACGGGCATGATTTCCTCTCCTGAATCCTTCCGCCATTCCCGTGCAGCCTTCCGTCATTCCCGCGCAGGCGGGAATCTCGTCCCGCTCCCTGGTTCGTGGCGAGCCTGTCGAACCGCGAACCGCGCGGCGCAGTCTACTATGCCGCGGCCTTGGCTGCGCTCTCGATGGCGTCCAGCGCCTCGTCGATGTCCTCGGCGGTGATGCCGTAGTGGGGAACGAACCGCACCCAGTTGAAGCGCCCGTTGCCGAGCACGCCGCGCTCCTTCAGCCGCGCCGACAACCCTGGGCCGTCGCCATCCTCCAGCTCGACGTAGACGATGTTCGTCTCGATAGCGTCGGGGTCGACGCTGAAGCCGGGAAGCCCCGCGAGCCCCTCGGCGAGACGGCGCGCGTTGGCGTGGTCCTCCGCCAGCCGGTCGACCATCGTGTCGAGCGCCACGAGCCCGGCGGCGGCGAGCACTCCCGCCTGCCGCATGCCGCCCCCGACCATCTTGCGGACGCGCCGGGCGCGCGCGACGAACTCCGCGCTCCCCG
>DAOUKL010000021.1:0-68410 GCA_034421335.1 Dehalococcoidia bacterium | reverse complement strand
GCCGTTCTTGACCACCATCGTTCGTATTGTTATGGCGGTGTCCATGTTTCCCGAGAAGCTGAAGTAGCCCACCGCCCCGGCGTACGTGCCCCGGCGCTCGCCCTCCAGTTCCGCGATGATCTCCATCGCCCGTATCTTCGGCGCGCCCGACACCGTTCCCGCGGGGAAGCACGCCCGCAGCGCGTCGAACGCCGTCATGTCCTCCCGCAGGCGCCCCGTTACATGGGAGACCAGGTGCATGACGTGCGAGTAGCGCTCGACCTCGAGCATCTGCGTCACCTGCACAGTACCGGGCTCGCTGACGCGACCGATGTCGTTCCGGCCCAGGTCGAGCAGCATGATGTGCTCGGCCCGCTCCTTCTCGTCGGCGGCCAGTTCCTCTTCGAGCCGGGCGTCTTCCTCCGCGTCCTTGCCGCGAGGGCGAGTGCCCGCGATCGGGTGGGTCTCGACGAGGCCGTCCTCGGCGCGGACGAGCATCTCGGGCGACGCGCCGACCACGGCGAAGTCGCCAAGTTCCAGGAAGTACATATACGGCGAGGGGTTCACGGCGCGCAGCGAGCGGTAGAGGTCGAACGCAGCCGCCGAGGCGGGCGCGTCGACGCGCTGCGAGGGCACCGCCTGGATGATGTCGCCGGCAACGACGTACTCCTTGGCGCGGCGCACCATCGCGTGGTACTCGTCGGGCGTCTTGTTCGACCCCTCCCGGTAGCCGGCGGCAGCGCTCGCCGCCGCCTCGACGTCGGCCGGCTGGGGCGCGAGTTGCGCCTGACGCGGCAGTGGGCGCGCCAGCCGTTCCGCGAGTTCGTCGATGCGCTCGACGGCCCTGCGGTAGGCCTCGTCAGCCGACCCGTCCACGTGCGCGGTCGCCACGACCTGGATTCTGTGGCGGACGTGGTCGAACACGAGCAGCGAGTCCGTGAACAGAAAGACGGCTTCGGGCAGTCCCTGCGGGTCGTTCGCGGGGACGGGCACGCGCGGCTCGAAGTAGTGCGCCGTTTCGTAGGACAGGTAACCGACCGCTCCGCCGACGAACCGGGGCAACCCGGCGATCTGCGCAGGCCGGAACCGGGCAAGCTCCGCCTCGATGGCGACGAGGGGATCGCCCGGGCCGTCGGGCTCGCCCTCGCCGGTGCGGAGGATGCGGTAGGGCTCGGCGCCGATGAAGCTGTAGCGGGCCATGCGCTCGCCGCCCTCGACGCTCTCAAGCAGGAACGAGCTGCCCTCGCGGCCGCCGGCGACCTTCAGGTAGGCGGAGACCGGGGTTTCGAGGTCGGCAACGACATCGCGGTAGACGGGGATGAGGTTATGGCCCTCGGCCGCCAGAGCGCGGAACTGTTCGATTGTCGGATAACACTGGGCCATCCGCTGCTCCTTCGGGGCACAAAAACACCCCGCTCCCATAAGGGGCGGGGTTATCCGCTGTGCCACCCTTGTTCTCCCGGCGCTTGCGCGCAGGGACTCTATCGGCACGGCCACCGCATCGGCGGCGGGTTATGCCGTCCGTCTGTACCGGGACGGTCCCGTCGGCGCCTACTCCCCGTTGGAGGGTTTCGGGCCGCGGCTCAGGGGCCCATTCGACCGCTGCGCAGGCGCCGGTTCTCAGCTACCCCGGCTCTCTGATGCCCCGCTTGACGGCGTACTACTCCCCGTCGCTGCCTTGGGGGAGATTATCGGGCAGGGAGGGGCGGGGTGTCAATTAGGTGTGGGTACGGGAATGCGCTTCGCGCGCCCCTGCGCCCCTTCGCGGCGTCTCCCACGCCAGGCGGCGGGAAAAGGAATCTAGGCGCGGGCGGGGCCTCCGGCGGCGAGCATGGCGTCGCGGCGGGCGCGCTGCTGCTCGCGCGGAGACGGCGGGGCGATATGGGGGAGGGGCGCAACCCGCTTGAAGCGCGGAAGGTATATCGCCCAGTTGTCGAGCACGTCCGCCGCACGCGCGCTGAACGTCAGCTCCCTGTGGCGCGCCACGAGCGCGCGCAGCAGTTCCTCGTCCTCCGGGTCGTCCACGGGCGAACAACCCACCATCTCGGGGTTCATATTGCGCTGCAGTTCGTCGTGCAGATCGAGCACGAACGTCACGCCGCCGGACATGCCTGCGCCGAGGTTCCGGCCCGTCGCTCCCAGGATGACCACAACGCCGCCCGTCATGTACTCGCAGGCGTGGTCGCCCGTACCCTCGACGACCGCCCACACGCCGGAGTTACGCACGGCGAACCGCTCGCCGGCGCGGCCCGATGCGAACATCCGTCCGCCGGTGGCGCCGTACAGCACCGTATTGCCGATAATGACGTTATCGTGCGCGTGGAACCGCGCCTCCGGCACCGGGCGCACCACGAGTTCCCCGCCGTGCATCCCCTTGCCCACGTAGTCGTTCGCCTCGCCCTCGAGCAGCACGTGCATGCCGTCGATCAGGAACGCGCCAAAGCTCTGGCCGGCCGAGCCGGTGAAGCGCATCTCAATGCTGTTCTCGGGGATTCCCTCGTCGCCGTGGACGCGCGCAATCTCGCCGGCTATGCGCGCTCCCACGGTGCGGTGCACGTTGCGGATCTCGTGCTCGACCTTCACCGGTCCCTGCATGTCGATGGCCGGCTGCACCAGCGGCAGCAGTTCGTCGTCCAGAACCTCGTTGTTCGGGTCGTCGTTCCGCTCCTGCACATGAACGTGCGGACGCTCTCCGTCGGGGTCGACCACCGCCAGCATCGCCGAGAGGTCCACCGTGTTCGCCTTGGGGTGGCCGGGGAGTTCGCGCTGGACCAGCAAGTCGGTGCGGCCCACCATCTCCTCGACCGTGCGGAAGCCGAGCCCCGCCATCGTCTCGCGCAACTCCTCGGCCACGTGGAAGAGGTAGCGCACCAGCATCTCGGGCTCGCCCCAGAACTTCTTCCGGAGCTCCTCGTCCTGCGTGGCGACTCCCACGGGGCAGGTGTTGAGGTGGCACTGGCGGGCTATCTGGCAGCCCACGGCCACCATCGCCTGAGTTCCGAACCCGAACTCCTCCGCGCCAAGCAGCGCCGCAACCGCGACGTCGCGGCCCCGGCGGAAGCCGCCGTCCGTCCTGAGCGTGACGCGGCCCCGCAGGTCGTTCATCACGAGCACCTGGTTGGTCTCGGCGAGGCCCAACTCCCACGGGGAGCCGGTGTACTTGATGGACATCAGCGGCGACGCTCCGGTGCCTCCCTCGGCGCCGGAGATGAGCACGTAGTCCGCGTAGCCTTTCGCGACGCCCGCCGCGACCGTGCCCACGCCGGCCTCGGCCACGAGCTTCACCGCAACCGCGGCGCGCGGGTTCACAATCTTCAGGTCGTAAATCAGCTGCTTCAGGTCCTCAATCGAGTAGATGTCGTGGTGGGGCGGAGGGGAGATGAGCGGCACGCCCGGTTGGGTGCGCCGAGCGCGGGCGATGATCTCCGTGACCTTGTGACCGGGCAACTGACCGCCCTCGCCGGGCTTCGATCCCTGCGCCATCTTGATCTCAAGCACCTCGGCCATCGCCAGGTACTCCGGGGTTACGCCGAAGCGTCCCGAGGCCACCTGCTTCATCTTGCTGCCGGTGCGGTCGCCGTCCCGCAGCTCCCTGAAGCGACGCGGGTCTTCGCCGCCCTCGCCGCTGCCGCTCTTGCTGCCGACGCGGTTGAACGCAATGGCGATCGCCTCATGCGCCTCGATGCTCAGCGCGCCGAACGACATCGAGCCACCATTGAAGCGCTTCACGATCTCCGCAGCCGGCTCCACTTCTTCCAGCGGAACAGGCGCGCCCACTGGCTTGATTTCGAGGAGGTCGCGCAGCGAAATCGGAGGCCCGCCGGTTATCTGCTCCAGGTACGTCTGGTAGCCGTCGGCCCCGCCTTCCTCCGTCTCGTCAAGCAGGGTCTTGTGCAGGGTGCGAACGCTCGCCGGAGCGAACGCGTGGGGTTCGCCGTCGCGGCGGAAGCGGTAGTACCCGAAGTCGTCGAGCTTCGCGCCCTTGTCCGTCTGCGGCGTCCCGAACGCGACCTCGTGCAGCCGGAGCGTCTCCTCCGCGACTCCGTCGAACCCTATGCCGCCTACGGGCGAATGCGTGCCGGCGAAGCAGCGGTCCACCACCTCGGCGTCGAGCCCCACGGCCTCGAAGATCTGCGCGCCGTGATAGCTGGTGACCGTCGAGATGCCCATCTTCGACATGATCTTCAGCAGCTGCTTGTTCAGCGTGCGCACGTACGTGGCGATCGCCCGCTCCGCGCCGACGTCCCGGTCGTGGCCTTCCTCGATGAGCGCCGTGATCGTCTCGAACGCCATGTACGGATGGACCGCGCTCGCGCCGTAGCCGATGAGCAGCGCGAACTGGTGCGGGTCCCGCGCGTCCGCGGCCTCAACCACGAGGGAGGTCTGGAGGCGCTTGCGCGCCCGTGTGAGGTGGTGGTGAACGGCGCCCGCCGCGAGCAGCATCGGAACGGCGGCGTGCTCGGCGTCCACTCCCCGGTCGCTCAGGACCACCGCGCCGCAGCCGTCGTCAACGGCGCGCTCAGCGGCAGCGCACACCTCGTCGAGCACACGCCGAAGCCCCTTTGGCCCTTCCGACGCCCGGAACAGCACCGACAGCGTCCGCGCGCGGAGCGGGCCGGACTCGTTGCGCACCGCCGCGAACTGCTCCGCCGTCAGCACCGGGGAATCGAGCCTCACGAGGCCGGCGTGGTCCTCCGTCTCCTCGAGCAGCGACCCGCGCGCGCCCAGGTAGGTGTAGAGCGACATCACAAGGCTCTCGCGGTACGAGTCGATGGGCGGGTTCGTGACCTGCGCGAACCGCTGGCGGAAGTAGCTGTACAGCAGGCGCGGCTTCAGCGCGAGCACGGACAGCGGCGTGTCGTCTCCCAGCGACCCCACCGGCTCCACTCCGTCGAGGTAGAGAGGGCGCAGCACGAGGTGCGCCTCTTCCGTGGTGTAGGCGAACGCCTTCCTCGCCTCGATGCTCGCAGGCTCGGGTGCCAGCGGCTCGGTCGCCTGCGCCAGGGAGCCCACGACTGTCATCTTGCGCGACAGCCACTCGCCATACGGGCGGGCGGACGCGAGCCGCGCCTTAATCTCGTCGTTCCGCAGCAGCTGCCCGCTCGCGGTGTCGACGGCGATCATCTCGCCCGGGCCGAGGCGGCCCTTCTCCACCACGTGGGCGTCATCCATATGGGTGGCCCCCACCTCCGACGCCATGACGAAGATGTTGTCGTCGCCCAGCTTGTAGCGGGCGGGGCGCAGGCCGTTGCGGTCGAGCGCCGCCGCCGCGACGACGCCGTCGGTGAACGCCAGCGCCGCCGGGCCGTCCCACGGCTCGGTGATGCAGGCGTGGTACTCGTAGAACGCGCGGAGCACCGGGTCCATGTACGGCATGTTCTCCCACGCCTCGGGCACGAGCATGGCCATCGCGTGGAGCGGGTCGCGGCCGGAGACCACCAGCAGTTCGAGCACGTTGTCGAGGCTCGCCGAGTCGCTGAAGCCCTCCTGGAGGATGGGCAACACGTCGGCGATGTCGTCGCCCCACACGCCGGAAGCGAGTTCGCGGGCGCGCATCCAGTTCCGGTTGCCCTCAACGGTGTTGATCTCGCCGTTGTGTCCCAGCATCCGGAACGGGTGGGCAAGCTCCCAGTTGGGGAAGGTGTTAGTGCTGTAGCGCTGATGCAGCAGCGCCAGCCCCGTGGTGAATTCAGGGTTATCGAGATCCTTGTAGAACGCCTGCAGTTGAGGCGCCACCAGGAACCCCTTGTAGACGATGGTGCGGTTCGACAGCGACGGGATGTAACAGTCAACCCCGGCGCCGGCCAGCTTCCGCTCCGCCGTCTTGCGCGCCAGGTAGAGCTGGCGCGTGAACGCCTGCGCGTGCGGCGCCTCCGGCCACACCGCCAGCACGTTCTCTATCCGCGGCAGGATGGCCCGCGCCCGCTCGCCGATGACCGACGGATCGACGGGGACCTCGCGCCAGCCGAGCACGGCAAGCCCACGCCCGCGCAGCGCGTCTTCTATGATCACGCGGGCCGCCTGGGGGTTGTCCCACGGCAGGAACACCACGCCGACCGCCAGGTCGCCGTCGTTCGCGACGCTCGCGCCGAGACGCGCGGCCTCGGGCTTGAATACGCCCGACGGAATCTGCGTCAACACTCCCGCGCCGTCTCCCGTCTTGCCGTCGGCGGACACCGCGCCGCGGTGCGTTACGTTGACAACTGCCTCGAGCGCGCGGTCGAGCACGAGCCGGCTGCGGGCGCCGGAAACGTCCGCGACGAACCCGACGCCGCAAGCGTCGTGTTCGAAACGCGGGTTGTACAGTGAGCCGTTTTGGCTTGGGTAGTGCATGCTGCCGCCAGCGGGGCGGTCCGACGGGCGAGCCGACCCCACACTCCTTACAGGTTGGGCAAGTACCGCTTGAGTTCGTAGTCCGTCACCGCCGCTCGGTACCTGTTCCACTCGATTCGCTTGTTTTCGAGCAGCGAATCGTACGTGTACTGGCCGAGGGCGGTTCGCAGCACACAGCTGCCCTCCGCCGCCTGCAGCGCCTCATAGAGGCTCCCCGGCAGGCTGGCGATGCCGCGCTCCGCCCGTTCCGCCTCGCTCAGTCCGTTGACGTCGCACTCGGAAGGGGGGGCAGGGGCATAGTCGCCCTCAACGCCGGCAAGCCCGGCGGTGAGCATCGCTGCGAACGCCAGGTACGGGTTGCACGCCGGGTCGGGCTGACGGAACTCGATTCGCACCGAGGCCTCTTTCCCGGGGCGGTACGCCGGAACCCGCACCAAGTCCGACCGGTTCACCGGGGCCCAGGTCGTGTACGCCGGCGCCTCATAGCCCGGAACGAGCCGCTTGTACGAGTTCACCCACTGGTTGCACACGCAGGCGATCTCCGGCGCGTGCGCAAGCAGCCCTGCTATGAACTGCCGCGCAGTGCGCGAAAGTTTGTACTCCGCCTCCGCGTCGTAGAACGCGTTTTCATCACCCTTCGAGAGCGACATATTGACGTGCATGCCGTTCCCGTTCTGGTCCTCGAACGGCTTGGGCATGAAGGTCGCGTACACGCCGCGGCCCATAGCGACTTCCTTCACCACCTGCCGGTACGTCATCACGGTGTCAGCCATGGTGAGGGCGTCGGTGTGCCGCAGGTCGATCTCGTGCTGCCCGCGCGCCACCTCGTGGTGGCTGTACTCGACGGGAATGCCCATCTCTTCGAGCGCCAGCACTGTGTCGCGCCGAAGGTCCGCCGCCGCATCCAGCGGGGTGGTCAGGTCGAAGTAGCCTCCCTCGTCGATGGGCGTCGGGTCGTCCGCCGATTTCACGTAGAAGTGCTCCATTTCGGGGCCGACCTGGAACTGGTAGCCAAGGCGGGCGGCGCGGTCGATGGCGAGCTTCATCACGTAGCGCGGATCCCCTTCGAAAGGCTCGCCCGACGGGCGGAGGACGTCGCAGAACATCCGCGCCACCGCGTTCTGGCGGGGCCGCCAAGGCAGTATCGAGAACGTCGTCGGATCCGGCATCGCGACCATGTCGCTTTCGTCGCGCCGGGCGAATCCCTGCACGGTAGAGCCGTCGAACGCCATGCCGTACTCAAGCGCGCCCTCGAGTTCCGCCACGGTTACGGCGAAACCCTTCAGGTTCCCCAATATGTCGGTGAACCAGAAGCGGATGAACTTAACGTCGTTCTCTTTCGCGCTGCGGAGAACGTACTGCCGAGCTTCCTCGGCGCGCGTAGTGGCCATCGGGCCCTCCCAACCCTGGGGGAATGCCCCAATAACGCAGAACACCGGGGCACAGGCCCCGGCGACCGGGAATGTATGGTAAGAGATTGTGAAAGTCGTGTCAATCGCGCTTGGCGTCTCGGGCCTCGACGGCCCGGAACGCCTGCTCGGCCAGCAGCCGCACGTCCTCCGGCGGAGGCTGCGACCCACCGTCCGCTCCCTCCAGCGCCGCGCCCGCAGCGAGGGCCTCACGCTTCACCCATCGCCAGCCTTCAGGGAGCAGCCCAACCGGCCCCACCGGGCGGCAGAAGTAGATGAGGTCGATGTGCTGGTGCAGCCCGGTCTCCGGATCGTGGATGTCCTCGACGAGAATCGTGAACGGCGGGGCGACCTGTTCGGGGTAGGTGAGTCCAAGTTCGGGCGCCCCGGCGACCGCCTCGGCGCGCACGCCCGTCTCCTCAAAGACCTCCCGCAGAACGGCCTGCACAGGGTCTTCGTTGGGCTCGACGTGCCCTCCCGGAGGCAGCCAGGCTTTGACCTTGGGGTGCCAGTGCAGCAGGGTCGCTCCGGCGCTCACCACGTAGCCCGTCGCCGTGAAATGCCGGGTCATGCTGTGGTCTTGCATAGCCATGATTGGTCGTTCGACAGGCTCACCGCGAACTAGGGAGGCGAGGTTCCCGCCTTCGCGGGAGTGACAGGGGGCGGGAGGGAATGACGGAAGGGCAAGGGAGTGACGGTTCCCTTCGGGTCATCCTCCACTCTGGGGCGGGGGACGACGGCCCTACTCCCAACTCAGCTGGCCGAGCGCACTCTGGGCGGCGGCCAGCCGAGCGACCGGCACTCGAAACGGCGACGCGCTCACGTAATTCAGCCCAATCTCGTTGCAGAACGCCACGCTGCGGGGGTCGCCGCCGTGCTCCCCGCAGATGCCGACGGGGAAGTCGGGGTTCGCGCGGCGCGCCTCGGTGGTGGCCATTCGCATCAGCTTGCCCACGCCGGTGGTGTCGAGGCTGTTGAACGGGTTCCTCGGCAGGATGTCGGCGCCGACGTAGTGGTTGAGGAACTTGCTTTCCGCGTCGTCCCGGCTGAACGCGAACGTCATCTGCGTCAAGTCGTTCGAGCCGAACGAGAAGAACTCCGCCTCCGATGCTATCTCGTCGGCGGTGAGCGCAGCACGGGGCACTTCAATCATCGTGCCGAACAGGTAGGTCACGTATGTGCCCAGCGCCTCACGAGTCGTGCTGGCGATCTTTCGCAGCCGGGGCCGCAGCCACTTCAGCTCGTTCACATGCGAGACGATGGGGATCATGATCTCCGGGTAGACGGTTACGCCCTCGTCCGTGAGGCGGCACGCCGCGGTCACGATGGCCCGCACCTGCATCTCGTAGATCTCCGGCATCGTCAGGCCCACGCGGCACCCTCGATGCCCCAGCATGGGGTTCGTCTCGCGCAGACGCTCCACCAACTCGAGCGTCTGCTCCTTGTCACGCAGCAGGGCTTTCAGTTCGCCGTCCTCTCCTTCGCCAATCCGGCGCTTCAGGTCGGCCGTCTCCAGCACGAGGCCCTCGTAGCCGGGCAGGAATTCATGCAACGGAGCGTCCAGCAGGCGAATCACCACGGGGAGTCCACCCATGGCCTTGAAGATGCCGTAGAAGTCCGCTGTCTGGAACTCCTCGAGCCGCGACAGTTCGGCGTGGAACTCGCGCACCGTGTCCGAACTCGCCACTTCCTGCCGCGCAATCTCCAGGCGCTCGGCGAGCGACGCCCGCTCGGACGCCGGGGCGGTCTCCAGCGCGGCGGCGAGCTCGTCCGCCCGCCGGATGAGGCTCGACGCCTCGGGGCCGAGCGCGAGCAGCTGTTGGATGTGCGCCAGCCGTTCCTCTGCGAAGAACATGTGCTCCGTGCGGCACAGCCCGATGCCCTGGGCCCCGTTCGCGCGCGCCCGGCGAGCGTCCTCCGGGGTGTCGGCGTTCGCCCAAATCTCCATCTTCCGCGCCTCGTCCGCCCACGTCAGCAGGCGGTTCAGCTCGTGCAGGTCCTCCGGCTGGGGCGACACGGTGTCGACCTGGCCGGCGAATACCTCGCCCGTGGCCCCGTCGATACTGATGACATCGCCCTCCGTTATCGTCCGCCCGCGAGCCGTAGCCGCCCGTCCGCTCGCGTCGAAGTGCAGTTCCTCGCAGCCCACGACGCACGGCTTGCCCAAGCCCCGCGTCACCACCGCCGCGTGACTCGTCATGCCCCCGCGGCTCGTCAGCACCCCCGCGGCCTTTATGATGCCGTGCACGTCGTCCGGGCTCGTCTCATGACGCACGAGGACTACGCGCTGCCCCGCGTTGGCCATCTCCACCGCCCTGTCCGGATCCGTCGCGACCACGCCGCTCGCCGCCCCGGGGGAACCTCCGACTCCCTCGGCCAGCAGGCGTCCGTCCGCGATAGCCGCGCTCTTCGCCTCAGCTACGAACCGCGGCATCAGCACCGACGACACCTCCGTAGCCTCGACCCTGCCCAAAGCCTCTTCCTTCGTCAGCACCTTCTCGTCGACGAACTCGACGGCGATGCGGACTGCGGCCGGGGCGGTACGCTTCGCCGAGCGGGTCTGCAGGATGTAGAGCTTGCCCTGCTGCACCGTGAACTCGATGTCCTGCACATCTTTGTAGTGCGCTTCAAGCCGGCGGGCCGTCTCCTCGATCTCGCGGTAGATCTCCGGCCACGTCGCGTTGAGCGCGCCGATGCGCTGCGGGGTCCGGATGCCCGCCACTACGTCTTCGCCCTGGGCGTTGGGCAGAAACTCGCCGTAGAGGAGCTTCTCGCCTGTGGCGGGACTGCGCGAGAACAGGACTCCGGTGCCGCTGTCGTCCCCCAGGTTCCCGAACACCATAGCCATGATCACGCATGCCGTGCCCATATCGTGCGGGATGCCCTGAAACTCCCGGTACGTGATGGCGCGCGGGTTGTTCCACGAACTGAACACCGCTTCGATCGCCGCCCGCAGCAGCTCCCACGGGTCTTCCGGCATCGGTTCGCCCGTAGCCTTGCGAATGGTCTCCTTGAACGCGGTTATCAGCCGTCGCAGGGCGGGCGGCTGCAGTTCATAGTCGAACTCGACCCCAGCCTCGCGCTTCGCCTCCGTCAGCGCCGACTCGAACCGGTCCTTGGGGATGCCCAGCACGACGTCGCCGAACCCCTGCACCAGCCGGCGGTGGGCGTCGAGCGCCGGACGCTCGTCGCCCATCTGGCGCGAAACGCCGGCGACGGTCGCGTCGGTCACGCCCATGTTCAGGATCGTGTCCATCATGCCGGGCATCGACACCGGAGCGCCGGAACGCACGGAGACCACCAGCGGGTTGTCGGGGTCGCCGAACAGCCGCCCGGTCTCCTTCTCAAGGGCGCGCATATTGACGACGACGTTCTCCCACAGTCCCTCGGGGAACTGCCGCCCGCGATGGAAGTAATCGAGCGAGGCCTCTGTGGTGATGATGAAGCCGGGGGGCACCGGTATGCCGATGCGCGCCATCTCGCTGGCGTGCGCGCCCTTGCCTCCCAGCAGGCCGACCATGTCCGCCCCGCCCTCCGCGAGCCGGTACACCATCTTGCCCGCCGTTGCCGCCATCAACTCCCTCTCTCCCTAACGGCCCGCCCGAACAGGATGGACTGCGCCGGATCCCGGGCCGCTAATCGACTTGCGCCGACAAGCGATGCTAGCACAGCCCCTGGGAGCGGTCTAGCAGGACGCGCAAGTTTTTCGCCACCCTAACCGCCAGGCGCGGGAGTCGGCTCGCCATGCGCCGGCGGCGCTCCCTCCACAGGCGGGCAACCACCTTCGCCTGTCTGCGGCGCCTCGCTCGGCTCGTCCCCGTCGGCTCTCACGCAGTCGGAGTAGAAGCCCCGGTACTCGGGCGGCAGCAGCTCAGCGATGCGGGTCATGATGAGGCGGGTAGCCTCGCGCAACTGCGCCCGATCGACGCGGCCCGTGACGGTCGGCAGGTGAAACGGCTCGCCCATAACGACCTTGAGCCGCTGGAAGTGAAACGGTATCCGCAGCAGGGTCGGCGCTTTTTCAGTGCCGGTGATGCCCACCGGCAGGATAGGCGCTCCCGAGCGGAGCGCCAGGTACGTCAGGCCGTCGCTGGCCTCGCCGAGGGCGCCGGGGTTGCGCTTGCCCTCCGGAAACACCAGCAGCGCCCTGCCCGCCGAGAGGTTCTGCTGCGCCCAGCGGAGCGAGTCCGGCGCCTTGCCGTCCTCCTTCACGGGGTACGCATGCCACATTCGCAACGCGAGCGACGCGATCGGGCCAGTGAACAGCCCCCTCTTGGCCAGGAAGAACAGGGGCCGGGAGATCGCGTACACCAGCAGCGGCGGGTCCGAGAAACTCTGATGGTTCGCCGCCACGATGAGCGGGCCGTCCTGCGGCACGCGCGACCGCCCCACCACCTCCACGCTCCCGAACGTCGGCAGGAAGATGCGCGTGGCGACGCGGCCCAGCCGGTACCAGATATCGAACGGCAGCAGCTTCATCCCTGCTCAGCCAGCGCGGCGAGGACCAACTCCACCACGCCCTGGACGTCGAGGCCATCGGTCGCCGCTACGTGGGCGTCGGCAGCCGCGCGCAACGGCGCCTCCGAACGCTGCGAGTCGATCGCATCCCGGCGCTCGAGGTTCGCTCTAACGTCCGCTTCCGAGCGGCGCGCGCCCTGCGCCTGCAGCTCCAGCGCCCTGCGGCGGGCGCGCTCCTCCACCGACGCGTCGAGGTACACCTTCGCCGACCCCGGAAGCACTATCGTCCCGATGTCCCGCCCCACCATAACCACGTTGCCGTCCCCCGCAGCCTCCCGCTGCGGGCGGAGCACCGCGCGCCTCACCCCAGCAGTTTCCGCAACCGACGAAACCGATGCGTCGACATCCGGCGCACGCAACTCCCCAGAGACGTCCTCTCCGTCGACCAGCATTCCCTCGCCTCCGTGGGCGAGACGCAACTCGAGGCTCTCCGCCAGCGCCGTCAGCGCCTCCGGGTCGTGGACGGAGATTTCCCGGCGGAGGGCGGCGAGCGTCACTGCGCGGTAGAACACGCCCGTGTCGACGAACTGGTAGCCCAGCCGCCTGGCGACCTCGCGCCCGACCGTCGTTTTCCCGGAAGCGACCGGGCCGTCTATGGCGATTACTGAGGGGTAAGACACGGCGGAGAGTTTGTACTCGGCGCGCGCAGGGCCGTCAACCCCACCCGTTCCATGACGCTCACAAGAATTATAACCACAACATGTGCCAAAACGCCTTTGACCGTTCACACACGAAAGGGGTACAATTGTCTCGTGATGCGCGCTCTCGCACACGGCGGCGCGCCCCTCATACCCCTCCCGCGCTGAGCGCCTCCAAACTGCGTCGGCGCCCCAGGAGCCCCCATCGGCATGCTCAAACAGGAAGAGGCCCGCTACACCGCCAGCGACATCCAGGTGCTCGAGGGCCTCGAGGCCGTCCGGCGGCGGCCCGGCATGTACATCGGCAGCACAGATCAGCGCGGCCTCCACCATCTGGTCTACGAAATCGTCGATAACGCCATCGACGAGGCCATGGCCGGCTACTGCGACTCCGTTTCCGTGCTCCTCCACGCCGACCATTCCGTCTCCGTCTGGGACAACGGACGCGGCATCCCCGTCGACATCCACGCCGCAACCGAGCGCCCCGCCCTCGAAACCATCATGACCACCCTCCACGCCGGAGGCAAGTTCGGCGGCGGCGCCTACAAGGTTTCCGGCGGCCTCCACGGCGTCGGAGCCTCCGTCGTCAACGCCCTCGCCGAGACGATGCGGGTGGAAGTGCGCCGCGACGGCCGCGTCCATTCCCAGGAGTACGCCCGAGGCATCCCCACCGGCGACGTGGTCGACGAAGGCCCCATCCGCAGCGACGACCCGCTGCAGAGCGGCACCCTCGTGCACTTCAGGGCCGACCCCGACATCTTCGGCGTCGCCAACTACGAACGAGACACACTGCTCCAACGGTTCCGCGAGATGGCGTACCTCAATAAGGCCATCCGCATCTCCTTCTCTTCCGAGGAGCACCCCGAGTCCGACCGGACCTTCTACTTCGAAGGCGGCATCGCCAGCTTCGTCCGGCACCTCAACCAGAACCGCGAAGTCCTCCAACCCGAACCCTTCTACTTCGAACAGACCAGCGACAACACCATGGTCGAGGTCTCCCTCCAGTACAACACCGGTTTCTACGAGTCCACCCTCGCCTTCGCCAACTGCATCAACACCGCCGACGGCGGCACGCACCTCGTCGGCTTCCGCGCCGGACTCACCCGGGCCATCAACAACTACGCGAAGAAGAGCAAGCTGGTTAAGGACGACACTCCCAACTTCAGCGGCGACGACGTCCGCGAGGGCCTCACCGCCATCGTCAGCGTCCGCCTCGAAGAGCCCCAGTTCGAGGGGCAGACCAAGGCGAAGCTCGGCAACGCCGACACCAAGGGCATCGTCGAACAGGCCCTCGTCCAGAACCTCGAGTTCTACCTCGAAGAGCATCCCCACGAGGCCCGCCGCATCATCGAGAAATGCATGACCTCCCAGAAGGCGCGCGAGGCCGCCCGAAAGGCGCGCGACCTCGTCATCCGCAAGAACGCCATGGACGGCGGCTCCCTCCCCGGCAAGCTCGCCGACTGCGCCGAGCGAAACCCCGAACTCTCCGAGCTCTACGTCGTCGAGGGCGACTCCGCCGGCGGCTCCGCAAAGATGGGGCGCGACCGCAAGTACCAAGCCATACTCCCCCTCCGCGGCAAGATCCTCAACGTCGAGAAGGCCCGCCCCGACAAGATGCTCGCGCACGAGGAAATCCGCGCTCTCATCACCGCCCTCGGCGCCGGACTCGGCGAAGACTTCAACGTCGCCAAGCTCCGCTACCACAAGGTCATCATCATGACCGACGCCGACGTCGACGGCGCCCACATCCGAACCCTCCTCCTCACCTTCTTCTTCCGCAACATGCGCGGGCTTATCGACTCCGGCCACCTCTACATCGCCCAGCCTCCCCTCTACCGGACGTCGCGAGGACGCGCCGTCCAGTATCAGTACTCCGAGAACGACAAGGACGCCTGGCTCGCGCGCCAAATGTTCGGCCGCCTCTCCGTGGCGTCGGGCGATGGCGAGGTCAAGCTCTCAGGCGCGAAGATCCAGGGTCTGCTCGACCTGCTCAAGGAGTTCCTCGGCTGGACCCGGCCGCTCTCGAGCCTCGGCCTCGCCCCTGAGCTCGTCGGCCCCTTCATGCAGGGCGCGGAGCAGGGCGCGTACCGCCTCGCTTTCGAGGGCGAAGCCTCCGTCCACGCCGTCGCCGCCTGGCTCGCGGCGCAGGGCTTCGAATGCAGCCCCGTCATCGACGCCGCCAAGCAGTCGTACTTAATCGAGGTCCCCGGCTACGGGACCATCAACGTGCCCCGCGTCCTCGAGTCCGCGTCCGCTCACCACGCGAAGCAGCTCTTCCCTCACCTTTCCCAGTGGGTCAACGGTCACAAGTACACCGTAACCCGGCGCGACAACGAGGTCGCCGGCGACGTCCCCTGGCAGGAGCTCCCCCAAACGCTCGAACGACACTCGGAACGGCAGGGCATCGGACTCCAGCGCTACAAGGGGCTCGGCGAAATGAACCCCGATCAGCTCTGGGAGACCACCATGGACCCCGCCAGCCGCACGCTCCTCCAAGTTTCCATCGAGGACGCCGCGGACGCCGACCGCGCCTTCACTGAGCTCATGGGCGACCTCGTCCAGCCGCGCAAGGAGTGGATCCAAGCTCACGCCCGGCAGGTCAAGAACCTCGACATCTAGGAGAGGGATGGAACCCCTCTAACGAACAGCGGCTACGGGTTCACCGCGAGACATCGCAGGAACCAAGCGCCCTTCAGCTGTGGTCTTGAAGACAGACGCGAAGGGGATGCCTTGCCCGATGAAGACCTTCCCTCCCTCCTCGTGCCGTTCCACAAGAGCGGCCACGAGGACAACCCTCAGCCCTCTAGCTTGAACGGCGTCTACAGCTAACTGCGCAGATTCCCCCGTGGTAACGACATCATCCAGAATAACGACCCTGCTGCCTTCGGGAGGTAAGAATCCCTCAACCGCCCGTGCTGTCCCATGCTCTTTTCGCTCCTTCTTAACGTAGAAGCCCTTGCATGGCAGCCCTCTATCGAACGCGGCCCGGGCGACCGCACCTACAAGGGGAATCGCAGAGACCTCCATCCCCCCAAACCCGTCGTGGTCACACTGGGAGATTAAGTCGAACAGCAGTTCACCCGCGAGATGCTGCCCTTGGCCGTGCAGAGAGAACATCTTCGAATCGAAGTAGTACGACGATTCTTTCCCGCTGGCCAGCCGAAATTTTCCCTGTAGCAAAGCTCCACTCTCGTACATCAGCGACTCCGCCTTATCGAGGAGAGCCCCGAGCTCACGCATCGCATCCTCCTATCTTTCTATCTATCTTAAGTTTGCGAAAAGTTTCACAACCTGTCCGGCAAGTCTACATCCCTCTGCATGAGCCTGCAATCTTAACCCGCGTTTGGGCGCGATGCTAAGCATATCGTTTCATTCTCTGCAAGTGTGCGCCCATACGGAGTTCACTCACCCTCCCGCCGACAGCACGGCGCTGCGTCCCTGGTAGAGGCCATGCTGCGCTATGTAGTCGACCACCGCGTCCGGCGCCAGATAGCGCACCGGTTCTCCGTGGCGCACCCGGCGGCGCAGTTCCGTCCCGCTGATGTCGATGAGCGGCGCCGGCGCCGTCATGACTCGCTCCGGAGCGGTCGGATCGACCGCCGTCAGCGGCACCAAGTCAACTGCGCCGTGGCCCGGACGCAGCGCCACGACGATGCGGGTCAGTTCGAGGATCCGCTGCGGGTCGCGCCAAAGGTGCATCGACTGCAGCGCGTCCGCCCCCATGATGAATACCAGTTCGCCGTCCGCCATCAGGCCGGCCCGCAACTCTTCGAGCGTGTCTACGGTGTACGTCTCGCCCGGCCGGTCGAGTTCGATGGTGGAGACCCGGAACGCCGGATTGCCCTCTATCGCCAGTTCAACCATCGCCCGGCGGTGATGCCGCTCCGATATCGGCTCGTCCCTCTTCATCCACGGCAGCCCGGTCGGCACGAACCACACCTCGTCGAGGCGCAGCCGCCACTGGACCTCCTGCGCGAGGATAAGGTGCCCCGTGTGAATCGGGTCGAACGTGCCGCCAAGCAGCCCCCGGCGCACCGCGCTACTCCCAGGTGAACTCGAAATCCGCTATCCGCACTGTATCACCCCGGGCGGCCCCCGCGCGCTGCAGCGCCTCGATGACGCCCAACCTCTCCAGCTCGTTATGGAACTGCATCCGCGCTCGCCACGGGCCAAGGTTCGACGCCTCCAACAGGCGCTCCGCCGACGGGCACCTCACCTGGAAGCCGTCCTCCAACGGCGTCACTCGCGGCTGGGCCGGGGGCCTCCGCAGCCGCTGCACCCGTTGGGGAGGCTGCTCCTCCTCCAGCGCATCCGCCGCCGGAACCAAGGCGGCCACACGGCTCAACAACGCCGAGACGCCCTCCCCCGTAACCGCCGCGATTCCCAGCGGCTCCTGTCCCGCAGCGACGGCCAGCGCGCTCCGCTGGCTCTCAAACCGCTCTCGCGCCTCAGGGATATCCAGTTTCGTCACCGCCACCAGCCTCGGCTTCGACTCGAGTCCGGCGGCGTACTGCCCCAGTTCCCTATCAATCATCGTGTACTCGCCCACGAGATCCTCAGTCATGCCATCAACGAGCTGCACGAGCGCAGCCGCCCGCTCACAGTGGCGCAGGAACTCCAAACCCAAGCCACGTCCCTCGTGGGCGCCCTCGATCAGCCCCGGAATATCGAGCACGACGACGGACCGCCCCACTACGTCCGCCACCCCCAGCACAGGTTCAAGCGTCGTAAAGGGGTAGTCCGCGACCTTCGGCTTTGCCCGCGAGATCGTGCTGAGGAGAGTGGACTTCCCAGCGTTCGGCGCGCCCACGAGCCCGACGTCCGCCAAGAGCTTGACCTCCAGTTCGACACTCCGCTCTTCTCCGGGCTCTCCTCCGTACGCAAGCAAGGGTTCTTGGTTCGTCGGTGTCGCCAGTCGGGTATTCCCAACTCCCCCCCTCCCAGGGTATGCAACGAGCGCCTCGGCACCATCGCTCAACAGTTCCAGCAAGAACTCCCGTTCTTCGTCAGACCCGCGCTCCCAAACAACCGTCCCCACCGGAACCTCCAGGTAGACGGGCTTCCCCTTTCTCCCCGTACGATCCTTGCTCCTGCCAGACAACCCCTCCTGCCCTGCAACTCCTCGCACCCCCTCAAGGTGGCCCAACGAGCGCAGCCGGCTCGACGCCCGAATTACAACGGCCCCACCATCCCCTCCATCCCCCCCATCGGGGCCCCCCTTAGGGCGGAACTTCTCCCGCAGGAAGGAGACCGCGCCATTGCCGCCCCTTCCACCACTTAGGGTTAGTTCGATTCGGTCGAGCATGTAATTCAGCCTAATCGCTTTGTATAGGGAGAGTAGGAGTAGGGGGAAATCCCCGGCTGGGGGAAACCCTGTTGAAGCTCAGCCTCACTCGTGGCGGTTGACTGCATTATGCGGAATCGGAAAGAGCAGACTTTTCCGTGAAATTCTGTAGGGAAACCCGGATGCTTTCAACTTCGTCCGCTAGCGCGGCTTTCGCATTGATCGCCTCTTCCGCTCGTCGCAGGCCATACAAGACGGTCGTGCGGTCGCGGTTTCCCATGATAGCGCCGATCTCCTCGGGGCTTAGCCCCAACATCGTGTGGAGAAGGTGCATCGCCAACTGCCGTGCCGATGAAACCTCCCTGTCTCGCCCGCGTCCGCTGAGTCCGATCACGGGGAGGTTGCGTGAGAGGGCGACAGCCCGGAGGATTGCGGCGGGGGTGAGGTCGTCGCTCGCTGGGGCGGCTTGGGGGCCCAAGGCCTCACGTATCAGGTGGAGAGTGACAGGCTGCTGGGTGAATTCCGCCAGAGCCGCGAGCCGGGTGATGCAGCCGTATAGCTGTCGAGCGCTCTCCGTTGCGCGCTCGGCAATGAGTTGAAGCCCGTTGGCCGGAATGGAGATGTTCGCCCTGACGGCGAATGCAGTGGCCATCGCCAGTCGTGTCTCAAGATCAGGCGGGGAGAGGTCGGCTTGAAGCCCTCCCTCGAACCGGGAGCGCAACCGCGGCTCCAGTTGCTTCAGCTCGCCCGCAGGCCGGTCGGATGAGAGCACGAGCTGGCCTCCGCTCGTGAGCACGGCATTGAAGGTGTCGAAGAAGGCGTGCTGGGTCGAGGGCCGCCCCGCGAGGAACTGGATGTCGTCGACCAGAAGGACGTCCACGGCGCGGAAGTGATCCCGGAACTCCTCCATTCTCTTGCTGCGCAGCGCGCTCAAGTAGGCGTTCGTGAAGCCCTCGGTCGTGATGTATAGCGCGCTCCGCCCATCGGCTGACGCCTTCTGTCCGATTGCGTGCATCAGGTGCGTCTTCCCCAGCCCGACCGGGCCGTAGAAATAGAGCGGGTTGTATGCCGGCCCCTGCTCTCGCGCGACCGCTTGAGCGGCGGCGTACGCAAGCCGGTTCGACTCTCCCACGACGAAGTTGTCGAACGTGTGCTCCGGCCAGAGCGGGCCGCCGATTCCCCCTGTGCTCGGGACGGCGAGTTCGGTCCCTGCCGCCTCGCTCTCGTCTCGCGTCGGGGCTGCATGCGCCTGGCCGGCGTCGCCGATGACGTACTGGACGCGCAGCGGACGTCCGGCGATGGCGCTGGCGGCGGACTCGACGAGCGTCTGCAGGTGCTGTTCGATCCAGTCGGCCGCGAACGCGGACGGCAGGGCGACGACAATCTCGTCGCCTTCGAGGCTGCAGCCGGTCGTCCCGGCGAGCCAGGTGTCGAAGGTTGGTTTCGGCGTTTGGAGCTGGAGCCTGCCGAGCGCTGCGCTCCACAACGTTGCTGCGGGGTCGGGTGACAAAGTCGAACGCCTGCTCCTTCCTTCAGGTTCCCTCCGCCGCGTCGCGCATGACAGGCTCACCGTTGACGGCGTAGCGCCGCGCTCAAAGGGGCGTCAACGGGGCCTGCTGGGACGGGATGGCTGGAGGCGTAGGCGCACCACCCTAGCAGGGCTGCCGGGCCCCGCAGTGCGGAGCGGATGGCAAAGAATTCGCCCTCCCAACACTTGCAAAGTCAACAATCTTGTGGGCGGCAGTCAAAGCCCATGGTTACCCAGATCCGGGCCGTCGACGGGCATCCTGCGAAGGCCCCGCCGCCCGCTGCAGTCCGCTCACTCCGCTGGGGAGGGCGAGGAGAACGCGGGTGCTAACATCGATCCTGTGAGCAGCGTGAGCATCGTCTTCATGGGCGCGCCGGAGCCCGCCGTCGCAGTCCTCGACGCGGTTCTCCGCGCCGCCCGGCGCGAGAGCTGGACCGTCGCCGCCGTCTACACTTCCCCCGACCGCCCCAGCGGCCGGGGCCGACGCCTTACCCCTTCCCCTGTCCGCGCCAGGGCCGACGAACTGGGCATCCCGGTTCTTACGCCTGAGCGCCTCGTAGGCCCCGATGAGCAGGCGCGTTTTCGCGAGCTCGGCGCTGACCTCGTCATTCTCGCCGCCTACGGCCTGCTCCTGCCCGCCCCGTTCCTGTTCGAACCGCGGCACGGCGCTGTAAACGTCCACCCCTCGCTCCTCCCTCGTCACCGCGGCGCCGCTCCAGTCGCCGGCGCCATCCTTGCGGGCGACAACGAGACCGGGGCATCGCTCATCGTCATGGACGAGGGCCTCGACACCGGCCCGCTCCTCGCCCAGCGGAGGGTCCCGCTCACAGGCGACGAGCGCACGCCGGAACTCACCGCCCGCCTCTTCGGACTCGGGGGCGCCATGCTCGAAGAGAAGCTCCCGGATTACGTCGCGGGCGGCCTCAAGCCCGCCCCGCAATCCGCCGAGGGCGCGACGCTCACCAGGCGCATGAGCAAGTCCGACGGCGACATCGACTGGCGGGAGGCCGCCGAACTGATAGCCCGCAAGGTGCGCGCGTACGATCCATGGCCGGGGACGGCCACGATATGGGAGGGACGCCGGCTCGCCATCATCGCCGCGGAACCGCAGCGCCATGAAGGACTCGCGCTCGGGCAGGCGGCGTCGGTTGGGGGGCGCGTGCTGGTGGGCGCCGGCGTTGGCGCGCTCGAGCTGCTCCGGGTGAAACTGGAGGGCCGCCCCGAGACCGGCATCGACGAGTTCGTCCGCGGCCACAGCGCCTTCCTCGGCGCGCAGCTGCCCTCGTAGGATTTCTTCCGGCTCGACAGGCTCACCACGAACCCGTGAGGACGGGGTATCTCGGAAGGCGGGACTGCCGTCTGCGATGAAATGCGCGGGACGGGGCGCGCCTCGCCGCGAGCTACTGCTGCTCCTCTCCCTCCGCCGGCGTTTCAGCAGCGGCTTCGGCCTCGGCCTCGGCAGGCGCCTCCTCCTCGGGCGGCGGCGCGTGCGACTGCACGATGCGCGCTACCACCGCGTCGGCGTCCGTCGCCAGCGAGACATCCGCGGGCAGTTCGAGGTCGCTCACGCGAATGGCGGAGTCTTCCTCCGTGAGCGCCGACAGGTCGACGATGAGCTCGTGGGGGATCGAAGTGGGCAACGCCTCCACCTCGACCTCGTGGAGGTCCTCGGAGAGCGCGGCGCCGTCCAGCCGGGCGCCGGGCGCTTCTCCCTCAAACCGAAGCGGCACGGCGGCGCGGATCCGTTCTGTCCGCGACACCCGCAGCAGGTCGACGTGCAGCAGCCGCTCCGTAACGGGGTGCCTCTGCACCTGCTGCACCATCACGAAGTGCGCGTCTCCGCCCACCTTCACGGTCAGCGGACTCGTGCGCCCGGCTGCGACCAGCGTCTGCACCAACTCGTGCGTGTCCGCCTGCAGCGACAGCGAACTGCCGCCGCGACCGTACACATGGATTGGGGTGATGCCGGAGCGCCGGAGCGCTCCGGTCTTCTTGCGCATCGCCGTGCGCAACTCAGCTTCCAGCAGTAGTTCGTCCATCTTTCAGTGCCGCCTTTACAGGAAAAGCGCCCCAGCTTATGCGAGGCTGACGCCTTAGCATAGCAGAGCGGCCCCTTCCCCGTCACCGCTCGAACCTCGCGCGTCGCGCCTTGACCAAGCCTCCTCAGCCCTATTGTTGACCGGTTAGGTGGACTTTACGCCTGCCGCCGGTGTATCATTTCTCAGCGGACGCGCTCCGGAGTACGCGCCCGAGGAGACGGTCATGCGCATCCCGATGAAGGTCGACTACGGCGTCCGCGCCCTCGTCGAACTTGCTCAGCGCGCTCCGGACGGCCGCCCGGTCCGCACCGCCGACATCGCCGGCAGGCAGGGGATCCCCGAACCGTACCTCGACCAGGTGCTCGCCACGCTCAACAAGTTCGGGTTCATCAAGAGCCGCCGGGGTCCGCAGGGAGGCCATGTCCTCGCTCGTTCGGCCGCCGCTATCACGCTCGACGACGTGGTCGCGACGCTCGAAGGCCGCACCCCGCCGCTCGAATGCATCCACGACGCGTCGGAATGCGCGCTCTCCGACAACTGCGCCCAGCGCGAAATCTGGCGCGACGTCGAAGACGCCGTCCTGGCGGTGCTCAGCACCACGTCCATCGAGGACCTGGCCGCGCGTCAGCAGCGCCGCAGCGCCCAGCCTGTGGAGTTGCGCGTCGGCTGACCCATGTCCGGGGCGCGAAGAGGATAGGCGGGAGCGACGGCCTGACTAGTCTCCTGCACAACGTGAGAACGAGCGCTCCCGCCGCAAGCGGCGGAAACGCCAAGGGGGAGAGAGAACCATGACCACGGCGCCGCAACTGACGCCCGAACAAGTCAAACGCTACAGCCGGCATATCATCATGCCGCAGATCGGCAGCCGCGGGCAGCGGAAGCTCATGGAGTCGCGCGTGCTCATCGTCGGCGCCGGCGGCCTCGGGGGGCCCGTCGCCCTCTACCTCGCCCTCGCGGGCGTCGGGACCATCGGCCTCGTCGACTTCGACACGGTCGACCTCAGCAACCTCCAACGCCAGGTGCTCCACAACTCCGAGACGGTCGGCATGCCGAAAGTCGAGTCCGCGATCCAGACCCTCCGCCGCTACAACCCGGAGGTGGAGGTCGTCCCTCACGAGTTCCCCATCAACTCCGAGAACGCCTTGGATCTCGTCAGCCGGTACGACATCGTCGTCAACGGCGCCGACAATTTCGCAACCCGCTACCTCGTGAACGACGCCGCCTACCTCAACGGCAAACCCGTGGTCGACGGGAGCATCCTCATCTTCGACGGCCAGGTTACCGTTTACCAGCCCGGCGAGGGCTGCTACCGCTGTCTCTTTCCCGAGCCTCCTCCGCCCGGCATGGTCCCCAACTGCGCGGAGGCCGGCGTCCTCGGCGCGCTCACCGGGACGATAGGCAGTATCCAGGCCACTGAAGTTGTCAAGCTCATCCTCGGCATCGGCGAGACCCTCACAGGACGCCTTCTCCTGGTCGATGCTCTCAACATGGAGTTCCGCGTCGTCAAGACCCGCCGCAACGCCGCCTGCCCCCTCTGCGGCGACAACCCCACGGTGACCGAGCTGATCGACTACGAGGTGTTCTGCGGGCTCGCCCCGGCGCCCGGCGCGGAGGAAGCCGTCCCTGCTCATTAAAGGGCTAACCTCCACGTCATGCGCAGCAGCAATCTCCTAGAGGCCATCGGCGACACTCCGCTGGTCGAACTCCCATCGCTCACCCCCAAGCCGGGCGTCCGCATCTTCGCCAAGCTCGAGGGCAACAACCCCACCGGCTCGGTGAAGGACCGCATCGCCCGGGCGATGGTGCAGGCCGCCCTGGACGAGGGCCTTCTCCCGGAGGACAAGACGCTTCTCGAACCCACGAGCGGCAACACGGGCATCTCCTTGGCCATGGTCGCCCAACGGCTCGGCCGGCGCTTCACAGCCGTGATGCCCGACAACGTCAGCCAGGAGCGCGGCGAACTGCTCCGCGCCTACGGCGCCGAGATCATCTACTCCCCCGGCGAGGAGGGCTCCAATGGCTCCATCGTCGCCGCCAAGGCCCTGGCCGACCAGGACGACCGCTACGTGATGCTCTATCAGTACGGCAACCCCGCCAACCCCCGCGCCCACTACGAGACCACCGCGCCTGAAATCATCCGCGACCTCCCGGAGGTCACCCACTTCGTCGCGGGACTTGGCACTGGCGGCACCCTCATGGGCGTCGGCCGCAGGCTCAAGGAGTTCAACCCCAACGTCGAAATCATCGCCGCAGCCCCCGAACCCGACGACCGGATCCAGGGACTCCGAAGCCTCGAGGAAGGCTTCGTGCCGCCTATCCTCGACCTCTCCCTGCTCGACGCCCGCATCATGATCAGCAGCGCCGAGAGCTTCAGCATGACCGCGCTCCTTCTCCGCAAGGAGGGCGTCTTCGCCGGCGTCTCCTCCGGCGCGGCTCTCGCCGCCGCCCTTCGCGTCGCCAACCGCATCGACAGCGGCGACATCGTCTGCCTCTTCGCCGACGGAGGGTGGAAATACCTCAGCACCGGGCTGTGGACCCGCGACTTTGCCGACCTCGAACGCGAGGTGGAAGGGAAGGTCTGGTGGTAGAGCGCTCCGAACGCTTCCCATGGGCCGCCCCCGCCGCCGGGCTCGAACGCGTCCGGGTAGGCCTCCTCTGCGACGCCCTCGGGCCGGCCCGCGACCTTGCCGACTGCCTCCGCCGCGAGGGGGTGCCGTTCGAACGCGCCGACGACCTCAACGCGCCCGACATCATCCTCCTCGACCTCGTCGACGCCGACCGGCGCGGCGCGGAGGCTCTTGCCCGCGGTCCCGCCCCGTGTCCCGTAATCGCGGCCGTCTCCGCCGACCATCTTCTCGCGCCCGACCTCGCCCTGAAGGTCGACGACTTCATCGTCGTGCCCTGGCGTCTCGGCGAACTCGCCCTCCGCATCCGTCGGCGCCTCGAACGGCCCGGTCCCGCCGACGAACCTGGCGTCATCCGCGTTGAAGACCTCGTCATCGACTCCAACCGCTACGACGTGTTCCTTGCCGGCAAACCCGTCCTCCTCACCTTCAAAGAGTACGAACTGCTCAAGCTCCTCGCATCCACCCCTGGACGCGTCTACACCCGCGAGGCCCTCCTCGAACAGGTCTGGGGCTACCAGTACTTCGGAGGCACCCGCACCGTCGACGTCCACATACGGCGCCTTCGCAGCAAGATAGAAGACGCCACCCACACCTTCATCGACACCGTCTGGAACGTCGGCTACCGTTTCCGGGGCTAACCCGTCATCCCGCGAAGGCAGGACGCCTCCCGGAGAGGAGAGGCTGCTACAATGCCCCGCACTCCCAGCCGCCGGTCAGCGGAGCGGGAGGCGAGAGGACGCCTCATGGTCGTAATGAGCGGCGGAGAAGCTCTGGTCAAGTCCCTGGTGCGCGAAGGCGTTGAGGTGGTCTTCGGCATCCCGGGCATTCAGACCTACGGGATTATCGCCGCCCTGCGCGACGAACCCGCCATTCGCCACATAACGACCCGTCACGAGCAAGCCGCCACCTACATGGCCGACGGCTACGCCCGCGCATCGGGAAACCCTGGCGTCGCGTTAGTGGTGCCGGGCGCAGCGGTGTACAACGCAGCCCCGGGCCTGGCCAACGCATACGCGCGCTCCATACCGGTGCTCCTCATCGCCGGTCAGGTGCCTCGGAGTGCGCTGGGCAGGAATCTGGGAGCGGTCCATGAGGTGGCGGACCAACCGAGCGCGGTCCGGTCGATCACCAAGTGGCAGCGTCAGGCGGCCCGGCCCCGGGCAGTTCCGGAGGCGGTATTCGAGGCGTTCCGGCAGATGCGCACCGGCAGACCTCGGCCCGTGTTCCTGGAAATTCCACCTGAGGCCTGCGTTGAACGTGAGGACGTCCAACTGCGAGACTCGGCTCGCGTCTCAAGAGTCGTGCCCAGCATGGAAGACTTGCGGCAGGCCGCCCAGGCAGTCGCTAAAGCGCGGTCGCCATTGATTTACGCCGGCGGAGGGGTGGCGCGCTCGAACGCGGAAGGCGCCTTGGTCGCACTGGCGGAGGCGACCAACATTCCCGTCATCACCTCCAGTGGAGGGAAGGGCGCAATCCCTGACAACCATCCCCTCAGTTACGGCTCGTGCTTCAGTCCCAGGGGTGAGCGGCAGGAGATGAACCAGCTCTATGAGGTGATGCAGTCCGCAGACGTTGTCATCGGAGTGGGCGCGCGCTTTTCCCTGGGCCTCCCGGCCGAGAACTGCACCCTGATAAACATCAATATTGACGACTCCGAACTCACGCGGGTGCAGGCCGACACCATCCCCTTGCACGGCGACGCCCGGGCAACCCTGGAAGCCTTCCTGCCTGCTTGCGTAGAAGCCGGGGCGGCTGATCGCCCGTCGCCCGAGGAAGCCGTCGCCGCAGCGCGCAAGCTCATTGCGTACTATGACATCCGGCTGAACGAACCCCAGTACCCCCTTATCGAGGCCATACGGCGCGCCGTCCCCGAAGACGCATACGTGGTCTGGGACGTCACCCAGCTAGGCTATTACGCCAGGACTCACTTCCAGGCCAATCACCCCAAGACGTACATAGACTCCGGCTACTCCTTCAACTTGGGCTACGCGTTTCCCACCGCCCTTGGCGCGAAGGTGGCCAAGCCGGACCGCCCTGTGGTGTGCATCACCGGAGACGGCGGGTTTATGTTCAACTCATCCGAACTGTCTACGGCGATGAAGTACGGGATCAACGTTGTGACCGTCGTCTTCAGGAATGACTCGTACGGCAACGTCGCGCGCGACCTGGACGTGGCGTTCAACGGAACCTACGAGACGGATCTGTGCAATCCGGACTTCGTCAAATTCACTGAGTCCTTCGGGGCAGTCGCAATGCGGGCGAAGGACCCTCTTGAATTAGAAGCCCTTCTGCCTGAAGCCCTCGAACGTCAAGCCCCTGTGGTTATCGACGCGCCCTTTGGCGACATGCCGATACCAAGAGCGCCGCAATTCGCGCCGCTCTACAACCTCCCGTGGACTCAGCCACAAGAGGGCCTGATAACCTCCTGAGCGCTGCTCTCCCGCTTTCCCGACGCAGGACTTCACGCCGAACGCAGCCGTTCCGGCAGGGGTGCTACAATAGCCCGCAGTCCCCACGCAGGGGAGATGAGGATCACTCATGCCGCTCTACGAGTACGCCTGCGAAGCCTGCCAAACGCAGTTCGAGCGTCTGCAGCGCATGGACGCCCCACGCGAGGCCGATTGTCCCCGGTGCGGACTCGCCGCGCGCCGCATCCTCTCCCTGTTCGCCGCTCCCGTCTCCGTCGGCGCCGGCGCGGGCCCCGCGCCCTCCGGCCCCCTTAGCGGCGCCTGCTGCGGGGGCGGTTGTGGCTGCGGCTAATCCTCTTTCCTTGGCGGTCGTCTCAGCAGCATGGGCGTCGCAAAGCCCACCATCCACAGCGCCGCCGACCCCAGCAGCGACATCACCCCAATAATCATCGTCACGTCCTGCCAAAAGCCCAGCGGGAACACCTGCACGAGGTAGGAAGTCCGCGGGTCGAACGCCCAGTTCCCCTGCGGAAAGCCCAGGTAGTGGAACACGGTGAACACCGCGTCGAACGCCACGAGGCTCAGCAGCCCCACCAGCAGCACGAACGCCACCGTCGCAACCGCCGCGCGGCGCATCCACTGCGCCAGCACGAAGTAGACCCCGCCCCGGAACCGCCAGATCGCCGCCGCGGTAAGCGCCGCCAGCAGCAGCGCCGCCGTCCCCTGCGCCCGGTACGTTCGACGGAACAGCTGCTTCACGTCCGCCATGTGCGACACCTCGGCCTCCGTGAACAGCCGCCGCTCCACGCCGCGAACCTCGGCGGTCACCTGCAGCGGCTCCTCGTCGCTGTTGAAGTACGTCTGGATGTCGCTTCCTACGCGGGACAAGCCCTCCGGTGTGATTCCCGTCCGTTCCGACACCCCGTGACGCTCGAACAGCGCCTCGTACAGCGGCAGGCTGTTCGCCGCGATGCGAACGCTCGTGGCGATGAGCAGCACCGCCAGCGCAGCCGCCGCAACCCACCCTGCGACCCGCCACTCATTCCACGATATCCGCCTCACTCCGCCATCCTACCAGCCCCTCCTCCCGTCATTCTCGTGTAGTCGGAACTCTCGCTCGCCCCCTGCGTCTCTCCCCAGGGAGAGAAGGCTGGTAGCATTGAGGCCCGCGACCGCGTTGCACTCTTGCCCACGCCGAACCAAGGAGGCCCCGACGTGTCGACCACCTTCGACGAGCTTCTGGCGACGATGCGCCGACTGCGCGACCCCGACGAAGGCTGCCCGTGGGACCTCCAGCAGACCCACGCCTCCCTCCGCGACTCGCTGCTCGAAGAGACGTACGAACTGCTCGACGCCCTCGACGCCGGCGACCGCGCCGGCCTCGTGGAGGAGCTCGGCGACCTGCTGCTCCACATCGTCTTTCACGCCCAGATCGGCGCCGACGAACAAGCCTTCACCGTCGACGACGTCGTCTCCGGGGTGAACGCCAAGCTTGTCCGCAGACACCCTCACGTGTTCGGCGACGCCTCCGCTCACTCGGCCGAAGAGGTCAAGGGCCAGTGGGAGCGCCTCAAGGCCCAGGAACGCGCCCGCAAGGGACGCGCCGGCGCCTCCATGCTCGATGGAGTTTCGAAGACGATGCCGGCCCTCGCCTATGCCGAGGCCGTGCTCGGAAGGGTGCGGCAGGCCGGTTTCGATTGGGACGACCCCGGAATGAGCTTCGAGAAGGTGGCCGAGGAGGTCGCCGAACTCCGGGGCGCGGAGTCTCCCCAGCGGCGCGAGGAGGAGTTCGGCGACCTCCTGTTCGCGCTCGTGGGCGCAGCTCACAGGCTCAAGATCGACGCTGAACAGGCCCTGCGCGGCGCGAACGCCCGATTCTACGAGCGTTTCGGCAGCATTGAACGCGCGGCCAGGGCCGACGACGTCGAAATCGCCGACATGACGACCGCCCGTAAGCTCGAACTCTGGGAAGAGGCCAAGCGTATCGGGTAAACCCGGCAAACCATCCGCGGCTGCGGGGCGTAGTTTCCATAGTGGTTCCCGAAAGGGGTGGCGCGGCAACGCCCCAAAGCGGTACATTATCTAGTCGCCAGCACGTCAATCCAAACTCAGCCGAGGGCTGCGCACCCTTGCAGCAACTCCGAGGAAGGTACAGCAGTATGCGGATAGCCCGTTTCGCCCTCATCGCCCTGGGCTTGGGGATTGCGGTCGTCGCCCAAAGCGTCCCCGTCCTGGCCCAGCATCCTAACGACGTGCGGATGGACTCCCCCGTGCGGTCCCTCGAAATGGGCCCCCGGGAGACGCGCACCGATCTCACCGTCGACCTCTGGAACAACACCAACGAGCGGCGGGCCGTGAAGCTCATCCTCGAACACAGCCTTGATGACTGGAGCATCGGCGTCTGGGACCGCTTCTTCGACTTCAAGGTCGGTGAGATCATCGTCGAGCCCCAGCGCGAGGACAGCTTCGCTCCCGGCCAGACGCTTCGCCTGCGCATCGACCTCCCCGACCCGCGCCCGACCCCCGGCGACTACAGCCTCGGCCTGCGCGTCGTATCGCCCGACGAGACCGTCGAGTACGACAGCGCCGTCTACACGCTCACGGTTCCGGATCCCCCGGCCGCCACCGATACCGGCGTCGCCATCGTCACCACCTTCCCCGTTCTCCGCGGAACGGCCGGCAGCACCTACAACTTCGAAATCGTCATTCAGAACGACACCGGCGCCGACTCCTCGTTCTCGCTGGAAGGCGCCGCCGTCGACATCAACGGCCAAGGGCTCACCGGGTGGGAGATATCGTACGTGCCCTCCTTCGGCGAGGAGCGTCTCATCTCCAGCATCAGCGTCGGCGACGCCCTCTCCGAGCGCATCGACGTGCGGGTAACCCCGCCGCGCGGGACTGACGCCGGCGATTACTTCGTTCCGGTGCGGGTCTACGACGAGGTTGGGTTCGAGGCGACCACCCTCCTCCAGGTGACCGTTCGCGGGCAGGGCGACATCATCACCACCACCGACACCGGACGGCTCAACATCGAGGCCACCGCCGGCGAGGAAGCCTCCGCCAAGCTCCGCATCACCAACATCGGCACCGCCGAACTCACCGACATCTCCCTCGTCGCCGACGCTCCCCAGGGGTGGGAGGTAACGTTCGAGCCGTCGACCGTCCCGCCGCTTCCCGCAGCCAACCTCATCGACATCCCCTTCACAGTCCTCCCCGCCGGCGACGCCATCCCCGGCGACTACCTCGTTACCCTTCGCTCCGTTCACCCTGACACCTCCGACGCGCTCGAGATACGAGTGACCGTCGCGCAGTCCACTATCTGGGGGTGGCTCGGCATCGTCCTCGTCGTCCTCGTCATCGGAGGCCTCGCCGGACTCTTCTGGAGGCTGGGCAGACGATGAGCGACGCCCCCGAAACAGTCGAGGCCGCTCCGGCGTACGAGAACGCTTCCCGCGAGGCGCTCATCGAGGCGCGCGGCCTCGCCAAGGCCTACGGCCGGTTCCGCGCGGTCGACGGCGTGGACCTCACTCTCTACGAAGGCGAGGTCTACGGCTTTCTCGGCCCCAACGGCTCCGGCAAGAGCACCACCATCCTGATGATGCTGGGCCTCACCGAACCGTCCGGCGGCGAAATTCGCGTCTGCGGCCACGACCCCACCCGGGACCCCATCGCCGTCAAGCGCCAGGTCGGCTACTTGCCTGAGTCCGTCGGCTTCTACGGCGACCTCTCCGGCGCCGAGAATCTTCGATTCACCGCCGAACTCAACGCCATCCCCAGGGCCCGCGCCGATGCTCGCATCGACGAGCTTCTCAGCATCGTGGAGCTCGCGGACGCGACCGATCAGCCCGTCGCCCAGTACTCGCGCGGCATGCGCCAGCGGCTCGGCCTCGCCGATGTGCTGCTGAAGGATCCCCGCGTCGTTATCCTCGACGACCCCACCCTCGGGCTCGACCCCGCCGGCATCCAGTGGCTGCTGGAGCTCATCGGGGAGCTGAGCCGCCAGCGCAACATTGCTTTCTTCCTCTCCTCTCACCAGCTCCACGAGGTGCAGCGCATCTGCCACCGCGTCGGCATCATGTCCCACGGACGCCTTGTTCTGGAAGGCACGCTAGACGAGCTTACGGCGCGTCTCGACGAGGGCGGCTTCCGCGTGACCCTCGTCACGGACGGCGGCGACGGCCTCGACGACGCGCTCCGCGCCATCCCCGGCGTTGAGGGTCTCGCCCGCGCCGGCGCTCAAGCCGTCATCACCAGCGCCCGCGACGTGCGGGCCGAAGCCCTGGCCACTGTTCACGAGCGCGGCGCCCGGCTCCTCGAAATGCGCGCCCAGAACACCTCCCTCGAGGAGATATACCTCCGCTATTTCCAGGAGGCCGTCGCGTGAGCGCGCTCTTCTGGAAGGAGATGGCCGACCACTTCGGCAAACGCCGTTTCACCCTCCTCCTGGGGCTCGTCGGCGTCGGCGTCCTCTGGGGATCGTTCGTCGACCTCGACACGCTCGTGCGGCAGGGCCGCGAGTTCTTCTTCCTCGACGTCTTCACCACCGCCTATGGCGTGCCGATATCGCTCCTCTCGTTCATCAGCTTCTTCGGGCCCATCATCGGCATCGCCCTCGGGTTCGACTCCATCAACGGCGAGCGCACCCAGGGCACCCTCGCCCGCCTGCTCTCTCAGCCGCTTCACCGGGACGACGTCTACAACGCCAAGCTGTTCGCCGCCCTCCTCACCCTCGCCCTCGTAACTTCCAGCATGATGATCGTCGTCGTCGGACTCACGATGTTCCGCATGGGCATCGCCCCCTCCGGCGAAGAGGTCATCCGGCTCGTCGGCCTCGGCTTCGTCGCCGTCGCCTACCTCGCCTTCTGGCTCTCGCTCTCGGTGACCTTCTCCGTGCTGCTGCGCAATACCGTAACCTCCGCGCTCGCCGCCATCGGCTCCTGGTTCGCGCTCGGTTTCCTCGTGCCCCTTCTCGGCGGCGTGCTCGCCGAACGCATCGTCCCGGAAATCGCCACTACCGAGGACGCGATCCGCCGCATCAACATCGAGTCCTGGGTGAGCCGCGTCTCTCCCTCCGGCCTCTTTTCGGAGGCCACGTCCATCCTGCTGGACCCCCTCGGCGGGCGCGCCCTCAACCTGTTCACCGTCGACGAGAGCCGTCTGGCCGACCTCCTCGCCACGCCGGTCTCCGCCGGCCAGAGCCTGCAGCTCGTCTGGCCGCACATCGTCGCCCTCGTCGCCATGGTGGCCCTGCTCGTGGCGGCCTCCTACCTCAAGTTCATGCGCGAAGAGATCCGCGCCTGACCCTTCCCGTTTGCGGTGAGGAGAGAGACGGAGGGCGCCGCTTGCGTCCCGCGCCCGGCGTACGGACAATCCGGGGCGCGTCATGAAGAGGAGGCGTCTATGAAACGCAGCACAGACCGCATACGCACCATGCACGCGGGGAGCCTGCCGAGGCCGGACGATGTTCGGGAGATGGTGGCGGCCAAGGCCGCCGGGGCGCCGGTCGACGAAGAGCGGCTCGACCGGCGGCTGACCGAGGCGGTGGCCGACATCGTTCGCCTCCAGATTGACTGTGGCATGGACAGCATCAACGACGGCGAACTCAGCAAGACCAACTTTACGAACTACGCCAACGAACGGCTTGGCGGCATCGAGCTGCGAGCGTTCGAGCCCGGCGAGGGGCCGGAGCCGCAGCAGATATCCGCACGGGACAGACTCGCGTTCCCCGGATACTTCGACTCCCCGCGCGGGTTCGCGGTCGGGCGCCCACGGGACAAGCAACTGTTCTGCGTCGGGCCGATCACGTACGTGGGCGCGGAACGCGTACAGAACGACATTGCGCGCTTCAAAGCCGCGCTGGACGATGTCGGCGACGCGGAGCCGTTCCTGCCCGCTGTCGCGCCCGGAAGCATCGACCACTGGCTGTGGAACGAGCATTACCCCACGGAGGAGGAGTTCGTCTACGCCATCGCCGACGCCATGCACGAAGAGTACAAGGCCATCGCCGACGCGGGGCTCACCCTGCAGATAGACGACCCGGACCTCTTCGACGCGTGGCAGATACAGACCGGGATGGATATTCCCGCTTACCGCAGGTTCGCTGAGCAGCGCGTAGAAGTCCTGAACTACGCTCTGCGGGACATTCCCCGTGAGCAGATACGCCTTCACGTGTGCTGGGGGAGCTACCACGGCCCCCACGTCTCCGACATCGGACTCGAGCACGTCGTGGACTTATTCCTCAGCGTCAGGGCCCAGGCGTACTCCATCGAGGCGTCGAACCCGCGACACCAGCACGAGTGGGCAATCTGGCGAGACGTCAAGTTGCCGGAGGGCGCGATTCTCATCCCTGGCGTCGTCGGCCACTTCACCGACTTTGTGGAGCACCCCAAACTCGTCGCGGAACGGCTCCTGCGTTACGCGCCCATAGTGGGCAAGGAGAACCTTATGGCGGGCACCGACTGCGGGTTGGGGACCCGTGTGGGCGTGCCGGAGATATGCTGGGCGAAGTTCCGGGCCATGGCGGAAGGGGCCAGAATTGCGAGCGAGGAGCTCTGGGGCTGAGTCCTTCGTTCCCCGCCCAAGCGCCGCCGGCTGCTAAACTACTCCCATGCAGTACGCCACCGAGAGCGGGTTGGCCGTCGTCCGCAAGTACGTGGAGCAAGGAGAGGCCGACAGGCTCTCTCGCTGGGCTTCTCTCAGCGCCCGGTCAAGGGGCCGCAAAGTCCCGGAACCCCTTGACGAACTCCGCACCGAGTTTCAGCGCGACCGCGACCGCATCATCCACACCAACTCCTTCCGCAGGCTCAAGCACAAGACCCAGGTGTTCGTCGCCCCCGTCGGCGACCACTTCGTAACCAGGCTCACCCATACCCTCGAGGTGACCCAGATCGCACGGACTATCGCGCGGGCCCTCCGCCTCAACGAAGACCTCGTTGAGGCCGCCGCCCTCGGGCACGACCTCGGCCACACGCCGTTCGGCCACATCGGCGAGCAGGTCCTCGACCGCCTTCACCCCGGCGGCTTCCGCCACAACGAACAGAGCCTGAGAACGATAGATAAGCTCGAAAAAGACGGCGCCGGACTCAATCTGACCCACGAGACGCGCCAGGCGGTCCTCCACCACTCCAAGCCGCGCGGCGACTTCCTGAACGGGGCCGACCTCGACCGCCTCACACTCGAGGCTCAGGTCGTCCGGGTCTCCGACGCCATCGCCTACCTCGCCCACGACATCGGCGACGCCATCAGGGCCGGTGTGCTTGACGAGTCCGACCTGCCCGTGGGAGCCCGCGAAGTGCTCGGCTCGCGCCACTCCCAGCGGCTGGACGTGATGGTGCGGGACGTGGTGGCCGCCTCATGGGCCGCGGCGGGCTACGATTCCGACGACGGGGGCGCGAGGCCGCGGCTGACCATGAGCGCGGAGGTGGCGCTGGTGGTGACCGAGCTGCGGGAGTTCATGTACGACACGGTGTACGTGCCGGCCGGCGTGGGGCCGGAGGGAGAGAACGCGCGAGCGATTGTCGAGTTCCTCTACAACCACTTCCTCGCGCATCCGGACGAGATTCCTGAGCGCTTCCACGCAGCGGGCGAGCCCGTGGACTGCGTGGCGATCGACTACATCGCCGGAATGACCGACCAGTTCGCCCTCACCCTTGCCGAACAGCTGCGGCCTGGCATCGTCTCCAACGTCTTTGAAGGCCGCGTGTAACTGCCCCCAAACCCCGGCCTCGCCCCTCTTGCGCGCCCACTTCAGAGGCGCCCGTACAATCGACTCGCCATGACCGCCGCCGACGACATCAAAGCGCGCCTCGACATCGTGGATGTCGTCGCCGACCGAGTGCCCGACCTCAAACGCACGGGCAGGAACTACCATGCCCGGTGCCCCTTTCACCAGGAGCGCACTCCCTCTTTCGTGGTCTTCCCCGACCGCCAGACTTGGCGCTGCTTCGGAGCATGCGCCACAGGCGGCGACGTCTTCTCCTTCGTCATGAAGGCCGAAGGCCTCGACTTCTCCGCCGCGCTCCGCCTGCTTGCCGACCGGGCTGGCGTCCAACTCGAACAACGCCGGGCCGCCGAGCGCGCTGAGAATCCCCTCTATGCCGTCAACGACGCGGCCCAGCAGATCTTTCGCGACGCCTTCATCGCCGAACGCGGCGCCCAGGCTAGGGCCTACGCCGCCGCGCGAAGCCTCTCCGACGAGGCCATTGCGCGCTTCGGCATCGGCTACGCGCCCAGCACCGGCGAGGAGTTGCTTCGCCGCCTCACCGCCCTCGGCTTCCACCAAGACCTCATCTTCCGCGCCGGACTCGCCATCGGCGGCGATCCCGACGGCGGCCCCGCGCGCGACATGTTCCGGGGGCGCCTCATGTTTCCCCTCCGCGACGTCGACGGGCGCATCGCAGGTTTCGCGGGCCGCTCCCTCGACGGCTCCGACCCCAAGTACATCAACACCCCTCAGACTCCTGTCTTCGACAAGGGGCGCATGCTCTACGCGCTCGACCGCGCCAAAGAGCCTATCGGCGCCGAGGGCGTCGCCGTCGTCGTCGAGGGGTACATGGACGTCATCGCCGCCCACGAGCACGGCGTCCGCAACGTCGTCGCCTCAATGGGCACGGCCCTCACGGCCGAACAGATCACTCTCCTCAAGGCCCGCGCATCCCGCATCATCCTCGCCCTTGACGCCGACGCCGCAGGCCAGGAGGCGACGCTCCGCAGCCTCCGCAACTCATGGCCGGTGCTGGGCGACCCTGTACCCGGCGCTCGGCGCACTGAGATACTCAACCGGCCCGGCGACCTCGACCTCCTGCGCGTCGCGCTCATCACCGGCGGCAAAGATCCCGACGAGCTGATCCGCGCCGACGTGGACCAATTCCGCCGCTTGCTCGCCGACGCCGTCCCCGCCTTCGAGTTTCTCATCCGCGCCGAGACCGCGCGTGTTGACCTGACCACTGCTGAGGGCCGCACAGAAGCGCTGCGACGGCTCGTGCCGGCCCTCTTCCTCATAAAGGACTTCAGCGAGCAGGCCCACTACAGCCAGCGTGTCGCCGACGCCATCGGCGCGCCCATCGACGTTGTCGATTCCGCGGCGAAGCAGTACGCCGCCCAGCAGCAAGCCGCCCGTCCCCGCCGTCAACAGTCCTCCGAGCCGGACATCGCCATCCCCGCGGGCGACCCGCTCGAGGACCGCGTGCTCGCCCTCCTCGCCGGGTATCCCGAGTACTGGAGCCAGGCCGCGTCTGTCGAAGCCGAGCATTTCAGGAGTTCGGAGAACCGGGCCATCTTGAGCGCCGTTCAGACCAGTGCTACAATGGAAGATGCGCTCGCGCAACTGGACGGCCAACTCGCCGACCGCTTGGTCAGGCTCTCGCAGGAGGCGTTACCTCCGGCCGACAGGCAGCAGCGCGCGGCGGAATGGCAAGCCTGCTTGCGGAGGCTCAAGGAGCGCCACCTTCGTGAGTTGAAGGCGCAGGAAGTCGCGATATTCGCTGAGGACGCGGCGAATGGCGATCCGAACGACCCCAAACATCTAGAGGCTGTTAGTCGCAACAGGCAGCTCCAGGACGTGTTCGTGAGCGGCCCGAGCTAGATCCCTCTCCCTGCTCGGCCGCCAGCCAACGAAGAGGTCATATCTTGGCGACCAAGCAAGCAACCAATCCCGTCGAAACCGCCGTCGAGCCCGAGTCGGCCCTCCCCAACACCGCAACCGACGCCGCCCCAACCCCGAAGCGACCGCCGGCGCGGAAGTCCCGCGCCAAGCCAAAGGCTGCTTCCTCCGAAGTCGGCGCAAACGGCGCGGTTCCCGTCGGCGACGCGCCCGTGGCGGAAACCGGCGATGCGCCCGTGGCAACCCCAAAGAAGGCCAGCCCCGCAGCTTCGAAGGCTGCGGCCAAGCCAGCCAAGCCCGAGTCCGCAGCCGTCGAAACCGACCCCGAGGAGGGCGACGACGACGCGGCCAAAGAAGAGGAGCCCCAATCCGCCGACGCCGATTCTGCCGAGGAAGCCGACGCCGACCCCGCCTCGCCCACGGTGGCGGAGGCCCTTGCCGGCGTCGTCGCCGAAGAGCTCGACGCGCAGCGGGAACCCGATCACAAGGAGCTTCAGGAAACCGAGGACGAGGCCAAGGAAGCCGAGGAGGATGCTCAGCAGGACGACCTCGACGGCTCCGAGCTCATCGACGACCCGGTCCGCATGTATCTGCGCGAGATCGGCCGCGTGACCCTGCTCACGGCCGCCGATGAGCGCCGCCTTGCGCTCCAGCTCGCTTCCTACAAGCACGTCGACAAATTCGAGAAGGGGATCTCCCAGCAGACCGAGCACCGACCCGTCATGGCCGCCGACGTGGCCGTGCGCCTGCTCGAAGACCTCCACAGACAGCGCGAGTTCCTCGAGGCCATCACCGAGTTCCTCGCCATTGAAGAGACGATGACCCTCGGCGAGATGCTCACCAACGAGAAGCTCCGCGCCAACATCGACGGCGAGAACAATCTCGATATGCTCGAAACCCTCGGCATGCGCTACTGGGACAGCGAGGGAGAGCCCAACCCGGACCAGCAAAAGGCGCTTATCGGCCTGGCCACCGCCGACGTCGTACAGTTGTCGCTCAGCAGTCACGTCCTGCCCGACGACATCAGGGACATCGTCGGCGCCGACGTCGCCTTCGCCGACCTCAACGAGGTCGTCCACGACGCGGACACGGCGCAGCGCATCGAGTCGAACGAGTTTCTGCTTCGCAGGCACTTCAGCGACGTGAAACAGGAGGGCGTCCGCGCCCAGCGGCATCTCGCCGAGGCCAACCTCCGCCTCGTCGTCAGCGTCGCCAAGAAGTACATCGGCCGCGGCATGTCGCTCCTCGACCTCATCCAGGAGGGCAACATCGGCCTTATCCGCGCCGTTGAGAAGTTCGACTACCGCAAGGGCTACAAGTTCTCCACCTACGCCACCTGGTGGATCAGACAGGCCATCACTCGCGCCATCGCCGATCAGGCACGCACGATCCGCATCCCCGTTCACATGGTCGAGACCATCAACAAGCTCATGCGCGTAAGTCGCCGCCTCGTCCAGGAGTACGGACGCGAGCCCACGACCGCCGAGATCGCCGAGGGCATGGAGGTTTCCCCCGAGCGCGTTCGCGAAATCCTCAAAGTCTCCCAGGAGCCCGTTTCGCTCGAAACCCCCATCGGCGAGGAGGAAGACTCTCACCTCGGCGATTTCATCGAAGACCGCAGCGCCCCTGCTCCCGCCGAGGCCGCCACGTTCCAACTCCTTCGCGAGCAGGTCGAGGGCGTCTTGGGCACGCTCAGCGAGCGCGAGCGCCGGGTCCTGCAGCTCCGCTTCGGCCTCGAGGACGGTCGGAGCCGCACCCTCGAAGAGGTTGGGCGCGACTTTGGCGTCACGCGTGAGCGCATTCGCCAGATTGAGGCAAAGGCTCTCCGCAAGCTCCGCCACCCCAGCCGCTCCCGGAAGCTGCGGGACTTCCTGGAATAGCGGACTCCTACTCTCCGGAGCGTTCGCTCTCCTCCAACGCGCTAGACTCCTGGCTATCGGCTTCCTCCGGCTCCGGTGCGCTGTTTTTCGCGCCGCCGGCGTCCAGCGACGTCTGGCTGTACTCCAGGAACAGGAGGATCTCGACCGAAGCCACGAGCGGCGCCGCCACGCCCTGCGCGAGCGAGGTCGCCACGAGCGTGATGGTCGTGCTCTCCGCCATGCCGCCGATAGCCCCGGCGCCGTAGAGCAGCAGGAAGGCGAAGACGCCCAAGAGCAACTGCAGGGCGAACGTCCGCCACCACCGCCCCTCAACCAGCGCCCAACTGCGTCCAAGCGCCTGCAGAACGCCGTGGTTCTCCAGAAGCACTGCGGGGCCCGCCAGTGAGAAGCGCAGCAGCACGTAGATGAGCACCGGCGCGACGAACGGCGCTACCGCAAGCGGCAGCGCCCCCAGCCCAAGCAACAGCCCAATTGAGTAGTACCGCGGCCCAAACGTTGCGAGCCCGGCGACAGCTATGCCTATGGTTGGCCGTTCACGCCGCGTGGCGCACAGCACCAGGACGGCGGTGGGCGCCAGAAACCCGATTGTCAGCGACGTAATGAACAGGGCCCATGCCAGTTGCTGTACAAGCGCGGTGGGGTTGATGAGCGCGCCGATGAGATTGGCGGCCAGCGCTGCTGACGTACCCGCCGCAATGAGCCACACCGGCTGGCGGAAGCACGTCAGCAGCGCCATGGTGAGTACGTCGGCGATGGGAGTGAGCGGCGGGCCTTTCGGTTTCGGAGCGAACATGCGCCCTAGCCTAGTGGCCAATGCGCTCCTCCGTCCATTACCAGCGCCGGAGTTCCCCGTTGCTATACTGCCCGCGCCGGCGGCGCCCATCCGCTCCTCGGCCCTGCCGGCAACCGGACAGCGGAGTAAGCGCATGCCCGAGATACCCGACCTGGAAGTTATTCGCGAATTCCTCAACGACCGCATCGCCGGGCGTGAGATCGTTCGCGCCGAGGCCCCCAAGCCGTGGATCGTCCGCTCCGTGGCCGCTGAGAGCTTCACCGACGACGTCGTGGGCCGTCGATTCGGCCCCATCATCCGCAAGGGCAAGGACCTGCTCTTTCCCATCGAGCCCGACAGGGTCCTTGTCGCCAATCTCATGCTCACCGGGCGCTGGCAGTACACCCAGCCCTCGACCAGGATCTCTAAGCGCATGTTCTTCCTGCTCGGCACCGAGGACATGGACCTGCGCTACCTCGATGACAAGTCGATGGGCCGGATTCACTACCTCCGGCCCGACCAGATAGGCCGGGTGCAGCGCCTGCAGGAGCAGGGCCCCGACGCGCTCGACCCCGCCGCGACGTTCGACGACTTCGTCGAGCGCATCCGCCCGTACACCGGCGAGATCAAGGGCGTTATAGCGCGCGGCAAGCTGGTGTCCGGGATCGGCAATGCCTACGTTGATGAAATACTGTGGGAAGCCGGGGTCTCGCCCTTCCGCAAGCGCAAGTCCCTCTCGGAAGAAGAACTCCGCCGCCTGTTCGACGCCATCCCCAAAGTGTTGAACGAGGCGACCGCCGTGGTGCGTGAGCGCATGCCCCCGAACATCCACGTGAAGGTGCGCGACTTCCTGAAGGTGCACCGCAAAGGCGGCGAGCCGTGCCCGCGCTGCGGCGCACACATATCCGAAATCGGCCCCAACCAGAAGGTCACCAGCTGGTGCCGAGCCTGCCAGCCGGGCGCCCTCGTGCCGAACTAGCGATGCCTGAGCCCTCGTTCATCCGGGTTCCCGCCCCCGACCCGTTCGACTTCGACCTGACCGTCGGCCACCAGACCTACTACCGTGGGCGGGCCGGCTCCGACCTCTTCGCAGACGGCGTTTACTACCGCGCCGCGTGGGCCCCGAGCGGGCCGCTCGTGATGGCCGTCCGCCCCAGTCCCGACGGGGCCGCCGTCGACGTTTCGCTCCCCAACGGCGGGCCGGACGGCGCCCTCGAGGCTGCAGCGGCGGAGGCCGCCCGGCTTCTCGGCTTCGACGTTGGCCTCGGCGGCTTCTACGACATCCTCGCGGACGATCCCGTGCTCTCCGGCGCGATCGGCCATCTGCGAGGCCTCAGGCTCACCAGGTCGGAGTCGGTCTACGAGGCGATGGTCCAAGCGGTCGCCGGACAGCAGATATCCGGCGCCGTCGCCCGTGTCATACGCGACGGCCTCGTAACCGCCTACGGCGCGGCCCTCGAAGCCGACGGACACGTCGTCCACGCCTTTCCTCGGCCGGAGACCATCGCGCAGGCCGGCGCCGACGCCCTCCGCGCCCTCAAACTCAGCGCCCGCAAGGCCGAGTACATCATCGGCATCTCGCAACGAGCCGTGGACGGCGAGCTCGACCACGAACGGCTCGACGCGCTGAGCGACGAGGAGGTCATAGCGCAACTCAGCGCCATCCGCGGCGTCGGGCGCTGGACGGTGCAGTGGGTGCTGATGCGCGCCCTCGGCAGGGTCGACGTGCTGCCCGCGGGCGACCTTGCGCTACAGCGCACCATCGGCGAGCTGTACTTCGGAGGCCGCCGCCTCACCGAGCAGGAGCTCGACGCATTCGCCGCCGAACGGTGGAAGCCCTACAGGGGCCTCGCCACTGCCTACCTTTTCGCGCACCTCCGCCAACAACGCGCCGCCGCGTCTCCCGCCCCGCCGCTGTAGGCGCGCTTGGGACAGACCTCTGAGGGAGTTCGGCTCGTTCCTTAGCGAAAATGACCAGCGCCGTTAACAGTTGTGAAGGGGATGCGGGACGGCTGTCGATATAATGCGCTCCGGTATGCAGAGCGCTGAGGTCGTGGGACGTTGGCATAGCGAGACGGTGGAGGGGTCGCTCGAGCGGCTATCAGCGTCCGCAGAGGGGTTGTCTTCGGGGGAGGCGGCCGCGCGCCTTGTGCAGTATGGGCCGAACCAGCTGATCGGCGCGCCGCCGGTCTCGGCGCTCAAGCTGGTCCTCGACGAGTTTCGCAGTCCACTGGTGTTGGTGCTGATAGCGGCGGCCGCGTTGCTGGCGGGCGTGACGCTGGTTTCGGACGACTCAGGGCACCTGATCGACGCCTTCCTCATCGCGCTCATCGTGCTGCTGAACGCCGCGCTCGGGTTCACGCAGAACTACCGGGCGAGCCGGGGAATCGAGGCCCTCGAGCGGCTGTCGGCGCCGACGGCGACAGTGCTGCGGGATGGGACTCCGGAGCAGTTGGACGCTAAGGAACTCGTTCCCGGCGACGTAGTGCTCCTGGAGGAGGGCTCCCGGGCGCCGGCAGACGGACGATTGATCGGAAGCGTCGAGTTGAGCGTCGACGAGTCCGCGCTCACGGGGGAGAGCTTGCCCGTCCGGAAACGGACGGACGCCGTGGCTGTGGACGCGGTGCTGGCGGAACGGCAGTGCATGGTCTACAGCGGCACGGTGGTGATGCGGGGACGGGGCCGGCTGCTGGTGACCGAGACCGGCATGCGGACCGAGGTCGGCGGCATCGCCGCGGAGGTGCAGACGGCCGAGGACGAGCCGACCGTGTTCCAGCGAGAAGTGCGACGTCTGGCGTCGCGGATCGGGTGGGCGGTCGCGGGTCTCATAGCGGTCGTCGCCTCCCTGCAATTGCTGACGGGAGACCTGAGCCTACTCGAAACGTTTATCACGGCGGTCGCGCTTGCGGTCGCGGCGGTCCCGGAAGGGCTGCCGGTCGTGCTGACGCTGACGCTCGCCTTCGGGACGCGGCGAATGCTCGAGAGGAAAGCGCTGGTGCGCTCGCTGCCCGTGGTCGAGGTGGTTGGCGCGGCGGAAGTCATCTGCACCGACAAGACGGGGACGGTGACGGAAGGCCGCATGACGGTTCGGCGGCTGTCGACGGCGTCGGAAGACCTGGAGGCTCTGGACATTGCGGGGGGCGAGCATGCGGAGCCGGTGGGCATTTCGCTGCTCATTGCCGGCCTGTGCAACAACGCGCGCCGGCGCCCCGACCACGGCTACGCGGGAGACCCGACGGAGACGGCCCTGCTGGAGTTCGCGGAGCGCGGGGGAGCTCCGCTCGAGCGCTATGAGCGTACCGGCGAGATTCCATTCACCTCCGAGCGGCGGATGATGTCGGTGGCGGTTGCTCAGCCGGGCGAGGCGGGGAACCTGATGCTGACGAAGGGGGCGCCGGAGGCGGTCCTCCCGCTCTGCGTCGCCGTCAGGACGCCTGGCGGAGTGGAGCCCCTGACCGACGAGCGCCGCATGGAACTGCTGGAGAAAGCCTATGGGCAGGCGGGACAGGCGCTGCGCGTGCTCGCGCTCGCCTACAAGACTCCCGCCGCGCAGCAAGGCGAGGATATGGCGGAGGAAGGCCTGACGTTCGCCGCCTTCGGGGCGATGAGCGACCCGCCGCGGCCCGAAGCGGCGCTCGCAATCGAGGCGGCCCGCCGCGCCGGCATCCGCGTCGTGATGATCACCGGGGACAACAGCCGCACGGCGGCCGCCATAGGCGGCGAGGTGGGGCTGGAAGGCCGGGCCATCGAAGCCAGGGAACTTGACGGTCTGGACGAAGCGGAACTGCGTCGGACGGTCGGCGATACGAGCATCTTCGCCCGCGCGGAGCCTCGTCACAAGGTGATGATTCTGCGGGCCCTCAAAGAGGACCACGATGTCGTCCTGATGACCGGGGATGGAGTGAATGACGCCCCCGCCCTGCACAACGCCGACGTGGGTGTCGCCATGGGCATCAAGGGCACGGATGTCGCGCGCGACACGTCCGACATGGTGCTCCTCGACGACAACCTGGCGACCATCGTTTCAGCCGTCGAGGAGGGCCGCCGGATATTCCGCAACATCAAGAAGTTCGTGAACTACATGCTCACGGGCAACCTGGCCGAAGTGCTCGTGATTCTCGTGGCGACCGTGTTCGGCTACCTTCCGGTCACGGCGGTGCAGATCCTGTGGATCAACCTGGTCACGGACTCCGGGCCGGCGATCTCGCTGGCCTCGGACCCCGCGCCCAAGGGAGCGATGCAGGAGCCGCCGCGCCACGGCGCGGTGCTCGGGCGCTCGATGGCGGCGCTGGTGGGGGGCGTCGGAGTCGTCAAAGCGCTCATCCTGTTGGCCACGTTCTTCGTTGGGCTGCGGTTGTGGGACCTCGAAACAGCGCGCACGATGACGTTCACGGGCTTCGTCGTTCAGGAGTACCTGCGGCTGCTGGTCATACGCGTCCATGAAGGGATGCCGCTCTGCACGAACAGATGGCTGTGGGCGGCGGTGAGTTTCAGCCTTCTGATGCAGGTGTTCATCGTCTATACGCCCATCGGAAGCGCGGCGTTCGGCACGGTCCCGCTGGGGTTCGAGCAATGGGGCATACTCCTGGCCGGGTTGGGAGTCGGTTTTGTCGCGGGCGTCTCGGTGGGGAAGCTGGTCGTGCGGCGGTTCGGGCCGCTGTAGGCGCGCTCCGCTACCGCCGCAGCTTCAAGGACGTCGCAAACACCCACGCCATTGTCGTGGCGAAGACGCCGCGCTGTAGGAGCCCCCGGCGCGGCCGCAGGGGCCGCGCGTGGAACGGCAGCGCGAACGCGCAAGTCGCCGCGAACATCGCTCGCGAGAATGCGCGCCACCGGTCCCACTTGCTGCGTGGGCGCAGCGCAAACGGCGAGAGCAGCATGAGGCCCAGGATGGCTGCGAACGCGAGACCGCTCGCCCCTCTGTGCGCGGTATTCTCGTTGACGCCGGGCGCCACCTTCCTGAAGCTCCCGGCGCGAAAGATCCCGGCGAGAATGCCGCCGAGCCCGTACGCCCCCACCAGACCCCATAGGAACCGACCGCGCCATCCGCCGCCGGCTTCGCGGCTGAGCAACGGCCCCAGCCCCTGCACCAGCGCGGAATAGCCGATGAAACCGGCGTTGATGATCCTCGGATGCGGCACGCCCGGCGCGGCGAGCTGGCTCATCGTGTGCAACGATGAGCGGTACTCCTTCGGGGCAAGGAGCGTGGCGATTGCGCTCACGGCAAGGTAGTACGGCGGGGCGAGCGCCGCCAGCAGGGCGAGCCTCACCGCTCCTTCTCCTCTACTGCCTGCCGGTGTCGGAAGGGGCGGAATGCCCCGCTGCCGAACGGGGGGCCCGAAGGCGCTAGACCATTTCGGTGTTTGAGTGCGACCAATCCGAACTCCAGGCGCTGTGCCCCTCGGGGCGGAGCCGCAGCCACACCCGGCTTCCCTCAGGGATTGGATGGTGACGCTCGCCGTAGATCAACATCTGGTGCTGCTTGTCCACATCCACCTGGTACTCGATCCGCTCTCCGATGAACAATGCCGTATCGACCGTCGCCCCGGTCGTCCCCGCCGGGGGGACATCCCCGTCCGCCGGCACGATATCGACGTCCTCCGGGCGGACGCCGATGAACACCGAACTGCCGGTCGGGAACCCCTCGGGGTCGTAACCGCGCCCGAACACCACACAGTTCGGGGCGCCGTCGATTGCTACGGCGACCTGTCCGGCGGGGTTGCTCGAGCGCACTTCGCCCCGGAACAGCACGGTCTTGCCTACGAAGTCACGGACGAACTCGTTGGCCGGCTCTTCGTACAGCAGGCGCGGCGAACCGTGCTGCTGCACCACGCCCAGGTTCATGAGCGCAATCTTGTCCGACAGGCTCAACGCCTCGATCTGGTCGTGCGTTACGAACAGCACCGGAATGTTGAGGCGCCGCTGCATCAGCTTCACCTCGATCCGCATCTGCTCCCGAAGCTTCGCGTCCAGGTTGCTGAACGGCTCGTCCAGCAATAGCACGCTGGGCTCGGTAACCAGAGCGCGGGCGAGAGCGACGCGTTGCTGCTGGCCGCCGCTCAACAGCGGGCCCGGGCGCTTCTCGAGTCCCGGAAGCCCCACGAGGTCCAGCACCCGGGTGACGCGCTCCTTGATGTCGCGCCGGCTGAAGCGCCGCGACTTCAACGGGAAAGCGATGTTCTCCTCCACCGTCATGTGCGGCCAGATCGCGTACGACTGGAACACCATGCCAACGTCCCGCTTCTCGGGCGGCACCCGCAAGCCGGCGTCGGTGAGGACGACGGGCCGCTCGCCGAAGTGGATCGTGCCGGCGTCGGGGTTCTCGAGGCCGGCCACCATGCGCAGCGTAGTGCTCTTGCCGCAGCCGGAGGGGCCGAGCAGCGTCACAATCTCGCCGTCGTTCACGTCGATAGTGAGCTCGTTGACGGCGGGAACGGTGTTGCCGGGGTAGGTCTTGCTGAGGCCCTGGAGCCTCATCGCGGGCAGGGGCCCGGAGTTCGACTTTGCCGCCGTTGCGGTTTCGGGACTTCCTGAATCGGCCACGGTGCGTCCTCCTCAAAGAGCGCGCAACTCCGCGCTCCGCAGTCTTCCGCCGCGCCATAGGGGAGACGCGGGACGCCGTCCCCGGCGATGGCCTCCGAGGACGCGCGGAAACTACCACCCCCCTCGTCTACTGTCAACGCCGCCCCGCGCCGCGCGGGAGTCGGGACGCCTGCGTCGTGCGGCGCGGCCCGGCTTGGGGTATCGTGGCGGCGACGCTCAGAGCGGAACGGCTCGCCCGCGAGGAGGTTGTGATGGCCGACGTCAACGACGAACTGCGCTACAAGGTCGCTGTCTCCTGCCGAATCCTCGGCATGCTTGGGCTCGTCAACGAGTCGACCGGGCACGTCAGCGCCCGCATCCCGGAGACCGACGAAATGTACATCCGCTGTCGCGGCGGGCAGGAAGAGGGCATCGCCTTCACCGGCGTGCACAACATTCGGCGCGCCGACTTCGACGGGGAGGGGGAGCACGTCGGGCCGGAGCACGCCTCTCCCAACGAAACGCCCATACACGGGGAGATATACCGCGCCAAGCCGGAGGCCGGCGCCGTGGTGCACGCTCACCCGTGGTACGCCCTCCTCTGCGGCGTCACCGCCATCGAGTACAAACCCGTCTTCGGCGGCTATGACCCCGCATCGCTCAGCATCGTCACCAAGGGCGTGCCGGTCTACCCCCGCGCCGCAACCGTAACCGACAAGCAGCAGGCGGCGGAGATGCTCGCCTGCATGGGCGAGCGCGACGTCGTGCTCATGCGCGGACATGGCATCAGCGTGCACGCTCCCACTGTGGAGCAGGCCACGGCGCTCGCCATCCGTTTCGACCGGCTGTCGCGCATCATGTGGGAGATCGCGCTGTCGGGGCGGGAACCGGTGCTGCTGTCCGACCGCGACATGGGACGTTACGGCCCCGGCGCGCCCAGGGAGCCCGGCGGTTGGCGGGAGCGCATCTCCGGCGCTGAGAACTTCGCCTGGAACCATTATGTCAGGCTCCTCCAGGCGACCGGCTACGGCCTCCCCGACGACCCCGACGCGCCGTAGGAGGACTCCCCGGGAGGCCGGGCGGAGGGCTGTGCTACCATCCCCTCCCCATGACTCCGCGCTCCCGAAAACGGCGGATCGACGTGCAGGTATTCGCCCCCTTCCGAGGACTTGCGAAGGCCGCCGACGTGCGGAGGGCCGCCGCCGCCGCGCTCGCCGTCGCCGACCCCCACGGCGAGGCGTCCATGAGCGTCGTCGTCGCTGACGACGAAACGCTTCGCGAACTGAATCGCAGGTTCCGCGGACTCGACGAGGTTACCGACGTGCTCTCGTTCGGGGAGCGCGGCGAACCGGCTGGAGAAGACGGCGCTGCTGCGGCGTTTCCAGCGGCGCCGGGAGAAGTCCCGAGTCTCGGCGAGGTGGTGGTCTCCTATCCCTTGGCGGCGCGCCAGGCCGGCGAGCACAATGTAGGGGTTGAGGGAGAGGTCGCGCTGCTCGTCGTGCACGGGGCGCTGCACCTGTTGGGGTACGACCACGCGGAACCGGACGAGGAGGCGGAGATGAAGGCGCTCGAGGTGAAGGCCCTCGCCGCCTGCCGCTCCGAGGTTGCGCGCGTCGGGTCCGCTGAGGGCGAGGGAGCGACGGGTCTTGTCGAGAAGGCGCATGAGGGAAGGGGGACGACGCCGTGAGCGGGCAGGCGCTCTACCGGAAATGGCGGCCGCCGAAGTTCGCCGACATCGTGGGGCAGGGGCCCATCACCCAGACGCTCACCCACGCCGTCGCGAGCGACCGCGCGTCGCACGCCTACCTCCTCTGCGGGCCGCGAGGCACCGGCAAGACCAGCACGGCCCGCGTGCTCGCGAAGTCCCTCAACTGCACGAATCGCCCTGCCGGCGTCGGCGACCCGTGCGGACTGTGCGACAACTGCCGCGCGATTGAGAACGGCAGTTTCGTCGACCTCATCGAAATCGACGCGGCCAGCAACCGCGGCATCGACGAGATGCGCGACCTGCGCGAGAAGGTGCGGTTCGCCCCCACGGTGGGTCAGAACAAGGTCTACATCATCGATGAGGCCCACGCGCTCACCAACGACGCATTCAACGCCTTCCTGAAGACGCTGGAGGAGCCCCCGCCCAACACCGTGTTCATCCTTGCCACCACCGAGCCCCACCGCTTGCCGGCCACTATCATCTCCCGCTGCCAGCGTTTCGACTTCCACCGCATAGCCATGTTCGACATCGTCGAGCGCCTGGAGAGCATCGCGCGCGACGAGGGCGTCGACGCCTCTCCGGAGGCGCTCAGGCTCGTAGCCCGCGCCGCGGGCGGCAGCCTGCGCGACGCAACGAACCTGCTCGACCAGCTCATAACGTCGTTCGGAGAGCAGCTCACCGACGAGCAAGTGCGCGAGATGCTCGGCGCAGGCGGTGAAGAGCAGGCGCTCGACCTCGTGAAGCGCCTGCTTGCGGGGAACACTTCCGAGGCGCTGGAGGTCATCAACAGCGTCGCGCGCGAGGGCGTCGATTTGCGTCCCTTGCACCGGGCAACGGTCGACTACCTCCGCGCCACTCTGCTCATCAAGAGCGGCGTGACGGACGCCCTGGATATTTCCGCCGACGCGCAGTCGCAGCTCGCGGCCGCCGCCGCGGGCGCGGACATCGAGCAGATCATGCGCGCGCTCCGGCTCTTTGGGCAGGCGTCGCTCCGGTTCGACCAACCTTCGCCGCTCCCGCTCGAACTTGCCGCGGTGGAGCTTGCGCTCGCGCCGTCGCCGCCGGCCCCGGCGCCCCAGGCCATCGCCGAGCCGGCGCCCGGGCGCTACGCGACGCCACAACCCCGCCCGCCGGCGGCCGCCCGCCAGCGTCCCCCGCAGTTCACGCCTCCTCCGGGGCGATCCGACCCGCCGGGGCCGCCCCCGTACGATCCCGAGGCGCCGCTGCAGCAGCGCCTCGACGCCCAGTGGCCCGCCATACTGAAGTCCCTCGGCCGCGTGCCGAGGACCAAGTTCGACGTCGCGGCGCTCTTGCGCAGTTCGTCGACCCGCCGGGTCGACGGCGACACGCTGGTCGTCGTCTTCTCGCACCAATCGAACAGCGAGCGCCTCCAGTCGGAACTGGACAACCCTCGATGCAAGCTCGAGGTGGAGAACGTGCTCAAACAGGCTCTGGGCGACAGCCTGACCGTGCGAGTCGAGAGCGCCCGCGACGCCGGCGCCGCGGCCCCGAACACGCCGAACGCGGGCAGTCACATGGTCCAGTACGCTCAGAGCATAGGCGGCCAGGTCGTCTCCGAGAGTGACGCCGCTCATCCCCCCTTCGAGGAAGAGTCGGAGACGGGCTCCGATGTGCTCCCCGCTCCGCCGGAAGAGGAAGTAACGCCATGAATAGAAACATGATCAAGCAAGCCCAGCAGTTGCAGGCCCGGCTCGCCAAGGCCCAGGAAGACCTCGAGGCAGAGCGCGTCGAGACCTCCTCCGGCGGCGGCGCCGTCAAGGTCGTCGCAACCGGCAAACAGACCATCGAGTCGATCGTCATCGATCCCTCGGCCGTCGATCCCGAGGACGTCGAGATACTGCAGGACATGGTGCTCGCGGCGGTGAACGAGGCGCTCGCGAAATCGCAGGAACTGGCGTCCGCGCGGCTCGGCGCCATAACCGGCGGCTTCAAGATCCCGGGCATGTAGCGCGCGCCATGACTTCACCCGACTCGCAGGGCTTCTCCGAGGCGCTCCATCCCTCCCTCGCGCCGCCCGTCGCGAGGCTCATCGAGCAGCTCCACAAGTTGCCCGGCGTCGGCCCGAAATCGGCCCAGCGCCTCGCCTATCACCTCATCCGTATGCCGGACAGAGAAGCCCGCGACCTCGCCGACGCCATAGGCGCCGTCAAGGAGCGCATCGTCTTCTGCTCCCGGTGCCAGAACATCACCGAGTCCGACCCCTGCAGCCTCTGCGCCGACCCCTCACGCGACCAAACGCGCCTGTGTGTCGTCCAGGAGCCGCTCGACGTGCTCGCCCTCGAGCGCACCGACGCCTTCCGCGGCCTCTATCACGTGCTCCACGGCGTGCTCGACCCCATGAAGGGAGTCGGCCCCCACGACCTGCGCGTGCGCGAACTCCTCGCGCGCATCGCCAACGAGCCGATTGAGGAGATCGTCGTCGCCACCAACGCTACTGTCGAAGGCGAACTGACCGCCATGTACGTCCACCAGGTGGCTGGCCCGCTCGGCCCGAGGATTACCCGCCTCGCGCGGGGTCTCCCCGTCGGCGGCGACCTCGAGTACGCCGACAACCTCACGCTCAAAAAGGCATTTGAAGGCCGCCAAGGCTTCTAGCGCACGCCTTCTCCCCCTCCGACGCGTGAGAGGGAGGGCAAGGAGGACGCCCGAAGAGGGCGGAGTCGGTCTCTCAAAAACGTGAAGCGGCTTGGCCATGGGGTTACAATAGGGGAACCGCTCCGTTTTGGGAGGGAGGGCCCTTTGTGGCGACGCGTCTGTTAGATCAAGTCGACTCACCCAGCGACCTCAAGCCGCTCACCCTGGAAGAGCTGGACCAGGTCGCCGGGGAAATCCGCGAGACCATCGTCTCCGTCATCACTGAGCGCGGCGGGCACCTCGCCTCCAATCTGGGGGTTGTGGAGCTCACCCTGGCGCTCCACCGCGTGTTCGACAGCCCCATCGACCGCATCGTGTGGGACACCACCAACCAGTGCTACGCGCACAAGATGGTTACCGGGCGGCGCGACGAGTTCCAGCAGATCCGCCTAGAGGGAGGCCTGTCGGGGTTCGGCGACCCTCTCGAAAGCCCGCACGACACGCTCGCCGCGGGCCATGCCGGCACCGGACTCTCCATTGCGCTCGGCATCGCCCAGGGAGCCGCAACGCGCCACGTCAACTCCTGGACCATCGGCGTCGTAGGCGACGGCGCCATGACCTCCGGCTCCAGCTTCGAGGCCCTCAACAACATCGCTCACCTCAACCCCGAACGCCTCGTCGTCGTCCTCAACGACAACGGCATGTCCATCTCCGAGAACATCGGGTTCCTCACCAACTGGCGCAAGCGCATCATCACCCGTCCCGAGTACCAGTACCTCGCAGACCGCGTTCAGGACATCGCCACCATCGCCCCGAAGGGGGACCTCCTCTACGGGCTCGTCAAACGCTTCGGCGGCGCCGTCGACAGCATCATCGTCCCCACCACGTTCTGGTCCGATCTTGGATTCCGCTACATCGGCCCCGTTGACGGCCACAACGTCGCGCAGCTCGAAGAGACGCTCAGGCAGGCGAAGGCCAGCAAAGGACTCGTCCCGCTCGTTCACGTCATCACCCATAAGGGGCACGGCTACGAACCCGCCGAGAACGATCCGGTAGCTTTTCATCAGCCAAGCTCGCCCCTTGGCTCCTCGGGCGCCGCGGCGCCCACTTACTCCGCCGTAGTTGCAGACGCTCTCAAGACGATCATGCGGCGCGATCAGAGCGTCGTCGGCATCTCAGCCGCCATGCTCCAAGGCACCGGGCTAGAGTCCGTGCGCCGCGAGTTCCCTGAACGCGTCTTCGACGTTGGCATCGCCGAGCAGCATGCCGTCAGCATGGCGGCCGGTATGGCCGCCAGCGACCTCAACCCCTTCGTCTCCATCTACTCCACGTTCATGCAGCGGGCGTTCGACCAGATCGTGCACGACGTTTGCCTGCAGAACCTTCCGGTGAAACTCATCGCCGACCGCGCCGGCATCGTCGGCGAAGATGGCAAGACCCACCAGGGCGCGTTCGACATCTCTTACCTGCGCTGCATCCCCAACGCCATCGTCGCCGTTCCCGGCGACGAGAATGACCTGCAGCACCTCGTCTACACCGCCTATCTGCACCCGGGGCCCTTCGCCATACGCATCCCCCGCGGCGCCGCGACCGGCGTCCCGCTCGACCCCGAACTCCGCAGACTCCCCATCGGCAAGGGCGCTGTCGTCCGCGAAGGCAAGGACGTCGCCATCTTCGCGCTTGGCAAGCCCGCCGCCGCCGCCCTGGAGGCCGCGAACCGGCTGGCCGACTACGGCGTCGCGTGCGGCGTCGTCAACCCCCTCTTCGTGAAGCCGCTCGACATCGATCTGCTGCTCGACATCGCGCGGACCACGGGACGCATCGTCACCGTCGAGGAGAACGTCCTCGCCGGAGGCTTCGGCTCAGCGGTGATCGAGGCCCTCAACGACGCCGGTGAGCGAGACATCGCTGTTCATCGCATCGGTTTCCCCGACGCGTTTATCGAACAGGGCACGGCGGCCTCGCAGCGGCGCCAGCTCGAACTCGACGCCGACGGCATCGTGCAGCAGACCCTCAGGGCCTTCTTCCCCGAGGCCGCTCAGAAGACCCACAGCTCGACTGCCGAGTAACATCCCGCGCGGCGCTATGAACGACTCCCGGCAAGGTGGAGTAGTCGCCCCCGAACGCATCGTCGCCTCGCTCGTCGAGCGCTACGCCCCCGACGTCGAGCAGGAACTCCGCCGGGCCCTCCCGGAAGCGGGCGACGGCATCTACGGCATCCTGCGCTACCACCTCGGTTGGCGGGACCGCCTCGGCAACCCCGCCAACGAGGACACCGGCAAGGGCCTCCGGCCTGTGCTGCTCCTCGCTTCCTGCGAGTTCGCGGGCGGCGATTGGCGCGACGCCTTGCCCGCAGCCGCAGCGCTCGAACTCGTCCACAGATTCTCTCTCATCCACGACGACATCCAGGACCGCGACGAGACTCGCTGGGGCAGGGCGACCGTCTGGACAGTCTTCGGCGTCCAACAAGGCGTGGCCGCCGGCAACGCCATGCGCGTCGTCGCCGGTCGCGCCATCCGCGCTCTGGCGGGCCCCGACGTCGCAGCCCCTGCTGTTCTCGCAGCCTCTCAGGCCCTCGCCTCCCGCTACCTCGAAATGATCGAGGGCCAGTACCTCGACATGTCTTTCGAGGACTCCGACGCCGTCACAGCAGACGCCTACCTCGACATGATCTCCCGCAAGACCGGCGCCCTGATCGACTGCGCCATGTACCTCGGCGCGTTCACCGCCACCGGCGACCCCGCCGCCGCCGAGGCGTTCGGCGCCTGCGGCAGAAGGCTCGGCGTCGCCTTCCAGGTGCGCGACGATTTCCTCGGCATCTGGGGCGACCCCCTGGCGACTGGCAAGCCCGTCGGCGCCGACATTCGCCGCAAGAAGAAAAGCTTGCCCATCGTCTACCTCTTCCAGCAGGCCGACTCCCGCAGGCGCGAATGGCTTCGCAACGCCTATGCTGCCGACGAGGTCGCCCTGGACGACACCGAGAGCGTTCTTGGCTTCCTCGCCGAAATCGACGGCAAGGCGCTCGTGCAGCAGACTGCGGCCGACCAGGCTGCGGGCGCCCTCGGGGCGCTCGACGGCATTCCTCTCGCCCCAGGCGCCCGTGAACGCATCCAGGCCCTCGCCGACTACTTCATCCTGCGCGACAAGTAGCGCATAATGCCTGCGGGCTATCCCGACCCGTACGCCCCAGCTTGGGCGAGCGTAGGAGGAAGGATGACGACCACGAAAGTCTCCGGTGGGCAGTCCGGCCTCCAGGCCGCCTACGACTACTGCGAACGCCTCGCCAAGACCCACTACGAGAACTTCACGGTCGGCTCGCTCCTCCTTCCCTGCAACTTCCGGCCGGCCTTCTACGCCGTCTACGCCTTCTGCCGCCATACCGACGACCTCGGCGACGAAGCTCCCGGCGACCGCCTTGCCCAACTGAACGATTGGGAAGACGCGCTCGGCGAGGCCTTCAACGGCGCCGAGCCCTCGCATCCCATCCTCATTGCCCTCCAGGACGTCGTTCGCCGCTTCGACATCCCCGACACGCTGTTCCGCAAGCTCATCCAGGCCAACCGCATCGACCAAGCCGATGGCCGCTTCCGCACCTACGATGACCTCCTCCACTACTGCGACCACTCCGCCAACCCCGTCGGACGCATGGTCCTCTACGTCGTCGGCGACCGCACCGAGGAGAGCCACTTGCTCGCCGACGCCACCTGCACGGCTCTCCAACTCGCCAATTTCTGGCAGGACGTCAAGCGCGACTATGACAAGGGCCGCATCTACATCCCCCTCGAGGATATGGAGTGGTTCGGCTACACCGAGGAAGAGCTCGCCGCCGGCGTCGTGAACGAGAACTTCCGCAGGCTCATGGCCTTCGAGGTAGAGCGCGCGCAGCAACTCTTCGAGCAGGGCTTCGGGCTCATCGAACGCCTCAACGGCCGCATCAAGTTCGACATCGCCCTCTTCTCGCGCGGCGGCCTCACGGTGCTCGAATCCATCCGCAAGCAGAACTACGACGTCCTCGCCAGGCGTCCCGAAGTCTCTTCGGGACGCAAACTCCGGATCATGGCTTCTACAGCCGTGCGGCTCGCAGTACGGAGGTCGGCCGCATGAGCCGCCGTTCTTCGGCCGTCGCCGACGCTTACGAGTTCTGCCAGACCGTTACCAGGCGGGAAGCCCGAAACTTCTACTATGCCTTCGTCACCCTCCCGCGCCACAAGCGGCGGGCTATCTACGCCGCCTACGCCTTTGCCCGCCTCGCCGACGACATCGCCGACGGACCCGGCTCGAACCCCGAAAAGCTCGAACGCCTCCTCGAGTTCCGCGCCGATGTCCATGAGGCGTTCGCGGGAAGCCCGCGTAACCCCGTGCTCCTCGCTCTCGTTGACGCCGCCCGGGAGTTCCGTATCCCCCCGGGCCTGTTTGAGCGCCTCATCGACGGCGTCGAGATGGACCTCGTCTCACGGCGCTACGAGACGTTCGACGACCTTCGCGAGTACTGCTACCTCGTCGCCTCGGTCGTCGGCCTCATCGCTATCGAGATCTTCGGCTACTCCAACCTGCGCGCCCGCAAGGCCGCGGTCGATCTCGGGCTCGCCATGCAACTTACGAACATCATGCGCGACCTGCGCGAAGACGCACAGGCCGGTCGCGTCTACCTCCCCCAGGAAGACCTGCGCCGGTTCGCCTACTCGGACTACGAACTTATGCGCGGCGTGATGAACGACAACTTCGTCGCTCTTATGCGCTTTGAGGCCCGCCGCGCTCGGAGCTACTTCGAATCCAGCGAGGAACTGCTCGGCTACCTCTCTCCCCGGTCGCGCGCTTGCCCCGCCGTCCTCCGCGCCCTTTACAGCCGCCTGCTCGACCGCATCGAGCAGCGCCGGTTCGACGTCTTCACCGAACGCGTTAGTCTCTCCTCCGCCGAGAAGCTCGGCATTATGGCCAAACATTGGACCTCCAGCATGCTCCCCCGAAGCCCGTTGGTGTAGCCCCCAGCGTCGTCGTCGCGGGGGGCGGGCTCGCCGGCATGGCCGCGGCCTGGCGTCTGGCGCAGGCCGGCTGCCGCGTCACTCTCGTTGAGCGTAGGCCCTACCTCGGCGGACGCGCCTACTCGTTCGTCGACCGCGAGACCGGGGCTCAGGTCGACAACGGCCAGCACGTGTTCATGCGCTGCTGCGACGCCTACATCGACTTCCTGCGCGAGGTCGGCACGCTCGATCGGACCAGGCTCCAGGACAGACTCCGCGTCGAGGTGCGCAGTCCCGCTTCCGGCAAGACGGGCGCGCTCGCTGCGGCTGCCCTTCCCTCGCCTCTCCACCTACTGCCCTCGTTCCTGCGCTACCCGCACCTGAACTGGCGGGAGAAGCTCCGCGCCGCGGCGGCCCTGCAGCGCATCAAGCGCGAGCGCGACCCCGCCAGCGACGAACTACGCCGCATATCCTTCGAGGAGTGGCTCCGCCGGCATGGCCAGTCCGACCGCGCCATCGCCAACTTCTGGGAACTCATCGTCCTTCCCACGCTCAACGACGCCCCCCGCGATGTGTCCGCCGCCATGGCGTTCGTCGTCTTCCGCATCGCCCTCTTGCAGAACGCCCACGGCGCCGACATAGGCTTCGCGCGCTCCGGCCTGTCCGACGTCATGGGCGACGCCGTCGAGCGACGCTTGCGCGAGCGCGGCGTCGACCTCCTCCTCGGACGCTCGATTGAGCGGCTGATTGTCGCCGGTGCCGCCGTCGAGAGCGTTGAGCTTGCCGGCGGCGGCGCGCTCACTGCGGACTGGTATGTCTCCGCGCTGCCGCCTTACGCGCTTGTCGCCGCGCTCTCGGATGCCGAGCGCGGCGCCTTGCCGCTGTCGGCGGCGGCCACGCACACGTTCGCGCCCATCGTGAACCTCCACGTGTGGTACGACCGCCCCGTCGCCGATTTCGAGTGGGCGGCGTTCGTCGATAGTCCGCTGCAGTTCGTGTTCAATCGTACGAAAATCGCCGGCCTTCCGGGACCTGGCGACTACCTCACGGTGTCGCTCAGCGCCGCGTGGGAGTGGTGGCCGAGAACGAAAGAGGAGTTGCGCGAGCGGTTCGTCGCCGAACTCGAACGCGCGCTGCCACGGGCGCGCGGAGCCCGCGTCGAGCGGTTCGTCGTCGTCAAGGAGCAGCGCGCCACGTTTCGCTCGCTGCCCGACGGGCCGGCCAACCGCCTGCCAGCGGCGAGCCCGCTCCGGAACCTCGTGCTCGCCGGCGATTGGACCGACACCGGCTGGCCCGCGACGATGGAAAGCGCGGTCCGCAGCGGCAACACGGCCGCAGCAGAGGTGCTGGGCGGCGTGGCGGAACGCGCGGATTACGCATAGCGGAGAACGGCTTCGTCGCCTCCGCGCGTTGCGCCTCTTGGATGTCGCCGCAATCGGCGCCCTTACGCGCGCAACCTCGTCTCCTCTCGCGTGTACCATTTGGCGACGCGCAACCGCCTCACAACGCTCGGCGTCATGATCTTCGCAGGCATATTCCGCACGAAGTCCAACGTCACCGACGACGAGTTGCGGCGCGGCCTGCGCGCTGTCTCCGCCGAGGGATTCGCGTCGCTGTCGATGGCGAGCGTTGTCACCAGCGGCATCCTTACGGCTTACGCTCTGGCGCTAGGCGCCAACAACTTCCAGATCGGCGTACTGGCGGCGATACCGTTCCTGCTGAACCCGTTGCAGATTCCCGTGGTGCTGCTTGTCGAGCGGCTGCGCCGGCGGAAGGTCGTCGCGTTCGCGGCATGGGCGCCGGCGACGCTGATGTGGATTCCGATCGCCCTGATCCCGTTCTTCCTCAAAACGCCGGGCGCTCCGGCTGTCGCCGCCCTGCTCGTGCTGATGTGCGCCCGCTACGCGCTCGTGGCGGCGGCCACCTGCGCATGGCACAGCTGGCTGCGCGACTTCGTGCCGCAGGCCATCATGGGCTCGTTCTACTCCCGCCTCATGGCGCGCGCGTCGGTCGCCTCTATCGTGTTCGGGCTCGCTGGCGCTTACTTCATTCAATGGCGGCAGGAGCGCTCGGCGCCTGAGGACGCCGCCGTCGCTTATTCGTTCGTGCTGCTCGCCGGGTTCATCCTCTTCGCCGCTGCAAGCCCCCTCTTTATGCTCAGAGTTCCGGAGCCGACGCTTGACTCGCCTGAAGGCTCGACGCCCGGCCTGCGCCCCCTGCTCCGGTGCCCCCTGCAGGACGCCAATTACCGCCGCCTCCTCACGTTCCTCTTCCTGTGGGGGCTGGCGATCAACCTCGCAGTCCCCTTCTTCACCATCTACATGCTCAACCGGCTCGGGTTCCCTCTTGTCGCGGTCATCGCGCTCAACACCCTCGCGCAGGTCGCCAACATGCTCTTCATCGGCGCATGGGGCGCCCTCGCAGACAAGTTCGGCAGCAAGGCCGTCCTCTCCGCTTCCGCATCCCTCTATGCCCTCGTCATCCTCGGTTGGACGTTCACCACCATGCCGGGCGTTCACGCGCTCACCATGCCCCTTGTCGTCGTCCTGCAAATCTTCGCCGGCGTCGCCCTTGCCGGCGTTACCCTTACAGCGGGCACTATCGGCCTCAAGCTCTCCCCGCCGGGCGAGGCGACGCCCTTCCTCGCGATGGCTTCGCTCGCCAGCAGCTTCGGCGCCGGAATCGGGCCGCTCATCGGCGGACGCCTCATCGACTTCTTTAGCGTCCGCGGCCTCACTCTTACGTTCGGTTGGACTGACCCGGACTCCACGCTGAACCTCAGCGCCGTCAACATCACGGGCGAGGACTTCCTTTTCGTCATCGCCTTCCTTCTGGGGCTCTTCACCGTCCGGCTCCTCGCCGCAGTGAAGGAGGAGGGCTCGGCCGAACGGGACGCCGTGCTCGAAGAGCTCATCAGCCCCACGAGGGAACTCACCCGCAGCCTCGGCTCGATGCCCGGCGCGCGCGTGCTCACGGCCTTCCCTTACGCCTCGGTGCGCCGCATGCCCGGACTCGACGTCGCTATCGGCGTCACCGCCTATCAGCTGGCTGCCACGATGCGGGCCGCCGCCTTGGGCGCCGCAACCGGACGCGCCACCGCCTCCGGCGTATCGACGCTGGTCGGCGGCGCCCTCGGCGACGTGGTGGGGCAATCGGCGCGCCTGCGGGACGTGGGTGGCGAGGTCGCTCGGCACGCCGTGCGGGGCGCCATGCTTGCGGCCGACGCCTCCGTTGACGTCGGGGCGCTGGCCAGGGGCGCGGTGACCGGCGCCGTCCGAACGCTGAAAGGTGTGGCGCCGCCGCTGGAGGCTATTCGCGGTGCGGTGCGGGGGGCGCTCGAGGGCGCCGAGGAAGCCGGCGTCGGCGCCGCCTCGGCCGTCCAGAGCGCCGTCGAGGCGGCCGTGGCCATCGCCGCCGAGCTCGCCATTCCTCGTGAGCAGGCTGAGCGCGAGGCGCGCAACGCCGCGGAACAAACCGAGCGTCATATCGCCGTCTGGTGGTAGTCCGCTCCTCTTGCGGGGAACCTTGGAGAAGGGCCGGACGTAGTACCATTAAGAGCAACATCGCGCCGAACGTCCAAGCCTGCACGGCCCCCGCAGCCGACGCCTGTTGTGTGTCTCCTGCTCCGAAAGCAGCGCTGGAGCAAAGGAGACGCCCAGTGAGGTTCCTGACCGCCATGGCCCTGCGGCGGCCTACCGTGACCGTGCTCGCCATCATTCTCGTGCTCGGCTCCGGCGTGTCCGCCTATCGCGCTCTCCAGGTCGAACTCTTCCCCCAGATAGACTTCCCGCTGGTCGCGGTCTTCGTTGCCTACCCCTCCGCTGACCCGGAGGCCGTAGTCCGCTCTGTCACTGGGCCCATCGAGCAGGCCATCGCCGATACGCCGGAGCTCGAATCGATACAGTCCACTTCGTCCGAGGGCAGGTCCACGATATTCGCGAACTTCCGCTACGGCGCGGATATGGCGGAAGCGCAGGCGGCCGTTGAGGCCGCCGTGAGCGGCGTCGACTTCCCCGAGGGCGTGCAGGAGCCGGACGTGGGGCGCTTCAACCCGGACGACTTCCCGGTCATCCAGTTCAGCGTCATATCGGACAGGCCCCTGCCGGAGATACAGGAACTCGTGCAGTCGCGCATCGTGCCGGAGGTCTCCGGTCTCGACGGCGTCATGGACGTTTCACTTGCCGGGACCGTGGACCGCAGCGTGCGCGTTGCGGTGGACGCCGAGAAGATGGCGGCCAACGGCATTCCGCTGTTCCAGATCGCGGGAGCGTTGAGTGAGAACAACATTACGCTCCCGGCGGGACTCCTCTTCGACGGCTCGCAGGCCGTCATCGCCAAGACGACCTACACGCTGGAGTCGCTGCGGGACATCGAGGATCTCATCGTGGGCGGCTCCGCAGCCACCGGCCCGGTGCGTCTCGCCGATGTGGCCACGGTCGCCCTCGGGGACGGGAGGCCCGACAGCATCAATCGCGCGAACGGCAAGACAGGCATCGGCGTGTCCATCACCAAGGAACCTGACGCCAACACCGTGGACGTGACGACGGCCGTCAACGAGGCGCTGCGCGGTGTCGAAGGGCTCCCCCCGGACGTCGAGATCGTCGTCGTCGCGGACCAGGGCCCCGATATCCAGGGCCAGATTGACACACTCGCCAGGGAGGCGATATTCGGCTTCTTCTTCGCCGTCTGCGTGGTCTTCGCCTTCATGTTCACCATCCGCCCGACGGTCGTGCGCGGGTTCTTCAACACGCTCCGCCCCACCGTCGTCATCGCGCTCTCCATCCCCCTGAGCGTCCTCACCGGCATCCTGCTCATGTTCTCGCAGGACATGACCCTCAACTTCATGACCTTCGGAGGTCTCGCCATCTCCGTGGGGCGCGTCGTCGACGACTCCATCGTCGTGCTGGAGAACGTCTACCGCCACATCCAGGGCGGACGCGAGCGGTGGCGCGCGGCGTTGGAAGCCACCACCGAGGTCGGCCCCGCCATCTTCGCCTCGACCATGACCACCGTCGTCGTCTTCCTTCCGCTGGCGTTCATCCCGGGCCTCTTCGGCGCGTTCTTCTCGCCCTTCGCGCTCACCGTCACCTTCGCGCTCATCGCCTCGCTGTTCGTCGCGCTGACGGCGGTCCCCGTCCTCGGCGCGTACCTCCTCCGCCCCGGCGACCTGCCCGAGGGAGCGGGCGATGAGGGCGACCTGGTGCTGCCCGAGACCGCCCTCCAGCGCGTGTACACGTCCATCCTCAAGTGGGTGTTGCGGCGCAAGCTCATCACGCTGCTGGCCGCGGCCGCGATCACGCTGTCGAGTCTCGGCCTGGCCGCCATCATCCCCGTCAACCTGTTCGGCGGAGCAACCGACAGCCTGCGGATAGAGCTCACCATGCCGCCGGGCACCGCCCCGGAGCAGACCCTCGCGGAGGTCGTCGAGATAGAGGACCGGCTGGACGGCGTCTCCGACCTCTATTCGGTGACCGTCGGCGCGTCTGAGTTCGGGTTCACCGGCGGGGGACAGGCCCGCCGCGCCGATTTCTTCGTAACCCTCAGGGACGACGCGCCGGAGAACGTCGCGGAGATACTCCGGGAAGACCTCGCCAAACCCGGGCGGACGGTCAGCATCACCGAGATCGCGAACGGCCCTCCGGCAGGCGGCGTGGAAATCGTCGTCACAGGCCCGGACTACGACGACATCGCGGCAGTCTCCCGCGAACTGACCGCCTCCCTCGGAAGCATCGAGGACATCGTCAACCTGGAGAACACCGTGGCGCAGGCCCGCCCCGAGGTCGCGATACAGGTCGACCCGGAGAAAGCCGCGCTCCTCGGTCTCACCACGCGCCAGGTCGCCTTCCAGCTCAGCCTCTACCTCATCGGACAGACCGTGACGACCATGACGATAGACGGCGAGATCCTCGACGTAGTCGTTGCCGGAGACTCGCAGGCGACCGGAGGGCTGAGCGGCGTGGAATCCCTCATCATCGCGGGACAGGTCGGCTCGGCGCCCCTGGGAGACATCGCCGAGCTCGCCGTGCGCGAGGGCCCTGTCGAGATCAGCCGCACGGACGGCGTGCGCTCCGCCGGCATCACCGGAGACATCATCGGGGACGACGCACAGGCCGTCGGAGTCCTGGTCCAGGAGAAGATCAACGCCCTGCAACTCCCGCCGGGGGTGAGCGTTGCGAGCGGCGGCGTCTTCGCCGACATCGCCGAGGGCTTCCAGGCCGTCTTCATCTCCATGGCCGTCGGCATCGTCCTCGTCTATCTCGTCATGGTCGCCAGCCTCGGCTCGCTGCGCAACCCCTTCGTCATCATCACGACGCTGCCCCTTGCGCTCATCGGCGTGTTCGCCGCGCTGGCCGTGACCGGGCGCTCGCTCGGACTGCTCGCCATGATGGGCATGCTGCTGCTCATCGGCATTGTCGTCACCAACGCCATCGTCCTCATAGCGTTCGTAGAGCAGCAGCGCGCCCGCGGCATGGAGACCTACGAGGCCCTCGTGTCCGGCGCGCGTGTACGCCTGCGCCCCATTCTTATGACCGCCCTCACCACCAGTTTCGCCCTCCTGCCGCTGGCGGCGGCGAGCGAGGGCAGCGGCGGCCTCATCAGCGCCGAACTGGCGACGGTCGTCATCGGCGGCCTGATGAGCTCCACGGCGCTCACCCTGATCGTCCTGCCCATCGTCTACATGCTCTTCAACGACAGCATCCCGCGGCTGCTGGGGCGTCTGTTCCGACGGGCCTCCGCCGAACCCCCCGCCCCGGAACCGTCAGCGGCGGGCTAGGCTGCGCTGGGGAAGCCGGGGCCTCCGTCTGACGAGGGCCTTCCACGAGGGGTGGGGAGAAGACTCGACCTCACTCCTCGTCGGGCTTCCCCGTCTCCCCCTTCGGCATCCGGAAGCCGACGCGGGGTTCGGTGAAGATGTAGAGGGGGTTGTCGGCGTCCTCCCCCAGCTTGCTCCGGAGCTTGCTGACGATGGTGCGCATGCGCCGCACGTCGCCGTCGCCCCTCTCTCCCCAGACCCGTTCCAACAGGTGTTCGTGCGTCAACGCCCGCCCTGCATGGGCCGATAGCTCGGCCAGCATCCCGTATTCCGTCGGGGTCAACTGCACCCTGTGACCGGCCAGGGTCGCTCTGCGCTGGGCGTAGTCGATGGTCAGGTCGCCCAGCACGTAGGGTTCCGACGGCTCGGCGGTCGCCCGCCTTCGCAAGGTCGCTTTGATCCTGGCCGTGAGTTCCGTGGGAGAGAAAGGCTTCACCACGTAGTCAATGGCGCCCATCTCGAAGGCTCTGGCGACGACTTCCTCCCGTCCGTAGGCGGACAGAAAGATGACCGGCACGTCCGCCACTTTCAGGATGTCCTTCATAAGCTCGATGCCATCCGCGCCCGGAAGCATCAGGTCCAGCAGCGCCAGCTCGGGTCTCTCCTCTTCCATGAGGCGGACCGCCTCCTCCGGGTCCCCGGTCACCACCGGCGCGTAGCCCGATTCGATGAGGGTGTCGCGAATAAAGCGGAGGTCGTCGGGGTCGTCGTCCACCGCGAGGACGCGCACCTGCTCTCTATCTTCCCTCCGCCTTTGCCGCGTGAAGCGGGTGAAGACGGGCAGGAGTTCGCCCGCCGCGCCGCTCCCGGCTTCCCCCACCGTCGGCAGGGTGAAGGTGAAGCGTGCGCCGAGGCCCGGCCCGTCGCTCTCGGCCCAGATGCGGCCACCGTGCGCTTCCACTACCCCCTTGCAGATGGCCAGACCCAGGCCCGTGCCCCCGCTCTGCTCCTCGGACTGCACCCTGGAGAACTTGCGAAAAAGGAGGGGCATGCTCCCGGCAGGGATGCCCCGCCCCTCGTCGGCCACCGAGACCGCAACGTGAACATCTTCCCGCACGGCGGTCACCCTGATGACGGACGACTCGGAGGAGTGGCGCGCGGCGTTGGCGAGCAGATTGCCCAGCACCTGGATGATGCGCCGCTTGTCCGCCATCACCAGGGGCAGGTCCGGCTCGATGTCGATGGCCAGGTTGTTCCTGCCCCCCGCGCTTCTGAAGGCGTTCCTCGCCCGGTCCGCCAGCATGGCCATCTCCGCGGGTTCGAGACTGACGGACAGCGTGCCTGTCTCGATGCGAGCGACGTCGAGCAGGTCCGTCACTAGGTCGTTCATATGGTCGGCCTGTTCCTCGATGATGCGGAAGAACTGTCGCGCCACCGCAGGGTCCATATCGGCTGACGAGCCCAGCACCGTGGCGGCGGAACCCTTGATGGAGGTCAGGGGCGCCCGGAGCTCGTGGCTCACCATCGCCAGGAACTCCGCCCGCATCCGCTCCAACTCCTCCACATCGGCCATGTCCTGCATGGTGACGACCACCGACTCCACCGCGCCCCCCTCGGAAAGGATGGGCGTCGCGTTGAGCAGCAACGTGACGCTCCGTCCGTCGGGAACGCTGAGGACTACCTCCTCGGCCCGTAGCGTCTCGCCCGAGCGCAGCGCCTCCACAACCGGGAACTCCCGCAGTGAGACCTCCCGTCCATCGGCCCGCCTGAAGGTCACCACGGTGAGAAGGTCCTCCGGCGACTGGCCGGGGTTGCGCAGCCCGTCGACGATCCTCCGCGCCTCCCGGTTGAAAGACTTGGGGCCTCCCGTCACGGTGTCGAAGACCGCCACCCCCACCGGGGAGATGTCTATCAGCGTCTCTAGGTCGGTCCTGGCCCGCTGCTCATCTCGGTGCCTGCGGGCGTTGGCGATGGCCATCGCCGCCTGGGACGCGAAGAGGACCAACGTCTCCTCGTCCTCCTGCGTGAACTCCCTTCTGTCCGCCCCGTGAGCCAGATAGATGGCGCCGACCCCGACTCCCCGGTGGCGGATCGGGGCCACCAGGAGGGAGGTCACTGGCACCGAGGGCGAGAGCTCCGGCATGTTCAGTTCTCTCAGGTGGCTGTCGATGTTCGAGACTCGCAGGGGCTCGGCAAGGCCGCTGAGATACTCGAAGAGCCCCTGCCCTTCCGGCATATCCCGAAGCCCTTGGTGCTCCTCACTGGTCAGGCCGGAGACGATGAAGTCGGACGTAGACCCGTCCTCTCCAAGGACGGTCATCGCCCCGTAGCGCGAGGAGGTGAGCGACCGTGCGCTGTCCACCACACCCTGCAGCACGGTGCTGAAATCGAGGTCCCCGTTGATGCGAAGGCTGGCTTCGCTCAGGCGGGAGAGCCGCTCTTCGAGTTCCCGTATCCGTCGGTCTCGCTCATCCAGTCGCTCCAACTCGCTGCCTCCGATTGGCCTGCTGATCGGGAAGGAAGGGGCGCCAAAGGACCCGTTATGCCCGAATCTCGCGAATAGTTACAAACGATTACAGCAATTTGCAGCGCAAGTAACGCAACGGTAACACACAAGATGGTACGATGCTCCGGTTTCGTGGCGCGTAACCACGCATGACCGTGCGCAGGTATTCACGACGCATGTTTACAACTTGACCAGCGTAAGCCGGGCCCGCCGGCGGCAGGTTGAACCCTCGGCGCCGCGCCCGCTGCGCTGCGCTGATCATCTTTAGGCGCCTTTCGCAGCCTAGAGCGAATACCCCCAATGACGAACCAGCCATCCTCAACGCCCGACTACACGATGGGCTTCGGCGAAGAGATCCTGGAGTCCCTCCGGCGGTATACGGCCGCGTCCAACGCCGCGTACCTGCTTCCGTACCTCAGGCCCGGCCTCCGCGTTCTCGACTTCGGCTGCGGCCCGGGCACAATCTCGGTGGGTCTTGCGAAGGCCGTGGCCCCCGGCGAACTGCATGGCGTCGACATGGAAGAGTCCCAGGTCGAGCTGGCGAGAGCCGTCGCCAAGGCGAGCGGACAGGGCAATGCGACATTCCACGTGGGCGACGTGGCGAAGCTCCCCTTCGAGGATGGCTACTTCGACGTCGTTCACTGCCACAACGTGCTCATGCACGTTCCTGACACCTGCGCCGTGCTCGCTGAGGCGATGCGCGTTCTGAAGCCGGGCGGCGTCATCGGCTGCCGCGAAATGATATGCGGATCGAGCTTTACTCACCCCGACTTCGGCGTCATCCGAAAAGCGTGGGATATGTTCGAGGATCTCCTGACGATGGACGACGCCCACCCACAGATGGGGAGCGACTTGAAGACCGCCATGCTGGATGCGGGGTTCGCCAATGTCCGGGCGACCGCTTCGTTCGACGTGTACAGCGCCCCGGAAGACGTCGAATTCGTCTACGGCTTTGCCGTCCAGTGGTTCCTGGGTCCCGAGATCACGGAGGCGGCCATCAAGTACGGGGCGGCGACCCGGCAGCTGTGCGACGAGATACGCGTCGCCTACGAGAAGTGGAGGGTCCACCCGGGGGCCATCATAGGCGTGGCGTTCGGCGAAGCCGTAGCCAACAAGCCGTCGCCCTGACCGGGTGAAGCCCGGCGCGAGGCCATCTCCCGGAACCGGGACCGCTCCCGGGCGGTCGTTCCGCAGCCCAAACAAGGACGAGCGATACAGCAATGCCTTACGAGTCAACCGCAACGCCCGACTACACGGTCGGCTTCGGCAGCGGGGCCCTGCGCTCTCTTCAGCGGTATACGGCGGCGACCAACGCCGCCTATCTGCTTCCCTGCCTCAGGCCCGGCCTCCGCGTTCTCGATTTCGGCTGCGGGCCGGGCTCCATCTCGGTGGGCCTTGCGAAGGCCGTGGCCCCCGGCGAGCTGCACGGCGTGGACATGGAGGCGTCCCAGATCGAGCTGGCGAAGTCCGCCGCCAGGGACCATGGGCAGGACAACGCGATATTCCATGTGGGCGACGTGACGGACCTCCCCTTTGAGGACGGCTTCTTCGACGTCGCTCACTGCCACAACGTGCTCATGCACGTGCCCGACACCCGCGCCGCGCTCGCCGAAGTGATGCGCGTTCTGAAGCCGGGCGGCGTCATCGGCTGCCGCGAGATGATCTACAGGTCGTGCTTCATGCGCCCCGACCGCGATGGCGGTCGACGAATGTGGGATGTGCAGGAAGACCTCCTGACGGCCGCCGACGGCCATCCCCAGATGGGTAGGGACTTGAAGAACGCCATGTTGGAGGCGGGATTCGCCAATGTCCGGGCGGGCGCTTCTTTCGATATGTACAGCTCGCCGGAGGACGTCGAATTCGCCTACAACCTGCTCATGGAGTGGTTCCTGTCGCCCGAGATCACGGAAGCGGCCATCCAGTACGGAGCGGCGACCCGGCAGCTGTGCGGCGACATACGCGTCGCCGTCGAGAAGTGGAGAGTCCACCCCGGCGCCATCATAGGCGTGGCGTTTGGAGAAGCCGTGGCCGGCAAGCCCCAGGCCTGATCACGCGAGGCGCATCTCACGAAACGCGAAACGCTCCCTGAACGGAAATCTCCTCGGCGGTCGTTCCGCAGCCCGAGCGAATACGTAGCGAGTACCGCAATGCCCTACGAGTCAACCGCAACGCCGGACTATACACTCGGCTTCAACAGCGCGGCTCTCCGGCGCTACACCGCGGAGGCCAATGCCGCGCACCTGCTCCCCTACCTCAGGCCCGGCCTCCGCGTCCTCGATTTCGGCTGCGGGCCGGGCTCCATCTCGGTGGGCCTTGCGAAAGCCGTAGCCCCCGGCGAGCTGCACGGCGTGGACATGGAGGAGTCCCAGATCGAACTGGCGAGGTCCGTCGCCGAAGCGGGCGGGCGGAGCAACGCGATATTCCAGGTGGGCGACGTGACGGACCTTCCCTTCGAGGACGGCTTCTTCGACGTCGCTCACTGCCACAACGTGCTCATGCACGTGCCCGACACCCGCGCCGCGCTCGCCGAGGCGATGCGCGTTCTGAAACCCGGCGGCGTCATCGCCTGCCGTGAAATGATATGCGCGTCGTGCTTCATGCATCCCGACTTCGGCGGCGGCCGGCGAATGTGGGATATGTTCGAAGACCTCGTGGCTGCGGGCGACGGCCATCCCCAGATGGGCAAGGAGTTGAAGACCGTCCTGCTGGATGCGGGGTTCTCAAATGTTCGGGCGACCGTTTCGTTCGACTCCTACGGCTCGCCGGAGGACGTCGATTTCGCCTATAACCTGATTACCCAGTGGTTCCTGTCGCCCGAGATCACGGAGGCGGCCATCCAGTACGGGGCGGCGACCCGGCAGGTGTGTGACGAGATACGCGTCGCCGCCGAGAAGTGGAGAGCCCACCCCGGCGCCATCATAGGCGTGGCGTTTGGCGAAGCCGTGGCGGGCAAACCCTAGGCCGCAACTCCTCCGGCGCGCCGTCTTACGCCCCGTACGACCAGCGACCGTTCTCCCCCGGTGGGGGAGATGCCCAAAAGGGGCGGAGAGGGCGCACACACCCGTCATTCCTGCGGAAGCAGGAATCTCGCCCCCTCTCCCCCCGTGGGGGAGATGCCCGAAGGGCAGAGAGGGCGCGCGGTTCTACTCGGGTTCCTGGGATTCCTGGAGAGCTTCGTGGTTGGCGATGATCCTGGAGGCGACGGATAGGAAGACCCGCAGTTCACCCTCGCCGACCCCTTCCATGAGGCTGGCGGTGAACGCGTCCACGCGGTCACGGACCCGAAGCGTCAGGTCCCTCCCCTCGTCGGACAGCCGCAGCATGACGACGCGGCGGTCCTCGCGCAGGCGGCGCCTCAGCAACAGGCCCTTGTCGACCAGCGCGGTGACGATCCGGCTGATGCGGGAGGCGTCGACGGGCAGCCAGTGCGCCAGTTCGGTGGCGGTTACCTCCCTCTCCATCGCCAGGCAGATGGTGAGGAAGTAGAACTCCAGGGAAGTCAGGCCATCGGGCGCAGCCCCCTGCGCCGTTCCCCTCTCAACCGCGTTCACCAAACCGACGACGTATGCCCTCAGGTCGGTAGGTCGGCCCTCCGCCTGCGGGTCGCGGTCGTCATATGAGCCAGTCACTCTCCAGTCCTTCTCTCAGGTAAGGGCCTGAGCGCCCGTGGGGCCCATCCAGTCCAGCAGTCCGGCGCCGGGAGAGCGGAGAGGCGGCGTCCGTCCTTCCGGCGGAGCCATTGTACTCACTCCCTCGTCCCCGGCCAACCAATGTGGCGAGAATCATTGTATTTGGATTCTTTTGCTATTGACAACTATTGAAAGTAGTGTAGATTGCTTATGCAATCGTTACCGGAGTCATCTATTGCACCAGGCAAGTGCGAAAGGGCCGGGGACAGGCGCGCCGGCCATCGGAGCTCTGCGCGTGGCTGCGCTCGCTCTCACCTTTGTCGCCCTGGCGGCATGGTTCCTCCTTCCCCCGGTCGCGGCGCAGCAGCAGCCTCTACAGGTCTCCATCTCGGCCAGCCCGTCCAACCCCCTGGTCGGAGAGACCGCGACGCTGAAGGCGTCCGTCTCGAACGCTCCCTCGGGCCTCAGCCCATCCTACCAGTGGGAGATGGGGCTGGGAGGTGAGTGGGTAGCCTTCGGGTCGAGCCGCACCTTCAAGTATCGCGCCTACGACCCCGAATCCTGGTCGTTCAGGCTCACGGTTTCCTACGGAAACGGTGATTCGGCCTCGTCGACTCGCTCGATCTCCTGGAGCGAACCCCCCGAACCGACGCCCACGCCTGAGCCGACCCCCACCCCCGCCCCTGAGCCTACTCCCGAACCTACCCCTGAGCCCACCC
>DAOUKL010000020.1:0-16969 GCA_034421335.1 Dehalococcoidia bacterium | reverse complement strand
AGTCGGTATGGCGGTTCTTCTCGCAGAACCGGCGGAAGGCGAGGTAGCGGCTCTGATAGGCCAATGCTCCCTTGCGGGCGCCGGGATCGAACGTGAAATAGCCAAGCGCTCTCATGGGGTTACTCCGGCAGCAGGACCCGGCTGCAGTTCGGGCAGGCGGAGGGCTGAGTCCCGGCGCGCACCTCCATGACCATGCGGTTGGGCACGCCCACGCGGCAGGCGTCGCAAATGCCGCTGCGGAGTATGGCGACAGGACGGCCGGGGTGCTTTGCGCGGGCGCGCTCGTAGAGCGCCACTTCCGGCGCGGGGATACGGGAGACGACGTCGCGGCGGCGCGATTCGAGATCGGCGCTCTCGTCCCGCAGGCGGCCCTGCTCCTCGGTCATCGACTGCTGCTCTGCCCGCCACTCGGAGGTCGACGATTCGAGGCGTTCGGCGAGGAGCGCGCGCGTCTGGCCGGTCTCCTCGACCTCGTCAAGCACCGTGATGAGCGTGTCCTCGTGCTCGCCGAGGTGGCGCTTGAGCATGGCCACGTCGGCCTGGAGGTCTTCGAGTTCGCGAGGGTTCCGGACCGCGCCGCCGTACAACTTGGCCTCCGCGGCCTCTATCTTCACGGTGTAGTCGGCGACTACGTCGTCGAGTCCTTTTTGCCGGGAGAGGGCGTCGTCGAGCAGGGCTTGCGCTTCCTCGGCTTGCTTCGCGAGAGCGCGCAAGGCTGCATCGTCGCCGAGCAGGGGCGCGATCTCCGCGAGACGCGCGCCGCGCTTGCCGAGCTCAACGTCGACGGTCTGCAGTTCCAGAAGTTCGCGAGTGGCGGTCATGGTGAAAGGCGTTGTCACAGGAGCAGAATCAGGGACAGAGACAATTGTAGGGAAGCTAACCTAACGCATCAATGAACTGCGATGCGCTTTATCCGTCATTCCCACGCAGGCGGGAACCCTGCAGCCTTGACGAAAGGCGGCGCGCCGGGATGGGGCGCTAGCCCCAACGCCAGGCGACGCCAAGCTCGCGGCCGAGGGCGTCGGCGACGGCGCGGCCTATCGGGGCGAGGTCGAGCGGCGCTCGCAGCAGTTCGGACATCGACGTAACAGGGCGGTCCGCGATGCCGCAAGGGACGATGGCCGCATAGGCGGAGAGGTCGGTGTACACATTCAGGGCGAAGCCGTGGGTCGTTACCCCCCGAGCGACGCGGACGCCGATGGCGGCGATCTTGCCTGCGGCGGTCCACACGCCGGTGAATCCCTCCTCGCAGTGCGCCTCGACATTGAACTCGCGCAGGCCCGCGATAACGGCGCGCTCGAGAGCTACGACGTACCGCCTGGGGCCAAGGCCAAGCTCGGGCAGCGAGACGATGGGATAGCCGACGAGTTGCCCCGGACCGTGGTAGGTGATGAGCCCTCCCCTGTCGGTCTCGACGAGGGGGGCGCGGAGTTCCGCAAGAACGTGCTCGGGCGGCGAGCGCCGTCCGGCGGTGTAGACGGGCGCGTGGGTGAGCAGGAGGAGCGTGTCGTCGATCTCCCCGTCGGCGCGCTGTCCGGCGAGGTGGCGCTGGAGTTCGAGGGCCCACTCGTAGTCGATGCCCTCGCCGAGCCAGTGGGCGACGCCGAAGCGGGGCGCCGGGTTAGTGGTGGAAGAGCCGGACACCGGATACCGCCATGGCGATGCCGTACTGGTCGCAGGCTGCGGCCACGTCCGCGTCGCGGACGGAGCCGCCGGGTTGAACGACATAGCGCACGCCGCTCATGGCGGCGCGGTCGATGTTGTCGCGGAAGGGGATGAAGGCGTCGGACGCCATCGCGACACCCGACCAGCCGTCGAGCCACGCGCGTTTCTCCTCGGGGGTGAGCCGGACGGGAGGTTCGGCGAACGCCTCGCGCCACATGGCGTCCTCGGCAGGCGAGAGGTCGCCGCGTACGAAGCCGTCGACGGCGTTGTCGCGCTCGGGGCGTCCGAGGCCGTCGCGGAAGGGCAACGCGAGGGTTGCGGGATGCTGGCGCAGCCGCCAGACGTCGGCCTTGTCGCATGCGAGCCGGGTGCAGTGGATGCGCGACTGCTGGCCGGCGCCGTTGCCGATCACCTGGCCGTCGACGGCGAGGCACATCGAGTTGGACTGCGTGTACTTGAGCGTGACCAGCGCGACGGTGAGGTCGCGCCGGGCGGAGTCGGGGATCTCCGTCCGCGCGGTCGTAACGTTCGCGAGCTGTTCGCTCCAGCCGGCAGCGTCGTTGCGCCCCTGCTCCATGCGGACGCCGAACACGGCGCGGGTCTCGCGCTCGGGCGGCTGGTAGGCGGGGTCGATCTCGAGCACGCAGTAGCGTCCGCCCTGCTTCTTCGTCAGCAGGTCGAGGGCCTCGTCGGAGTAGCCGGGCGCGATGACGCCGTCGGACACCTCCCGCCGGATGAGACGAGCGGTGGACTCGTCGACGACGTCGGAGAGCGCTATCCAGTCGCCGAACGACGAGACGCGGTCGGCCCCCCGCGCGCGGGCGTAGGCGCAGGCGAGCGGCGAGAGGTCGAGGTCGGCGACGAAGCAGGCGCGCGCGAGTTCGTCGACGAGGGGCACGGCGACTGCGGCGCCGGCGGGGCTGACGTGCTTGAAAGAGGCCGCTGCGGGCAGGCCGGTCGCGGCGCTCAGTTCACGGACAAGCTGCCACGAGTTGAGGGCGTCCAGCAGGTTGATGAACCCGGGCGAGCCGTTGCGGACAGCGAACGGCAGTTCGCCGTCGTCAACGAACGCTCGCGCGGGCGTCTGGTGGGGGTTCATGCCGTACCGGAGCGTCAACTCGGAGCTGGTCATATGTCTCCTGCGGACCGCCGATTTGTGAGTCAGTCGAGCGCCGCGCTCTCGTCGATGGCCTCGAGTCCTTCCTTGACGGCGTGGAGGAAGGCGCCCGCCTCGGCGCCGTCGCACACGCGATGGTCGAACGCGAGGCACACGTTCATCATGGAGCGCACGGCGATGGCGTCGCCCTCGACGACCACCGGGCGCTTGACGATTGCCTCGGTGGTGAGTATCGCGGCCTGCGGGTGGTTGATGATGGGAACGGACACGACGGAGCCGAGGGCGCCGGTGTTGTTGAGCGTGAACGTGCCGCCCTGGACGTCGTCTAACCGCAGCCCGCCGAGGCGCGCGGATTCGGCGAGACGGGCAATTTCGACGGCGAGCGCGGCGACGCCGAGCGACGCGGCGTTCTGCACGACAGGAACGAAGAGTCCTGTTTCCGTCGAAACGGCGACTCCAAGGTTGACGCGGTGGTTGAGGGTGATGCGGTCGCCGTCCCAGCGGGCGTTCAGCAGCGGATGCTGCTGCAGGGCCGCCGCCACGACGGCGGCGGCGAACGGCAGGTAGGTGAGTGGAACGCCGTGTTTGCGAAGGAACTCCGTTCGCCGCGCGTCGCGGGCGCGTACGAGCCCCGTGACGTCGGCCTCGACCATCGACCACGCGGCGGGTATCTCACCGGCGGAGCGGGTCATGTGCTCAGCGATGGTCTTGCGGATGACGGTGAGCGGCAGCGCGGAGGTGAACGCCTCGACGGGAGGCGCAGGTTCGCCGGCGGGCGCGGCGATTGCGACACGCTCGGCAGCCGCAGGCAGTGGTATCGGCGCGCGCTCCTCATCCGGCGCAGGCGCGGGGACTTCTCCGACGTCAGTCGCCGGGGACGGGGCGGGCTCGCTCTCCTCCGCAGGCTCTTCTGCTGATTCCTCTGACGGCGCGTCTGTCTCTTCCGAAGCGGCGGGCATCGGGATAGGCGCGGACTCTTCCTCCTCGGCAGGCTCAGACGCGATGGGCGCGGGCGCAGCCTCTTCTTCCGGCGACTCCACGGTGGGAGGTGCGGCATCCGCCACCGCAAGCTCAGGCTCAGGGACGGAGGGCGGCGGCATGGAAGGCGGGGCGACCGGAACGGCCTGCTCCGCCGAGGCCCACGAGTCCGCAACGCTCTGCGCGGACGCAGGCGGGGCGTCCTTGGTTTCGACTGCGTGGAGCACGTCGTCCCGGGTTACGCGGCCCCCGAAGCCCGTCCCCACTATGGTTGACAGATCAACGCCGTGCTGGGCGGATAGCCGGGCGACGAGGGGCGACACGACATGGCTGCGGTCGGGCTGATCGGCGCGCTCGGAAGGAGCGGACGCCGGCGCTCCGGCAAGTTCGGCGTCCTGCAATGCGTCGGGCCTGCCCTGCCCGCCCTCGCCGGAGCCCGTAGGGCCGACGCTGCGGTTCGCGCTGATGAACTCGAAATTCCTGGCGGCGGGAGGCGGCTGCTCGGGCGCGGCGGCAGGCTCCGGCGCCTCGGATTCCTCCGTGTCAGGCGCGGCGGCGGGAGCCGCGGACTCAGGCGCCTCGGCGTCGGGGACGGGTGCGGCGGGCGCCTCGCCGTCGACTTCCATCTCGCAGATCGGCTGGCCCATCGGAACGGTGTCGCCCTCGGCGACGAGGGCGCGGACGAACACGCCGGAGTAGGGCGACGGCGCCTCCATCGACACCTTGTCGGTGATGACTTCCACCAGGGGGTCGTAGCGTTCGACGCGCTGGCCGGGCTCGACGAGCCATTTGCCGATGACGCCCTCGGTCACCGACTCTCCTACGTGGGGCAGTTCGATGATGGTGGTCATGGTCAGTAGGCGAGCAACTCCCGCAGTTTGGCGGCTATCTTGTCGGCGGTGGGCATGAACACGGCCTCGAGCGTGGGGGCGAACGGCATGGCCGGCAGTTCTGGGCCCGCGCAGCGCATAACCGGAGCATCCAGCGAATCGAACGCGTGCTCCGCGATGAGCGCGGCGACCTCGGCGCCGACGCTCACGGCGGCGTTGTCCTCGTGCACGACGAGCGCGCGGCTGGTCTTGCACACCGACGCGACGACCGTTTCCACGTCGATGGGGCGCACGGAGCGGAGGTCGACGACCTCGACGTTGGCGCCCTCGTTCGCCAGCTCCTCGGCGGCCTGGAGGGAGTAGTGGAGCGTCAGGCCGTAGGTGACGATAGTGGCGTCGGCGCCCTCGCGCTTGACGTCTGCGACGCCTATCGGGACCACGTACTCCTCGTCGGGGACTTCGCCGCGCACGGAGCGGTAGGTGCGCTTGTGTTCGAGCACGATCACGGGGTCGTCGTCGCGGATGGCGGCCTTCAGAAGGCCCTTGGCGTCGTAGGGAGTGGCCGGGGTAACGACCTTCAGTCCGGGCGTGTGGGCGAAGTAGGCCTCGACGCTCTGGGAGTGGTAGAGCCCGCCGCGCACGTGTCCGCCGTAGGGAGAGCGCACGACCATGGGGACGTGGACCTTGCCCTTGGAACCGTAGCGGATGCGGGCGGCCTCGCCGATTATCTGGTTGACGGCGGGCCAGATGAAGTCCGCGAACTGCATCTCGGCGATGGGCCGCATTCCGCCCATGGCGGCGCCCACGGCGACGCCCGCGATGGACGCTTCGGCGAGAGGAGTGTCAATGACGCGCTGCTCGCCGAACTCGTCGATGAACCCCTTGGTGGCGAGGAAGACGCCGCCGCGTTTCCCGACGTCCTCGCCCATGACGAACACGGAAGGGTCGCGGCGCATCTCCTCCAGCATGGCGTCGCGGACGGCTTCGATGACGCTGAGCGTGGGCATCAGGCGCCGCTCCCGGTTACCTGCTCGAATACGTCGGCGGCGTCGGGGAACGGGGCGGCCTCCGCGGCGTCGGTTGCGGCGTTGATCTCATTGCGGGCGGCGCCGCGAAGCTCGGCGTCGCGGGCGTCGGTCAGCGCGCCGGAGGCAGTCAGCAGCAGCCGGAGCTTCTCCAGGGGGTCGCGCAGACGCGCCTCCTCTATTTCCGCGCGGTCGCGGTACACGCTGTCGTCGTCGTCGCTGGTGTGCGGGAGGTAGCGTTCGACGTCGAACTCGACGATGGCCGGCCCCTTGCCCGCAGCGGCGAAGCGGACGGCGTCCGCGGCTGCGCGGTAGGAGGCGCGAACGTCCGTGCCGTCGACGGTTACGCCGGGCATCGCATAGCCGGGGGCGCGGTCGGAGACGCGGTCGATAGCCATCTGGCGCGACTGGGGAACGGAGATGGCGTACTTGTTGTTCTCTATGAAGAAGACGACGGGGAGCTTGTGCACGGAGGCGAAGTTCATGGACTCGTGCACCTCGCCCTGGCTGGTCGTGCCGTCGCCGAAGTAGCAGGCGACGACGGCGTTGTCGCCGCGCATTCTCGCGGCGAGCGCCCATCCAACAGCCTGGGGCACGTGGGAGCCGATGACGTTGGAGGGATTGATGAACCTGAGTTCGGGGGCGGCGCCGTGCTGCGGAAACTGGCGCGCGCCGGAGAGCGGCTCGCCCTCCTTGGCGAGGAAGCCGCGCAGCGCTTGCTCGGGCGTGAGGCCGAGGGCGGTGGTGACGGCCAAGTCGCGGTAGTAGGTGAAGCAGAAGAAATCGGGCGCGTTCCTGCGGAGCGCCCACACGGTCGCGAGCTGGCTCGCCTCGTGGCCCTGGCAGGAAGCGATGATGGCCGCCTTCCCCTGCCGGTTCATCGTCCACGCGCGCTCATCGAGTGTGCGCACGAGCAGCATGGAGGCGTAGATATCGAGGAGGTCCTCCTGCGTGAGGAGGTCTTGCTCGTCGTGTTTCGCGAACGCGGTGATCATCACGGCCTTGCAGAGATTATCGGCCACCCGCGCCCGTTGGCGCCAGTAGCGCCGCGCCCGTCATTGCCGCGAACGGGCGCCCCGTCATTCCTGCGAAAGCAGGAATCTCGCCCGCGGCTAGTTCAGCGCGGCGCCGCCGTCGACGATCATCGTCTGGCCAGTCATGAAGTCGCTGTCGGACGACATGAGGAAGACGCCCGCGCCGGCGAGGTCTTCGGGGCGTTCGATGCGCTTGATGGCGCGGTCGGGCACGCGGCCCTGGTAGTTCGACTCGTCGCGCTCGGGGTCGCTCGCGGTCGAGCCGGGAGCGATGGAGTTCACGGTGACGCCGTAGTCGCCTACCTCGCGGGCGAGCGTGCGCGTGAGTCCGACCACCGCTCCCTTGGAGGCGACGTACTGCGTGGTGGAGCGCCCGGAGAAGAACGTGCCGGAGCTGATGTTGACGATCTTGCCGTAGCCGCGAGCCTTCATGTGCGGCAGCACCGCGCGGCAGCAGAGGAACGGCCCGCGTACGTTCACCGCCATCACGCGGTCCCACTCGTCGGGGCTTATCTGCTCGATCGTGCCGCGGGTCACCTGCGGGCGCTGGAAGAAGGCCGCGTTGTTGACGAGGCCGTCGATGCGGCCCCATTTCTCCATCGCCGCCTGCGCCATCGCCTGCGTCGCGTCCGGGTCCGACACGTCGGTTATGGACACGAGCGCCTCGCCGCCCGCCTCGCCTATCTCGGCGGCGGTCTTCTCGGCCTCAGGGCCATTGACGTCGGCGATGACGACGCGCGCGCCCTCCTCCGCGAACCGCATGGCGAACGCCCGGCCGATGCCCTGCGCCCCTCCCGTTACGATGATCACCCGTTCGTCGAGCCTTCCCATGCGTTGCCCTCTCGGTTATCTAGTGAACGGCCACGCCGCCGTCGACGACGAGCGTCTGGCCGGAGATGAAGTCGCTCTCTGCGGACATGAAGAACAGCGCGGCGCCGACGAGATCCTCCGGGATTTCGATGCGCTTGATGGCGCGGTTGGGGATGCGCGTCGCGAAGTGCTCCATGTCGTGCTCCTCCGTCTCGCTTGCCGTCAGGCCGGGCGCGATGGAGTTCACCGTGATGTTCCAGTCGCCGACCTCGCGGGCGAGCACCCGCGTGAAGGCGATGACGCCGCCCTTCGACGCCACGTAGTGAACGAGGTTCTCGCGCCCGTTGAAGAACGTTCCGGAGCTCATGTTGACGATCTTGCCGTAGTTGCGCTCCTTCATATGCGGAACGACGGCGCGGGAGCAGAGGAACACGCCCTTGAGGTTCACCGCGAGCATCCGGTCGAACTCGTCGATCGGTATCTCTTCGAGGGGCGCGCGGGTGTGCTTGACACGCAGCGCAATGGCGGCGTTGTTGACGAGCCCGTCGATCCTGCCGAACCGGGCGATGGTCCACGCCGCCATCGCCTCGGTCTGCGCCTGGTCGGAGACGTCGACGGCGATAGGCAGCGCCTCCCCGCCGGCGTCGTTGATCTCCTTGGCCGAGGCCTCGGCGGCCGCCGCGTTGATGTCGGCGAGGACGACCTTGGCGCCCTCGCGCACGAAACCGCCGGCGAAGGCGCGGCCAATGCCGGCCGCGCCTCCCGTAACGATGATCACCCTGTCGTCGAGACGTCCCACGCCTACACCGCCGCGCCGTAGCCCTCGGGGGCCTGCCACGCGTGCATCCAGTCGACTATCTCGTCGAGCGGCAGCACGTCGGCGTACTTCTGGTTCATGTCGAACAGGTTGATGGCGTGCGGCGCCTCGTGGCGGTCGAACACGCACTCCTCGGCGATGACCATGCGGTAACGGTTGGTGCAGCCGTCGACGACCGAAGCGCGGACGCAGCCGCTCGTGCTCTCGCCGGCCACGATGAGCGTGTCGGTGCCGAGGGCGTTCAGGTGGCCGGTGATGGGCGTGCCCCAGAAGGCGCTGGGCGACGCCTTGCGGAGGAACGCCTCGCCCTCGATGGGCTGGAGTTCGGGGATGATGTCGTACTTGCCCTTCATATTCGCGCCGCCGCTGCCCATGTAGCCGGCGCGTCCGCGTCCCTTCTTGCCGGAGCCGGCCCATCCGGCGACGCCTGACTCCTCGTCGGGCAGGCCGGTCACGTGGACGACGGGCATCCCGACTTCGCGCGCCGCGGCGAGCAAGCGCTGGATGTGCGGGAGCGATTCCCACGCGGCGAGTCCGCAACTGCCGGGCCACGTCTTGATGGCCTCCATGAGCGGCTGCGGGCGGTCGCCGAACACCCAGCGGTACAGGTCGATCATCAGGAGGGCGGGCCGCTGGCCGAAGCCCTTGACGCGGTGGCCGCTGGCGTCGACGTGCTCGCGGTCGGCCTCGGTGAGGAACTTTTCCCAGACTCTCTCGGCCATGACTGCCTCCCTTTGGATGAAGTCTCCTTACGTAGGGCTAATTTGGCGCCCCCTGCCCTGCGGGTCAAGTCCAGGGGCGCTACCCCCTCCCCTCGAGGGGGGGAGGGCTGGGAAGAGGGCAGCGTGCAACCTCCGTCATTCCCGTGAAGGCGGGAATCCATCCCACCTCTCCACAGGAGTGGGGAGGTCGCGCGCGACAGCGCGCGGGTGGGGTCTGAGGGCCCGTGGTCCGACAGGCTCGCCACAAACCCCCGTCGTTCCTGCGAAAGCAGGAACCTCGCATTACCCCCTCCCCCGAAGTCGGGGGAGGGCTGGGGTGGGGGTTTACGCGCAACGCGCGTGTCTGACCCCCTCCCCCCGAGGGAGAGGGCCGGGGAGAGGGCTGTCCCATCCTCCCCCGTGGGAAGATGCCGAAGGCGGAGTGTCCGAAGCAGGTACAATGCTCCCTCGTTCGCCCTATGAATCGCAGGAGGATTCGGCGTGTCTTGGACTGACTACACTCGCGCGCTAGAAAGCGCCAAGGCCACCGGCCAGGCCACCGAGCATACCTACCGCCCTGCGTTCCAGGCGCTGCTGGAGTTCTTGGGCGAAGGAGTGCAGGCCATCAACGAACCCGTCCATACCGCCTATGGCGCTCCCGACTTCATCGTAGAGCGCAGCGGCGCCCCTATCGGCCACGTCGAGTGCAAGGACATCGGCGCCGACCTTGACGCCGTCGAGCAGTCGGAGCAGCTCCAACGCTATCTGGGAGCGCTCCCCAATCTCATCCTCACCGACTACCTCGAATTCCGCTGGTACGTGAACGGCGAGAAACGAGACATAGCCCGCCTCGGCTGGTTTAGCGGAGCCAAACTGCACGTCGCGCAGGACGACCGGGTCCGCGTCCGGCAGTTGCTCGCCAATTTCTTCGATGAGCAGGCGGCTGTCGTAACGAACGCCGCCGACCTTGCCCGCCGCATGGCCGGCAAAACCCGGATGCTCTACGACGCCATCCTCAATGCGCTCTGGACGGACTCACCGGGTTCGGCAGGCCTCCGCGACCTGTACGAGGGCTACAAAAGCGTGCTCATCTCCAAGCTCACGTCGTTGGAATTCGCCGATCTGCAGGCGCAAACCGCTGCATACGGACTCTTCGCCGCCCGCTGCATCCACGACGGAAGCCAGCCCTTCACGCGCCAGTCCGCCGTGTTCGCCAAGACCACACCCTTCCTTGCCGACGTCTTCAGCCAAGTTGCAGGTCCGTCCGCATACCCCGGCGTTACGTGGATCATCGACGACCTCGCCCGCCTCCTGGCCCGCGCGGATATGGACGCTATCCTTACCGACTTCGGACGCCGGACCCGGCAGGAAGACCCCGTCGTCCACTTCTACGAGGACTTCCTACAGGCGTATGACCCCGACCTCCGCGACGTGCGCGGCGTCTACTATACGCCGGAGCCCGTCGTCTCCTACATTGTCCGCAGCGTCGACCACATCCTCCGCAACCGGTTCGGCATTGCTGACGGCTTAGCCGACACCGAACCCGTTGAGCGTCCCACGCCCGGAGATTCAACGCAGACGAACCACCGTGTGCTCATCCTCGATCCAGCCGTGGGCACAGGCACCTTTCTGAAGGAGACCGTCGCGCAAATCCGCCGGACCCTGAACACCCAGGGCTTGGGAGGCACATGGTCGTCGTACGTGCGGCAGCACCTGCTCCCCCGCCTATTCGGCTTCGAACTCCTCATGGCCCCGTACGCTATCTGCCACCTCAAACTCGCGCTCGAACTGAGCGACCAAGGCGGCTTCACCATGCCGCCCGGCGAACGGCTCCGCGTCTACCTCACCAACTCGCTCGAAGAAGCCACGCAGGCCGTCAGCGGCCCAATGTTCGCCCAGGAGATCGCCCGCGAGGCCCGCGAAGCCGACGACGTCCGTAGCCGCCGCCCCGTGATGGTCGTCATCGGCAATCCCCCGTATTCCGGCCACTCCGAAAACAAGGGCGAATGGATCAACGACCTGCTTCACGGCAGGATCGAGAGTTCACCTGAGGGGTATTTCACGGTCGATAACCAGCGGCTCAGTGAACGCAACCCCAAATGGTTGAACGACGACTACGTCAAATTCATCCGCTTCGCACAGTGGCGCATCGAGCAGACCGGCGAGGGCGTGCTCGGCTTCGTCACGAACCACGCCTACCTTGACAATCCGACGTTCCGCGGTATGCGCCAGTCGCTCAGAAACACGTTCGACGAGATATACATTCTCGATCTGCATGGCAACAGCCGCAAGAAGGAGCTACCGCCATCCGGCGGCGTTGACGAGAACGTATTCGACATCCAGCAGGGCGTCGCGATCGGTGTCTTTATCAAGCGGCCGGGCGGCGCGGGTACGCCCGCCCGCGTGTTTCATTCGGAACTCTGGGGCGAGCGTGAGGGAGGATACGGCGGGAAGTACGGATGGCTCTCTGCGAACGACATACACTCGACGAACTGGACAGAGCTGACGCCGAAGTCCCCTGAGTATTTCTTTGTCCCGCGCAACGAAACACTCGCCAGCGAGTACGAGACCGGCTGGAAGATAACCGACGCGATGCCGGTGAACTCCGTGGGCATCGTAACGGCCCGCGACAGACTTGCTATCAAGTGGACGGCGGAACAGATGAAGGAAGTCGCGACCGACTTTGCGTCACTGAGCGTTGAAGGGCTCGGAACCCGATACGCTCTTGGGAGCGTTTCCTCGGAGCGGATACAGGCGGCGCAGGATGATATACGCGAGCATCCCCCTGTAGGTAGCTATGTCCAGCAAGTTCTCTACCGCCCATTTGATACGAGATGGACATATTACACTGGAGCGCCTGGGGGGTTCCTCGAACGTCCACGTAGGGACGTTATGCGTCATATGCTCGCAGGGGCGAATTAGGGTTGATAACCTGCCGTCAACTAGCCGGAAACGACGAGTACCGCCTCTACGGCATTACGGACTCTATCATCGAGTCCTGCGCTATCTCGAACCGCACCAAAGAGATTAACTACCTCTTCCCTCTCTACTTTTACCCCGAGAAGGGCGATGGCCAGATGGACGTGGGCGCCGCCGAACGCAGGGCAAACCTAGCGCCGGGATTCGTACAGGCGATGGAGAGTGCTACCGGCCTGACATTCGAACCGGACGGTCGCGGCGACCTACGCTCCACCTTCGGGCCGGAAGACGCGCTCGCCTACATCTACGCCATCCTGCACAGCCCCGCGTACCGGCTGCGGTATGCGGATTTCCTGAAATCGGATTTCCCCTATATACCCCTACCGCCGGACGCCGCGCTCTTTCGGGAACTCGCAGGAATTGGCGATGCGCTCTTGGGCGCGCACCTGCGGATGGAGGCGCCGGCGGCGGACCGCCCCGCCTTCCCCGTCGCCGGTAGCGGGAGCGTCACCCGCGTCGCTTACGCAGCGCCCGCAGGAAACCGTCCGGGGCGCGTGTGGATCAACCAGCACCAGTACTTCGAGGGTGTGCCGCGGGAAGTGTGGGACTTTGCCATTGGCAGCTATCGTCCCGCGGAGAAGTGGCTGAAGGACCGCAAGGACCGCACGCTCTCGTTCAACGACGTCGCGCACTACCAGCGCATCTGCGCCGTTCTCGCGGAGACGCCCCGCCTGATGGCCCGCGTCGACGACATCATCGACGCACATGGCGGCTGGCCTCTCACCCCTGCGTAGCACTGTCACGCCTTCGGGGCGCGCCCTCTCTGCCCTTCGGGCATCTCCCTCACGGGGGGAGACAGGCTGCGAGATTCCTGCCTTCGCAGGAATGACGAGCGCGCGCTGTCGCGCGCAAACCCTCACCCCAGCCCTCCCCCGACTTCGGGGGAGGGGGCATGGCCCCCACTGCGACATCTGCCCCTTACCTCGATGCCCGCCCGCCGCCTATCATGGTTTGCGAGTTGCGGCCCGGTCCCGCCCCGGCGGCCGCAGCCGATTCCACGAGTAAATGACCCCAAATGGCCCAAAATGGCCCACTTTCGCGAAAAACGGCGGGCAGCGGCCCTCTCCCCAGCCCTTCCCCGTCTTCGGGGAGGGAGCCATCCGCCCTCCCCTCACCTGTGGAGAGGGCCCCCTCCTACAGCCCCTTTGCCTTCGGGGCGATCTCGGACGCGAGGAATTCCGGCACGGCGTCGTTGTAGAAGTCGAGGTGCTGTATCGGCCAGATGGCAGATTTACGAGTGAATCAGCCCGATTTAGGGCTCAGAAACCACTTTATTACCACATTGCACACCTGCGCACGACAGCAGACGACAGTGGGTGCGGGCCTAGTTTGAAAGAGCGGATTCTCGGGGAGCGTAGTGGGCAGGTCGGTGGCGCGGGGAGGGACTCCGCAGCCTCCACGCATGCGACTCTTTTTCGCGTTTCCGGCGCGGCGTCGGGCGGGAGGCCGGGAGAGTGGGGCTCGGTCTGCCTACCCGGCGGCTTTCAGGATGACCCGCGCCGTAGGCGGTTCAACGGCCGTACCCGCCCGCGTAAACGGCGGCTAGTCGTCGTCACGCACGGTTATCTTGATACTCGGGCCGGTGAAGTCTCGCCAAGACGCTGTGTCCCAAGCCGATGTACCGTCCGGGTCTATGCCCCATTTGGCGTTCCATTCATCGTCATAGAGGCCCACCTCGTACGCGGACAGGACCCAGGCCGATACGTCTATCAACATGACCCTGTCCGGATTGTCCGCATCATCATCGGGAACGGTTATGGTGATCGGCACTCCACGGCTCCAGTTGTGGGCGCGGTCGCTCCAGTCATCCCCGTCGGGATGGGTCCAACCGCTGGGAATCAGCGCCTTATCGGTGTATTCGTACACTTGGAACAGGAGCTCGTCCGCGTCGGCGACCCTCGGATAGACGCCAAGGCCCATGGGCAGCGGCGGCGCACTGCTCAGGTTGACCGTGAGGTGAACGTGCCGCCCTCGTTGCCGGGCTCACCATGGCCGCACCAACGCGCGCGATTCGAGGTGCCTCCCTACGTCAGCCCGGCGTCCAGGGTCGCTGGAATGACTCAACCCGACCTGGTACAAGCGAGCTCTTGGCCCCGGTGTCCTCCTGGGATGCCTCCGCCCGAATCGTCTCCTCCCTGTGCATGGCAAGGGAGAGGTAGATCAGGACCTCGCGGGCCATCTTCAGAAGGCGGAGAGTTCTTCCCTCGAAGCCTGCAATAGATATCAACCGGTGGGTGTCGGTGCCGACGCCGCCATCAGACTCCTGAAGGCTGAGGAAGCGGTGCTCGACCTGGTTTCTCAAATCGGCGAGGTCACTGGCGTCTGGCTCCGAGACCTCTAGGAAGTCCTTGTCGTGGAGGTCCTTTGACAGATAGTACATCCCGCGTAGAGGCGAGTTGGGCCGGTCCTTGAAAGTTGGCCGAAGCTCGTAGGCATTCCCTCCGGCCTTGCGAGACCACACTCTACGGAAGTTCACCACACCCGGCGTTAGCCCGACGGCGAAATAGTCGTTCAGGAACAGTCCGACCTTGTCGAACAGCGAATACGCCGACCGGAAGGCCGCCTTTAGGTCCTCGGAATAGTGACCCAAAGCATGGCCCTCACCGCTGTCAAGCATGAGCACGTCGCGCATGATGAATTCCGGGTCGTGCCGGTGAATCGCGTGGAAGAGCCGGTACCGGGCGCTTACGTACTCCTGCTTTAGCAGGTTGTAGTACGGAGGGAATCGAGGCGGTTCTCCCGTCTTGTACGTATGGTCCGGCAGGTGAAGCACATCTGTCGCCGCCACGCTCTCCGTGAACTGGTCATTCAGTGGATTCAGGAACAGGCGCTCATTTAGACACCACCTGCGGTAAGAGCGTTCCTCCTCCGTGGCTCCCAGGCTGAACCGATTGAGATCGAAGTCCTCATCGTAGGCCACGTCAACCAGATGCGCCTGAATGCTGTCTCGTTGGTCGGTCAGACGCGGCGCAAAGGTGTCCCGGTCTCCGCTCTCCCACACGGCGTCCGCACTCAGCGCGGCATCGAACAGGTTCCGTGCTGCGGCCAACAGGCAGACCTGGTGCCCCTGGTCGTAGAGGGTCGTAGCGTAGAAGGCGAGCGCCCGGGCCCGATTGGCAAGGGCCTTGGCAACGCGCGGCTCAGTCTCCAACACCTTCAGCCACTGCTCATTGGCCGCCACCGGGCGCCCCAGAGCATTCAGCCTACTGGCAAGGTTGGTCCAGATCTGGCAGGCGAGGGTCTGGTCGATGGTCCCGAAGGACGGTTCGGAGATTGCTCGACGGAGCAAGAGCAAGTTCTGAACGGCATCAGGCTGCTCCCAGTCCCATAGCTTGGCCGGGTCAGCCGGCTTGGCCGAGACTATCGCACCATAGGTGTTGGCCTGGTAGTAGAGAAGGACTACACGTTCATCCCCTGCGGCCCCATCCAGCGATGCTTCACATTCCTCACCCAGTCTTCGTAGCGCCTCTTCATCACCTGCATCGGAAGCGGCGTCAATATCAATAGCTAAGTCTTGGAGCTCTCTCATTGCCACACGTCCTGATGCATGAATGCCGTTTGCCGCAGTCGCACTTCCAGACCCTCCTGGGAGTCACCACAATGTACCGCCGACTTGGCCAGTCGACGCCAATCTCCCCGTTGCGCAAGCCTTCACTGATCAGCCACCAGACTATATCTGCCTCACGCGCGTATCCCTACTGAGGCGATAGGCACCGCCCGCTCAACGGAGTTTCGGGTCACCAGCAACCCTGATAGGCACGTGCACCTCCCCAAAGGCCGTCGTAGCTCGATGATTGCTCCACCAAACTTGACGATAGACAGAACCGTCTTCGAGATGTCTTTGAGCTTGGCGGGGCCAACAGCATCCCCCGTAAGGCAATGAGTACCCGCAATTACGAGAGATTGTGTCCGCCAGCGCCGAATTATCCTAGTGAGCGATATGCCCAGCCTTGCCGCCGCATCAGATTGAAGGTATCCACGGTACGCACCTCTCCTGGATCACAGGCTGCTGTCGCTTCTGCTAGTAGCCCGGTGGGTTCTACGAGGTCCCAGAGAGGGTGGACTATGATGACTTGCTTGCCTCCAACCTCGAAACCCGGCAAGGGACCGAAATCACGAGAGGTCGTGTTGAAGGAGCGCGAAAAGGAATCTCTCAGTCTGACTGCCAGATCAAGCCAGCCCTCCAATTCAGGGAGGGAGAAGTCCCCATCAAGCCCGCAAGTGAACCCCGAAGAGTGAAGGCTCCTCAAGAACGAGATTCCCAGCCGCCAGTCGAGTAGGCCATGGAATGCCATGTTCCTATAGTTCCTTAGGCAATCGTATCCAGAAGAGTCGCAAGCTCTTCTGTGGTCCTCCGAGATTAGGGCGCCGATGATGGTGTTCTCCGGCTCGTTTAGGCTCGTGGCTCTGTCCAGAATGGCCTTCCAGTTACCCCCGATCCACTCGGTGAATCCAGCTCCGTTCGCCAGATGGTCATTGATGATAATCTCGCCGACCTTGACCCCATTTGGGAGTTCGACTTGCCGTACGTTGCTGATGTCAAGCTCATCTGGGTCGACGTCAAGCTCCTCTGCGGCGACGAACCTGAGGATAAAGGCTGCCGAATAGTACGCTGCCTTTACACCAGCCGAAACCAGCGGGTCAAGCACGAGGCCCGGGGGTACCGAATCAGGCCTTATGCGAAGTACGTCTGTTGTCTTTGGAGACACGATGGCTAGAGATTCTGTTGCCTCCTCCGAGGTAAAGGCCGTCCCGTCGTCAGCCTGGAACCGGTGGTCTATCCACTGGTGATCGAGTCTGAGATTCCTTCGCACCGTGGTTCCTAGCGCACCACGGAACAGGAGGCCCCGCCGGTTATTGACCCTGTAGATCCGGCCCGCACCGGAATATGCGATGGCGCTGTTTGTATTCGGAACAGGTCGACACGGCTGGGGATCAGATTCAGCCACCGTAGAGACGCCGGTCGCAAGGATCTCCTCTTCTTCAATAGCGTCCCTTCCTTTACTAAGGCTG
>DAOUKL010000019.1:0-7206 GCA_034421335.1 Dehalococcoidia bacterium | reverse complement strand
CCGGGGGCGGGCGTCTCCACGTTGATGGCTGCGGCGTCGGCGATGTCGTTGGCGTAGTCGTCGACGACATTGGAGAGCGAGACGGTCAGCGTGTAGCTGCCGGTGTAGCTGCCCCATCCTTCGACCGCGGCGTAGTAGTCGCCCGCGCCCGGGGCTTGCCAGACGATGCGGGACGCTTGGGAACCCCCGAAGTCGTCGTTGGAGGCCAGCGTCCAGCCGTCGGAGTCGAGCAGGTCCAGGCGGGAGTCGCCCAACGTTCCGAGTTCCACGTCGATCTGGTAGAACTGCCCTTCCTGTGCGGTGAATCGGAAGACGTCGACGTCTCCTTGGTAATTGACGGCTCCTGGGACCGGCGTCCCCACGCTGATGGGGGCGGCCCCGCTGATGTCGTCGGCGTAGTCGTCCTCCGTCGGCTCGCCGGGCCCCGACGTCGAACCCCCAGCGGAGAACACGGAAGCGCCGCACCACTCGGTGTTCCCCAGGGTGGTTTGCGTCTCCGCCGGGAGCGCCTCGAAGGCGTCTCTGGCCGCCTTGTCGGCGTGATAGACGTCCGGGCCGAAAAGCTCGCTCAACATCGCAAGCAGGATCTCCTCAGTCGCCTGTTCCTTCTGTTCGTCCGTCAGGGTAGGGTCAAAGGCGATGGTCAGCGCTTCGATCAGGAACGCCTCTAGGAACGCGAATAGGTCTTCGAGGAAATCTCCGCCCGGGCGGGCCTGGGCCGCATCCCTAAGGCTTCGCAAAGCGTCGATATTGGCGTTATGGAACTCCTGGAGCCCCGCCGGCGGGACCAGCTGGTCAAGGTGGTTAGCGGCTTCGTCCATAGATTGCGCAAACGCGCTCCAGGTGGCGGTGGCCGGGTCGTCAAGAAGTGCGCTGGAGGGCGGCGCGAACCCGCACGCTTCGGCATATGCTTCGAGGGATACTCCTGCCGGGGTGGGCGTGGGCGTCGGGGTAGGCGTAGGCTCCGGAGTAGGAGTCGGGGTTGGCTCCGGCGTAGGGGTGGGCGTAGCCGTTGGAGCTGCTGTGGGAGTGGGTGTTGGCTCAGGTGTGGGCGTAGGGGTCGGCTCCGGCGTGGGGGTGGGGGTAGACGTTGGAACCGCCGTGGGTGTGGGGGTAGGCGTGGCCGTGGCCGTTGGAGAAGGCGATGGAGTAGGCGTAGCTGTCGGCGCAGGCCCAGGCACTGGCATAGCGGTGGGCTCGGGAGCAGAAGTTGGCGCGGCTTCGCCGCACGACGCCATCAGAAGCGCCGCCGTTACTGCTACGGCCGCCAGCGCGGCCCGCTGAACGCTCTTACGCATAGCCTGTTCCTCCCGACCCAAGGCTGGTTCATGCCCCCGTTATGTTGCCATGCTTCCAGACGGGCCGTAAGGTTCGTTCGCACCCCACCTGATGGGGTGCCTTTGCACCTGTCGCATCGGTAGGCCTGTGGCATAAGGTGCTGGCGCCTTGTCGTTCCGTTGGGGTCGTCCCCTTGGGCGGACCCACGCAGCATGAGAGGACTTGCGTTGCGAATCACGCCGCACCACGTCGTTGACGAGCCTCGCCGGCCTACCGACTGGACCGGCGCCGACGACCTGCTGTACGGGGTGAGGATCTCGGTTTACGTGCGCTGGCTCTTGCTGCTCGCATGGTTCGCGCAGATGAACTACCGCCCTAACTTTGCCGACCCTAACTACGTCCCGAATACGCTATTTGCCGCGACCCTGCTGGCGCTCAACGGCTACACCCACTACCGAATCCTGACCAACCGCACTGTCACGTGGCGCTGGATGCTCGCGCTCAGCGTGATGGACGCGACCATGATCACTGCGGGCCTGGCTGTCTCTAGCAGCTTTCAGAACAGCTTCTTCGTGCTCTACTACCCCGCCCTCGCCATGTTCGCCGTGGTGTTCACTTCGCCGAAGATCAGCTTCTTGTGGGTCACCGGTATAGCCGCGGCGTACGCGGCCATGAGTCTGCTGGTGGAGCCGGTCGTGGACTTCGGGATAAAGGAAGAGAAGATCCTGTTCACCAGGATCGCGGTCATGTACGGGGTTGTCGGCGCCGTCAATCTGGTCTCACGATTCGAGCGGATCAGGAGGAGAGAGGCGGTGGAACGGGAGCGGGAGCTTCACAGGGAGCGAATCGAGCTCTCGCAGACCATCCACGACACGATAGCGCAGTCCACGTACATGATAGGGCTGGGACTGGAGACGGCGAGGGAGCTTGCGGACAGCCGTGAGGAGGGGAGCCGCGACAAACTGCTGGCGGCGTTGTCCGCCACGCATGCGGTGTCGAAGTCGACCATGTGGGAGTTGAGGCGCCCCATCGATATGGGCGCGATATTCGAGGGACAGGAGCTGGGCCGGGTGCTGAGGTCGCATGCCTCGACGTTCGCCACAATCACGTCGATCCCCGTGGACGTGACGCAGTCGGGGGTGGAGCCGCAGCTTCCGACCACGACGCGGGGGTTGCTCTTCTCGATAGCCCACAACGCGATGACGAACGCGTTGCGGCACGCGCAGGCGAAGAAAGTGACCATCTCCCTGGACTTCGGCGAGCATGGGCTCCGCATATCCATAGCGGACGACGGCGTCGGCCTCCCCGAAGACTACGCGGAACGCGGCGCCGGCTTCAGGAACATGAGAGCGGACGCCGAGCGAATGGGCGGCCGTCTCGAAGCGGCGCCGGGGGCGTCTGGACGCGGCGCGACGGTAACCTGCGCGGTCCCGTATTACGGTCATTAGGGAGAGGTGTAACGTGGCGCTGGACGCACAGGTCAGGGTGATGCTCGTGGACGACCACGAGATAGTGCGGGACGGTCTGAGCGAGGTGCTGCGCGGGGCCGGAGGTTTCGAGGTGGTGGGCCAGGCCGGAGACGGCGCCGCGGCGGTGAGGGTGGCCCAGGAACTCAAGCCCGATGTCATCGTCATGGACGTGATGATGCCGCTCAAGAACGGCGTCGACGCCTGCCGCGAGATAACCGAGACGCTTCCCGAAACGAGAGTGTTGATCCTGACCGCCGCATCGGAAGAGGGCGCCGTAATGGAGGCGGTCGCGGCGGGCGCGGCGGGCTACCTTCAGAAGTTCTCGGGCAAGGAGGAGTTCCTGCGCGCCGTCCGCGGCGTCGCCGGTGGGGAGTACCGCATACCCGCCGACGTCGTCAGGCGCGTGTTCGCCGGGCTTCGCGCCATCTCGCAGCGAAACGAGACGCGGGGGGCCGGCAGGCTCACGCTGCGAGAACGCGAGATTCTCACGCTGTTTGCGCAGGGGATGTCGTACCCGAAGATCGCCGAACGCAGGGGCATCCAGCCGCTTACCGTGCGGAACGCCATCTACGGCATCCAGGACAAGCTGAATATCGAGACGAAGCAGGAACTGGTGGTGTGGGCCGTCCGAAACGGCCTGCTGGACGGGTAGGGACGCGAACAGGCGGAGAGGGCTACTCTACCGCGTCCACTCGGAACAGCCAGCTGCCGGCGACGCGCGCGTCCAACTGGTCGAGCGCGTCCTCCTTCTCCAGGATGCGCGAGAGGATCGCCCGCTTCTCATCCTGATCGCGCACCGGCGCCGCGCGCACGCGCAGATCGCGCTGCACGCTCTGCTTCAGGTGGTACGTGAACTCCGGGTTGGCCAGCAGGTTCGCCGCCCAGTCGCGCGTCCCCGGGTTGTTCGACAGGTAGATTTGCCCGTCGAGATAGCGCAGACGCACCTCCTTGCGGTGGGCGTTGCCGGTCTTGCGGCCGGTCGTCGTGATGTCGACCAGCCGGTCGTTTTCGAGCGCGTTGCGAACGTCTGCGTCCAAAGGGCGCCTCCTGGGAGAATGTATCGTTGTGCGGCGCAGGCTAGCGGGCGGCGGAGCTGGGGGTCGTGTACGTGTGCGTGATGACCTCCCACACGTGGCCGTTCTCGCACTCGAAGTAGAACCCGCGCCCCATGTGCTTGTGATTGATCTCGCCGTCCGTGCGGGAACCGGGGCCGCTGCCGAAGGCGACGCTCTCATCCTTCACGCGCTGGAGGATGGCGTCAAACTCTTCGTCCGAAGCGAGGAAGGCGTAGTGGTTCGAGCGCGGCTTGGCCTCCCCCTCGCGCAGGTCGTCGAAGTCGAGCGTCAGCTTGTCGTTGATCTTCACCGGGGCGAAGTGGCCCCACGGGCCGTCGTAGCTCAGCCCGAAGATGCGGGCGATGAACTCGGCGGACTTCACCTTGTCGTACGCAGGAACGATGGTGTGGTCGAGTTGCAGCGGCATCGGAAGCCTCCTTGCGCCTGACGGAGTTGTCCCCTACAGCATAACCCCCCGCGCAAGCGTCTGCCGTTTGCCGGTGGTAGGCTATGGGCCGCGCGCCATGCGCCGGAGCCGCTCCGCCACATGATTATCGATATGCACACCCACATCGTCCCGCAGGACTTCCCGTTCGCGCCTGAGCGTCCGTCCGGCGACGCGTTCCCCTCGATGGCGCCGAAGGACGACGAGCGTTCCGCCATCATGATCGGCGGCCGTGAGTACCGCACCGTCCGCGACGTCTGCTGGGACGCGCCGAAGCGCGCCGCCGAGATGACCGGCGAGGGCACGGACAAGCAGGCGCTCTCCCCGCTGCCGGAACTCCTGATGTACCACCTCGACCCCAGGGACGGCGCCGACCTCGCCCGCCACCTGAACGAGACCATCGCCGCGATGGTCGATGCCGAACCCGACCGTTTCTACGGCCTTGGCTCCGCGCCGATGCAGGACATCGAGTTGGCGGTCGCCGAACTCCGCGTCATCAAGGAACTCGGCCTCCACGGCGTCGAGATACGCTCGAATATCGAGGGCGTCAGCCTCGGCGAGGACCGCTTCCGTCCGTTCTTCCGCGAAGCGGCGGCGCTGGGTTTGGCCGTATTCCCCCACGCCAACCGCCCCACGTTCGCGGACCGTCTCGCGCATATCCCCGCCGTCGTTGCGGACGCCCCGCTGGGGTTCCCCATCGAATCCGGCCTCGCCGGCGCGTCGATCATCTGGAGCGGCCTGCTCGAGGAGCTGCCGGAATTGCGCGTCTGCATCAGCCACGGCGGGGGAGTGCTCACGCAGTTGCTCGCCCGCAGCGACGAGAACTGGCGCACCCGCGAGCCCGTGCGCAAGCTGCTGCCCCGCGCGCCGATGGAGTATGCGTCCATGCTCTACTACGACGATATGGCGTTCGGCACGGCGCCGCTCCGCTACCTCATCGACCAGGTCGGCGCCGGCCAGGTGATGATCGGCTCCGACTGGCAGGGCGCCGGCCCCAAGTCCCCCTCGCCCGAGGAAGAGTTCGAGGCCCTTGGCCTGAGCGCCGCCGAGCGCGAGCTCATCGGCTGGAAGAACGCCCTGCGCTTCCTCGGGGTGGGGTAGGACGCCCTACGCCTCCCGGACGCGCTGGATGAAGGCGATGTCCTCGGATTGGGGAGCGCGAGGGTCGCCCTCGAACGCGCCCGACGCGTAGTTGCGGCCTATCGCCTCCGTGAGCCCGGGCTTGCTCGCGAAGCGCGCCATCGTCCGCTCCTGCAGCGTGTCCCATCGGGCGACGAGCGCCTTCGCCTCCGCACTTGCCGGGTCGATGCCGCGTGAGGTGCGCACGTCCGCGAGGAGCGCCGTCCACTCCCGCTCGACGGACGCTATCTCCTCCGGCGGTGTCTCGGCGCGCAGTTCCGCGAACTGCGTCATCTGCTCCGGTGTGTAGTACTTCTGCATAAGGTCGTCTCCACTGTTTCCGGCTGCCTCCGCAGCCCTCAGCACCAGGTCCCAGTCCCACACGCCGCTGCGCTCCTGGACGTCCAGCGCCTCTGCTATCGCCGACTCGATGCGCCGCAACTCCTCAATGCGTTCCCGCAGGGCGCGGCGCTGGATGCGCAGCGACGCCGCAACATCGAAATCCTCACCGTCGAGGACCTCGCGGATGCGGCGCAAGGGCAACCCAAGACGCCGCAACGTCAGCACTTGCTGCAGACGCAGGAGGTCCGGCTCGCGGTAGCGCCGGTAGCCGGCTTCCGAACGCGCGGCGGGACGCACGAGACCGAGACGGTCGTAGTGGTGCAGCGTACGGACCGACACGCCGACCCGTGCCGCCAACTCTCCGACGCGATATGAGTGCGGGCGCGTATTCATGACAGCGCAGCCTAAGGCCTGACGCTGCGTGAGGGTCAACACCCCTCAAACGAGCTTGTGAGGTTCGCTATGCCCGGCTGTCGCCCGTGTACGACGACGTGCGGCCGGGGCCCACGAAGCGGTTGCCGTCGACCGTCGCGATGTCCTCCGCGGGGAGCGCCGCCTCCTGGCCCTCCTCGGCATCCGCGCCCCCGAGCACTTCGATGAAGCGCACGTTGGCCGTTCCGCCGTCCGCGCTCACTGACAGCAACTCCACCACGTCCCCGCTCACCGTAACGAGGCGCGTGCCCGCCTCCATGCCTTGTACGTTCATCCGGGCGACACCTCCACGGTCGTCTTGGTCGACTTCGGGAATGGCGGTGGGAGCGGTGCGCCGATCCGCTTCGCGTACTCCAGGTTCAGAGGGTTGAACTTGCCCGACGACCCCGCGGCGACCGCCTCGCCGCTACGGTGCGGGTTCTTCGGCGTCGCCGTCTTCCCCTCGATGATCTCGTCGTCCATCCGGTCGAACGGCATCCACAGGATGTCGTTCTTCGCGGGGTCGCGGAACGTGTTCATCGGGTCTCCGCCGTCCTCGACGATCTGCATCTGCTCCATCAGCATCCGCCGGAACAGGATGATGCCGATGTCCGACTGCCCGAGCTTCTCCATGTAGCGCCGGGTGCGCGGCCCCTGCGACGTCCACGCGAAGTGGTCCTGCCCGCTGTTGTTGTCGAGCTGGCCCCAGATCGGCTGATTGTTCTCGTCCACGCCCGCAATCGGCACGTGGAACACGGGGATCTCGTCCTCGCGCTGGTTGGGATTCTCGCCCTCGCGCGGCCAGTCCGAGTAGTAGTACACGTAGTACGTGTGCGTGTCGTCCATCGGCACGCGGATCTGGAAATCGTGCCCGCCCGTGCCGGACTCCAGGTTGGGGAAGAGTATCGGGTGACCGTAGCGCCAGCCGATGGACTCCTCCTGCTCCTCACCCTCCAGCCAGCGGTGCTTCAGGATGCCGTGCTCGAACCTGCTGGTGGACGCGGAGATGTGACGCATCGTTCGGCCTGCCTTCCGCCAGTACGGACCGAAGTCCTCGTTCTCCTCCGGCGGGCGTTTCCCGTAGATG
>DAOUKL010000018.1:0-4722 GCA_034421335.1 Dehalococcoidia bacterium | reverse complement strand
AACGACCGGTACACGAGAGTCGGCCCCGGCACCCCCATGGGGGAACTGATGCGGCGCTACTGGCACCCCGTCGCCGCCGTCTCGCAGATGAACGACAAGTGGACGATGAAGGTCCGCCTGCTCGGCGAAGACCTCATCCTCTACAAGGACCGCTCCGGCACATTCGGCCTCATGGAGCCCCACTGCGCCCACCGCCGCATGAACATGATCTACGGCATCCCGGAGGAGCACGGGCTGCGGTGTCCGTACCACGGCTGGCTGTACGACGAGACGGGCCAGTGCACCGAGCAGCCTTATGAGGAGACGGAGGACCCGGAGGGCCGCTTCAAGGACAAGATCGTGATGAGGGCGTACCCGGTGGAGCAGAAGGCTGGGCTGCTCTTCGCCTACATGGGCCCGGCGCCCGTTCCCCTCGTCCCCAACTACGACGTCTTCTCGGCGACCGGCGTCCTCCGCGACATCGGCTACGCCGAGCTTCCCTGTAACTGGCTGCAGTGCCAGGAGAACTCGCTCGACCCGGTGCACCTGGAGTGGCTCCACGTCGCGTGGGCCAACTTCATCCGCGAGATGAACGGCGATTCCGAGCGCCGCAACCGCCGCGCCCACAAGACCATCCACTTCGACGCCTTCGAGCACGGCATCATCAAGCGCCGCATCTGGGAGGGCGGCTCCGAAGAGGACACCGAGTGGAAGGACGGGCACCCCATCGTCTTCCCCAACTACCTGCGCCAGGGCGGCGACGGCTTCAGCATCGCCGACGGCACCTACCGGGGCAGCTTCTCCATGGGCCCCGCCTTCCAGATCCGCACCCCCATCGACGACGAGACCACCGGACACTGGTGGGTCGCCTGCTATCCCATGATTGAGGGCGACAAGGAGCAGGCGCCGGAGGACATCCCCTTCTACCGACCGCCCGTTCCCCTGCTCGACGAGAACGACCAGCCGGTCTACCCCGAGCTCCGCAGCAACTCCTCCCAGGACCCCGCGGCCTGGATCACCCAGGGCGCCATCGCCGACCGCACCGGCGAACACCTCGGACGCTCCGACAAGGGCATCATCATGTTCCGCCAGATGCTCGAGGACAACATGCGCATCGTCGAGGACGGCGGCGACCCCATCGAGGTCTACCGCGACCCCGCCGAGAACGTCTACATCCCGTTCATGACCGAGCAGCAGAACTACGCGGACACCTCCCACCGCCAGGGCGCAGCGACGATGTACTCGCCGATCCTGGACATGCGCGAAGCCGCCGGAAAACTGTAAGCGATGACGCACAAGGGCGGGCGCGCCGGAACCGGCGCGTCCCACCCTTCGCCGGAGGAGGAAGCGTCATGGCGAAGCTGAGCGAGGGCTTCTCCTCGCGCCAGCCTTGCGGCGCTCGGGCTTCACGGAGTGCTCGTCTTCAGGTTCGTGGTGAGCCTGTCTTCAGGTTCGTGGTGAGCCCGTCTTCAGGTTCGTGGTGAGCTCGTCTTCAGGTTCGTGGTGAGCTTGTCGAACCACGACAGGACCCCCTGTGAATCCCCACTTCTACGTATACCTTCTCAAATGCGCTGACGGCTCCTATTACACGGGCCACACGAACGATTTGGAAGCCAGGGTCGCCGCACACCAGCAAGGCTCCATCCCCGGGTACACGCAAACCCGTAGGCCAGTACGGCTGCTGTTCGCGGAAGTCCTCCCCTCACGGACAGATGCGCTCGAAAGGGAGCGGCAAATCAAGGGGTGGTCAAGGCGAAAAAAGGAAGCGCTCATCCGGGGAGACTGGGAATCTCTACAGCGACTCGCCGCGAACCGTCAGTTGGCCTCCCACGTCCCTGCGCAACCCCCCGACGCATAGCTCGTGGTTCGACAGGCTCACCACGAACCAGTCTCTCTCGCCGCGTAGAAGGCTTGTCGGCCCCCAACGTGCTCTGCCCTACCCAACGACCTCCTCACTTGCGCTACCATGCCCTCATCCACTCCCCCCTGAAGGAGGCCCCCTATGACCCTCATCCTCAACAACGATGACATCGCCGCCGTCCTCACCATGGAGGACACCATCGACGCCCTCAGGAAGGCCTACGAGGAGCTCGCGCGCTCCGAGGCCGTCTGCAGGCCCCGCATCGACATCCGCGTCCCCACCTCCGACCCCACCAAGATGTACCAGTGGGGCACTATGGAAGGCGGCTCAGCGTCCGGCTACTTCGCCATCCGCATGAAGTCCGACGTTGTCTACGAGCAGGAGTACGGCGGCACGCGGACCCAGGAGAAATACTGCGTCCGCCCCGGGCTCTTCTGCGGGCTCATACTCCTCACCAGCATCGAGAACGGCGAACCCCTCGCCATCATCAACGACGGCGTCCTCCAGCACATGCGCGTCGGCGCGGACTCCGGCATCGGCGCCGGATACATGGCCCGCGAAGACGCATCCGTCGTCGCCATGATCGGCTCCGGCGGCATGGCCCGCACCCACGCCGCGTCCTTCAACGCCGTCCGCGACATCAAGCGCATCCAGGTCTACAGCCCCACCAAGGCCAACCGCGAGGCCTACGCCGCCGAGATCGAGGCCCAGTTCGGCATCGAGGTCGTCCCCGTCGAAAGCGCCGCCGAGGCCTGCAAGGGCGCCCACATCGTCGCCGGATGCACCGACGCCGTCCAGCCCGTCATCTTCGGCAAGGACATCGAGGACGGCGCCCACATCACCTGCGTCGGCGGAGGCATCGACGGCGAGGCCATGGAGCGCATCGACCGCTCCCTCCGCCTCGGCTCGGCCCCCGGCCCCATCGGCATCCCCGAGATGGCCCTCCACGACGAGTCCATCGGCTACGAGGCCAACGCCCCCGGAGGCCGCCCGGCGTCCAGTCACCAGTCCCGCGACCGGTCCGGGCGGTCGCACGGCGTCGTCGCCCAGGACCGGGTCGTCTTCCTCCACCAGGTCCTCGAAGGCGCGACCGCCCGCCCGAACGACGCCGCCGTAACCTACTCCGAGCGGGGCAACATCCAGGGCGCGCAGTTCTTCGCCGTCGCCGGACGCGCCTACGAACTCGCCAAAGCCAAGGGACTCGGCCACGAGATCCCCACCGAATGGCTCCTCCAGGACATCCGCGACTAACCCCCTCCCCCCGCGGGGGAGGGTCGCGCGCGAAGCGCGGGGGGAGAGGGCCGGCCCCCTCCCCCGAAGTCGGGGGAGGGCTGGGGTGAGGGTTTGCGCGCGACAGCGCGCGCTCCGGCGCCCAGCGCGCATCCGTCATTCCCGCGCCCTCTCGTCATTCCCGCGAAGGCGGGAATCCATCCGGCCTCTCTCCCCCAGCGGGGGTGACGCCCGAAGGGCAGAGAGGGCCTGCGCTCTAGGCGGCGCTCCGCCGCAGCGTCACGTACGTCACCGCCGTCGACGTGATCAGGCTCAGCAGCCCCCCGATGAGGATGTCGATCGGCACCAGCACGCCCGGGAACGTCGACATCGCCACGTACAGCGGGACCACGTAGGTCGCGTACGCCGCGCACCCCAGGGCGAAGCTGTTCCGCATCGCCTTCCCTAGGTTGCGCTCCGCGACCGCCGGCTCTATCGCCAGATAACTGTTCGCGAACGCGATCAGCGCGAAGAACGCCAGCAACGCCAGACCCTGCAGCGGGCCCCACGTCTCTATCTGCCTGCCGAACTGGTCGAGCAGCGCGTCGTGGCCGCTTGCCTCGTACAGCGCCTCGTACATCCCCACCGCAATGGGCGACACGTTCCACACGATATCGACCACCGCGTACACCAAGAACGCCGCTATGAACCGGACATAGTGCATCTTCACGTTGCCGCCCCTTCGTTGTCGCTTCTTCACCGATCCGCCCAGGCGAGCCGCCTTATATCATTCTGCGCGGCGCCCTAGCAAGGTGCCCGCGTCTCCCTTCCCTCCGTGGGGCCGTCATTCCCGCGAAGGCGGGAATCCATCCCCCTCCCCCGAAGACGGGGGAGGGCTGGGGTGAGGGTTTGCGCGCCCAGCGCGCACCCGTTCTCCCCCCGTGGGGGAGATGCCCGAAGGGCAGGCGCGCAGCACATCCGTCATTCCTGCGAAAGCAGGAATCTCGTCCCCTCTCGTCATTCCCGCGAAGGCGGGAATCCATCCGCCCCCTCCCCCGAAGTCGGGGGAGGGCTGGGGTGAGGGTTTGCGCGCCCAGCGCGCATCCGTTCTCCCCCCGTGGGGGAGATGCCCGAAGGGCAGGCGCGCAGCACATCCGTCATTCCTGCGAAAGCAGGAATCCCGCCCTCTCGTCATTCCCGCGGAGGCGGGAATCCATCCGGCCCCCTCTCCCCCCGCGGGAGAGGGCTAGAGTGTGCGCAGTTGGCCTCTCCCCCGCTCTCGGGTAAGATGGCGCCGGCCCCAACGCTGACCCAGGAGGCTGCTACATGGCACGCACGTTCACCTACGACAGCTGGATGGAAGCCCAGGACATCCCCATTCACCGCGGCTACTACGTCGAAGACCTCCGGACCGCCGAACTCGCCCCGTGGAGCGACCGCCAGGTCGACGCCGCCTTCATGCAACTCCACGGCATGGAGGGCGTCGTCGAGGGACGCATCGAGGAGATCGCGCCCGGCCAGTCCCTCCCCCCGCTCAAACTCTCCGTCGACGAACAGGTCTACGTCCTCGGCGGGCGCGGCGTCGCGACCGTCTGGGCCGACGACTCGAAACCGAAGAAGACGTTCGAGTGGGCGACGCGCAGCCTCTTCCTCGTCCCCCGCAACTCGTGGTG
>DAOUKL010000017.1:0-13561 GCA_034421335.1 Dehalococcoidia bacterium | reverse complement strand
CAGGACCGCCCTCTCTGCCCCTTCGGGGCATCTCCCCCCGGGGGGAGACATTTAACCCCCTCCCCCTGAGGGGGAGGGCTGGGGAGAGGGCGGGGGATATCGCGGGAGAGGGTCGCGGTTGCAGGCGACGCAATCCGCCCTCTCTGCCCCTGAGGGGCATCTCCCCCTCGGGGGGAGACAGGATGCGAGATTCCTGCTTTCGCAGGCGACGGAGGGAGGCAGGCGACGGAGGGCGCGCTGACGGGGGGGGGGGCTAGCCGGAGGCTTGGCGGCCGAGTTGCGGCCAGGCGGCCGGGGCGGAGGCTGCGGCGAGGTTTTCGTCCGGGGATTTGGCGGGGTCCCAGTGCATTGCGATGACCCGCATGCCGTTGACCGCGCTTGACTCCTCGGACGCGAGCCAGACGGCGGGCGGCCCCATGATCTCCGGCTCAAGCCGCATCGGGTCGCCGGGGCCAAGCCCGCCGAAGTTCGTGTTCGTGCCGCCGCCGGGCAGCAGCGCGTTGACCGTAACCCCCGTGCCCGCGACCTCCGACGCCATGCACGCGACCAGCGCCTCGTGCGCCGCCTTCGTCGGGCCGTACGGCAGGCTCCGTATCATCGTGTCCAGGCTGGTCGTCACGCCGATCACGCGGCCCCAGCCCTGCTCGACCATGTGGCCCACGGCCGCACGCGCCATCAGGAACGGCCCGCTCACGTTCACGTCCACCATCCGCGACCACACCTCGGTGGGGAACTCCCAGAACGACGGAGTCTCGCCCTCCGGCAGACCGGCCAGCCGGGGGTTCACGCCGGCGTGGTTGACCAGGATGTGGAGCCCGCCAAGGCGCTCGATAGTCTCGCTCGACGCACGCTGCGCGTCGTCCCAGTCGGAGATGTCGGCCACGATCGGAATTGCGGAGTCCGGCCCGCCGATCTCGCGGGCCTCCCCCGCCGTGCGGTCGAGCGAAGCAGCGTCGACATCCAGCATCGCGACGCGCGCGCCGGCCTCCACCATCGCGAGCGCCATCACGCGGCCCATGCCGCGGCTGCTCCCCGCGCCCGTAACGATCGCCACCTTGCCGTCGAGCAGTCCTGCGCTCATGCCCATCCTCCGCCGACTGAAACCTGCCGGAAGGCTACCACGCTCCCCCGACGCGCGCCCTGCCCCGACAGCCGGGGTCGGCTACAATGCGACCATGCCGGACCGCATCATCCCCCTCGAACCCCGCGAGTCACTCGATGACGACGACGGCCCGGTCCCGTTCATCGACTACGTCGCCGCCATCATCGTCGACAGCGTGGAACAGATTGAGGCGGACGGCGAGGTTGGGTACGACGCGAGGAGCCTAGAGGTCGGGATAACGGGCTCCTTCGCCCTCGGCTGCGCCGTCGGCGTCGAATTCCCTGACCGCGTCGAGCAAGTGCTCGAGCAGGCCTTCCCCGGCGATGTCGCGGAAGCGCTCGATGAGCTTCGGCAACCGCTGGCCGAGCAGGTCGCCGCCCTCAGGAACTCCGGCGCGCCCCTGGAGGCCGAGGCGTTCACCGCTGAAATCGCCGAGTCCCTCGACGGCGCGGACGCCGCAACGCTCGATTTCGCGGTGGCGCTAATCCGGCACACGTTCGCCTACGGCGTCATGCTCGCGCGCCTGGAGCGAGCGACGGCCATCGTGCTGCGCAACGCGATGGACCGGGCGCAGCGGGAGGCCTACGAGGAGTTGCAGGAACTACAGGCCCAAGGCTCCGGCGAGGATGAGCCGTTCGAGACGCTCCAGGGGGTCGCCCGCAGCATCATGGACGACTACGAGGCCGAGGTAGGGTTCGGCGGCGGGATATAGCCGGACGTTCCAATGGTGCGTGGGTTCGACAGGCTCACCACGAACCGCGCGGAAGGGATAGATTCCCGCCTGCGCGGGCGACGGAGGGGCACGCTTCACGCGTAAACCCTCACCCCAGCCCTCCCCCGACTTCGGGGGAGGGGCCAGGCTGCTAGGCGCGGACGCTGGCCTTATCGAGCACGGAGCGCGTGCTGACGATGTGCCGGCCGAGGCCCAACTCCTTCGCCGGAAGCCCCATTGCGAGGCCGATCATCTGCGGCAGGTGCAGGATGGGCATTCCTATCTTCTCGCCGCGCTGCGCCGCGGCCTTCGGCTGCTGACCGTCGAGGTTCAGGTGGCACAGCGGGCATGGCGTCACCATCGCGTCCGCGCCGTGCTCGTGGGCGCTCACCGTGTGGTTCGCCACCATCGCCATGGAGTTGCGCTCGTTGATGAGCATGATGGGGAAGCCGCAGCACTTCGTGCGCCCCGGGAAGTTCACCGGCTCGGCGCCGCACGCCTCGATGATCTGCTCCAGGTAATACTCCCGGCCGGGGTTCTCGTCGAAGCCCAGCGCCCACGACGGGCGGAGGATGTAGCAGCCGTAGAACGGCGCCACTTTCAGGTTGGGCAGCGGGTGCGTCACGAGGCTCTTGAGCCGGTCGATGCCGACCTCCTCGACGATGACCCAAGCCAAGTGCTTGATGACCACCCTGCCCGTGTACTCGAGTCCCTCGGGCCTCAACTCCTCGTTGATCTCGTCCAGGTAGTCCGGGTCGGCGAGCAGCCGGTGGTTCGCCTGCGCCATCACGCCCTGGCAGGTTGAGCAGACGTTGAGGATGGTGGTGAGCCCCATGCGCTCGGCCATGGCGAAGGTGCGCGCGTTCAGCGCGTCGCCGAGTTTCAGGCCCTTCTCCTGCAGGACGCCGGCGCCGGTGCAGGCCGCGCCGACGATCTCCTCCAGTTCGAGGTCGAGCTTCCCCGCGATGGCCATGGTGGACGCGTACAGTTCCGGCGCGCCGCCGCGCGAGACGCATCCCGGATAGAAGGCGTACTTCATCGTTGCTCCTTGATCGTAAATCGGACGGCGCTACCTGGCCACGCCCAACCGCTCGAACAGGCGGCGCACCTGCTGATGCCCCGGCCGCTTGTGATGGAACGGGCCGGGCAGGCGGAACTTGCCCCGCCGCATCGTGCGGACGCCCAGCGGCGCCTGGCCCAGCAGTTTCGGCACGTTGAACTTGCCCCACGAGTCGACGGCCAGCATCGTCTCGTCGAGCCATCCCGACCGCGAGACCGACCGGACGAACGAGTCCACGTGCCGCGCGCCGGGCGTGTTCGTAACGCCGGCCTGCATCAGCTCTTCGCGCAGCTCCATGATGCGGTCCATCGGGGCGACGCCCTTGGGGCAGACCTCCACGCACATGTAGCAGCGGGCGCAGTCCCACGCTCCGCCGTACTCGTTCAGCGTGTCGAGCCGCTGACGCTTCTTGTCGTCGCGCGGGTCGGCCACGAAGCGGTACGACTTGGCGAGCGCCGCGGGCCCGAGGAAGTTCTTGTCGACCTCCAGGGCCGTGCAGTCCGACACGCAGGCGCCGCACATGATGCAGCCCATCGGCGTAAGGAGGTTCAGCATCGACGCGTTGGACGCGATGAACTCCTCCTCCGGCACGGCGTCAGGCTGGAGGTACGGCTCAACCGCTCGCACCTTGCCCCAGAACAGCTGCAGGTCGATCACGAGGTCCTTCACGACGCGCTGGTTCCCCATCGGCTCGACCTCGACCTGGCCACCGTCTTCGGCGACGGCGCTGAGGCGCGTGTTGCACGCGAGCCGGGCCTGTCCCCCAACGCGCATCGCGCACGAGCCGCATATCGCCGCCCGGCACGAGCATCGCAGCGCGAGGCTCGGGTCGATCTCCTCCCGGATCTTCACTAGCGTGTCCAGCACGGTGAAGTGGTCCGGCGTCTCGACCTCGTACTCCTGGAACCTCGGCTGCTCGGAAGTCTCGGGGTCGTAGCGTCGAACTTTCACTGTAGCCCGCATCTGACTGCCTTCTCCCTTTCCGGGTCGCCCTCTCCCCTGCCCCTCCCCCTCGGGGGGAGGGATGTTCGGTTATCTCGGGGGAGGGGTTTCGGTTGCTAGTACACTCTCGCCTGAGGCTCCCACCGCGTTACGGTCACCGGCAGCGTGCCGACCTGCGCGCCGTCGCCGCTCATTCGCGCGGTGGTGTGCTTCAGCCACTCGTCGTCGTTCCGCTCGCGCATATCGCGCCGGAAATGGGCGCCCCGGCTCTCCCTGCGGAGCAGGCCGGACTCCACCACCGCCTCCGACACGTCAATCATGTAGCCGAGCTCCATGTGGAAGATCAGGTCGGTGTTGTACACGCTCCCCCGATGCTTCAGGGGCAGCGAGGCGTACCGCTCCTTCAGTGACTCGACGCTTTGCCTGGCCGCCTGCATCCCCTCCTCCGAGCGGAACACGGCCAGGTGCTCGTTCATCGTCTCCCCCAGCTCCAGCCGGAGCGCCGCCGTCATCAGCCCGTTGTCCGGGCGGTCCATCACGGCCTTGATGCGCGCCTCCGCCTCCCGGAGATGGGCCTCCGACACCGTGAAATCGGGGAGCGACCGGGCGTAGTCGGTGGCGACTTCTCCGGCGCGCTTGCCGAACACGACGGTCTCGAGGAGCGAGTTCGCGCCGAGGCGATTGCCTCCGTGGACGCTCACGCAGGCGGTCTCGCCCGCGGCGAACAGGCCGCGCGGGCCGTCCCATCCGGCGCTCCCGGTAATGTCCCAGGCGCGCGCGTCCACGTCGGTCTTGATGCCGCCCATGATGTAGTGCTGTCCGGGCCTGATGGGCACGGGCTCCTCCACCATGTCGACGCCGGCGTAGTCGCGGGCGACTTCGTGGATGTACTTCAGCTTCGTCAGGATGAGCTCGCGGCCCAGGTGCCGCAGGTCGAGCAGCACGCAGCCGTTGACGCCGCGGCCCTCCTCGATCTCGGTCTGCTCCGACCGCGAGACTACGTCCCGCGAGGCGAGTTCCTTCATCTTGGGGGCGTAGTGCTCCATGAAGCGCTCGCCCTTGGAGTTGAGCAGATAGGCGCCCTCGCCGCGGGCGGCCTCGGAGAGAAGCACGCCGTTGCCGGCGAGCGTGGTCGGGTGGTACTGCACCATCTCCATGTCGAGCAGCGTCGCACCCGCGCGGTAGGCCAGCGCCATGCCGTCGCCCGTGCAGATGAGGGCGTTGGTGCTCGGCTCGAAGGCGCGTCCGACGCCTCCGGCGGCGAGAATGACGGCCTTGGCGGTGATCGCCCGAATCTTGCCGGTGAGCATCTCCATGGCGATGACGCCCCGGCACTCGCCGTCCTCCACGATGAGGTCGGTGACGAACCATTCCTCGTAGGAGCGGACGCCGGCCTTGATGATCTGCTCGTACATCACGTGAAGGATCGCCTGGCCCGTGATGTCGGCGACAAAGAACGTCCGCGCGTAGCTGGCGCCGCCGAAGGCGCGGGTGCCGAGCCGCCCTTCGTCGTCGCGGTTGAAGATGACGCCCATGTGTTCGAGCTCGATGATTTCCTGGGGCGCCTCGATGCACATGTACTCGATGGCGTCCTGGTCTCCCAGGTAGTCGGAGCCCTTCACCGTGTCGAACACGTGGGAGTCGACCGAGTCCTCGGCGCCCCGGAGCGCGGCGTTGATGCCGCCCTGGGCCGCGTTCGAGTGGCTGCGCACAGGATGCACCTTGCTCATCATCGCCACGTTGGCGCCCGCCCGATGCGCGGAGATTGCGGCCCGCATTCCTGCGAGCCCCGCCCCCACAACCAGAACGTCGTGGTCTGCCATAAGTCCGTTCTCACCTGCCTCGGAGTGCTGCGCTGGCAGCAGTTGACTATACCACACGCGGGCATTGGGAGCCGGGCGGATTCCCGCCTGCGCGGGAATGACGGATGCGCGCTGACGCGCGCAAACCCTCACCCCAGCCCTCCCCCGTCTTCGGGGGAGGGGGCCAATCCGCCCTCTCTGCCCCTACGGGGCATCTCCCCTCGGGGGGAGACAGGGGGCGAGATTCCTGCTTTCGCAGGAATGACGGATGCGCGTTCGTGCCCGCCCAGCGCGCTCCGCCACCGGCAGAAAAACCTTAACGAGACCATAAACCGCGCGAGGATGGTTTCTTAATGTGCGGGCGCTACCTTGAGCATAGGCCCAGTGTAAGCACAGGAGGAAGCTTGCAGACCGCCATGACGAACAACAACGCCGCCTGGATGGAGATGCTCTCCGCGCACTACCAGCGTATGCGGGAACTGCATCCCGACGACCGCCTGCTCATCCTGTTCGACATCGACGGCACGATCCTCGACATGAGGCACATGGTGCTGGGCCTGCTGCAGGCGTACGACGCCGCCCACGGCTCGGACCACTTCGCGGGCGTCGTCCTCGAGGACATCGTCACCGACGAGAACCACGTCGACGAACTCCTGCCGCTGCTCGGCGCGCCGGAAGCCGAGCGGGAGCGCGTGCTGGAGTGGTATCGAGGCGCTTACTGGTCCCCCGGCGTCATCCTCAACGCGCACCGTCCGTACGCCGGCGTGATGGAGGTGATGCGCTGGTTCCAGATCCAGCCCAACACCTACGTCGGACTCAACACAGGCCGCAGTGAAGACATCCGCCTCCCCACCCTCGAATGCCTCAACACGCTCGGCGCCGAGTACAAGGTGCAGTTCACCAGTGGCCTGCTGCGCATGAACCCCTACGGATGGCGCGAGAACGTCACAGGAGCCAAGGCCGACGCCGTGCGTTGGTTCCGGGGGCAGGGCTTCCGCGTCTTCGCCATGGTCGACAACGAGCCGGCCAACCTTGCAGCCGTCGCCGAAGCCGACCCGGAGCGGGAAATCATGCTGCTGCACGCCGACACGATCTTCGATTCGCAACGGAAGGCGCTCCCTCCGCACACCGTCGCCGGCAACGTGTACGACCTCACAGCCCTGGCGCACGAGACGGCGCTGCCGCGCCACGTGCAGTTCGTGTGGCACGGCATCAACGACGAACGCAACCTCCGGCAGTTCCTCGCCTCGAACGTCGTATGGGGCGAGGTGGACGTCCGCCTCGACCCTTCGTCCGAGGAGCTGGTGCTGCGCCACGACCCGCTGGAACCTTACGCCCACGGCGCCGCGGAGCTCCTGCCGCTCGCCGTCGTGCTCGACGCTGTGCGGACCGCGCGCAAGTCGATCAAGATCGACCTGAAGGAGACCGGCCCGGCGCTCACTGAGAGCATCGCCGCGGTGAAGGCCGCCGGCTTCGACGACTCCGAGACGTGGTTCAACGCCGACTACCGCCTACTGGGGAGGGAGGGATTCGCCGCGCTCAAGCAGGCGTTCCCCGGCGCCATCATCCAGTGTCCGATCGACTCCATAGCCCCGCTCATCCTCAGCGACAACGCCGGCGGAATGGCGAAACTCGCCGAACTGCAGGGGTGGGGCGTCAACCGCTTCTCGGTGAAGTGGGACAAGCCGAACATCCCGCAGCTGATCGACGCGCTCGACGCCCACGGCTACGAGTTGAACATCTACAACGTGCCTGACCTGCGCGCGTTCCTCGAAGCGGCCCTTCTGCTCCCCCGCTCCATCACTTCCGATTTCAACTTCCCGCGGTGGAGCTACTTCGGCAGAGGTTCCGGCGCGGGAGGCCGGCGCCACGAGTACTTCATCAAGGAGGAGTTCCCGGAGCTCCTCGATCAACCTGCGGCGGTCTAGGGCGTAGCGCGGACTCTCACCTCGACGCGAGCCACTCGCCGACGGCGTTGAGGTTCAACTCGTTCCAGCGGGTGTTGAGTCGGATGCTCTCCAAGGTCTGCTGGATAGTGCGAGCGGCCGACGGGGCGGGGTGGGACTCGAAGAACTCGCGCACGTCGGCCTCGCGGTCGGCGCCGGAGAACCCGGAGCCTACGGACACGAGGCGCATGATGGCGAAGCCGCCCTTGCCGTAGCGGCGGTCCAGCTCCTCCCATTGCTCCTTCACGAAGTCCCACGCCAGTTCGCGGCCCTCGGCGTTGTTCGCGGCCTGGATGAGCACGATGGGCGTGTCCTGCGAGCGCACCTCGTCGCCCATCGAGCGTTCGAGCACATCTCGCAGCAGCGCGCCGTCGCGCACGCGAGTGAGCGCGCCGAGGATCCGCACCTTCTCTTCGTGCAGGCCCGCCTCGCGGTAGAGACGCCAGAGCGTGTCGTACACCGACCGGTCGGACTGCTGGGCCGCGAGCCCGAACACGATGGAGCGGATGTCCGGACGCAAAGGCGCGCCGTCCGACGCATAGGCGTTGAAGCGGCCAAGCGCCTCCGCGAGCGTCGCCTCGTCGCCGTACGCCCCGAACTGGCCGATCACCGTTGAGCGGCGCAGGGATTCGAGATGGCCGTCGCCCAGCTGCTCGTCCCATCCCACTTCGGCGGCGACGCGGGCGAAGAGCGAGCCGGCGAACCGCCGGTAGTCGTCGAGCGGAGCCGAGCCGGCGAGCAGCGTCTCGAGGCCCTTCAGGTTCGCGGCGAGGTCGCCCCAGACGATGGCGTCCGTCTCGCCGGTGAACGACTCCGCGAGCGACAGGAAGACCGTCGCCGGCGCACGCCCGGACTTCATCAGCGCGTAGGCGTCGTTCTGCAGGCCGAGGCGGTCGACGGGGGAGAGTTCGCGGGCGGCGATGGCCTCGCCGAGCCTCGCCCACTCCGCCTCGTCGTAGGCCACGCGGTAGAAGCCGGTCTGGCCGGCGTTCAGCTTCACCCACCCGGCGCCGGGACGGACGTCGAGCGCGCCCTCGGCGGTCGAGAGCACGCTGCGCGAAATCCCGGCGGCGCCGGACTGCCCCACGGAGATGGGCACGGGCCACCGCGTAGCGTCGGGCGCCGAGTCGAGCAGGTGGTCGTAAAGGAAGCGCGACTGCGCGACCGCGACGCCGGACGCCGACCGGTCGATGCGGGCCTGCACGACGGGGTAGCCGACCTGGGTGATCCACGCCTCCATCAGCTCGGTTACGGGCGCGCCGAGGCCGGCGCCTTCCGCCTGCGCCCTTCGGTTGATGGCGTCCCAGAGGTGCATGCCCCTGGCGTTGTCGTAGGCGTGCTCGCTGAGGTAGTCGTGGAGGCCGCGGCGGAACGTTTCGGCGCCGACGTAGTCCTCGAGCATCCGAAGCACGGAGCCGCCCTTGCTGTAGCTGATGGCGTCGAACAGCTCGCGGATCTCCGCCGGGTCGTCCACCTTGGCTTCGATGGAGTGGGAATTTCGGAGGCCGTCGAGTCCGAGCGCGGCGTTGGTGTCGTGCGACACGAACTGCGTCCACATGCTCCACTCCGGGTAGAGACGATCGACGGTCTTGTCGCCCATCCACGAGGCGAACGACTCATTGAGCCAGAGGTCGTCCCACCACTCCATCGTTACGAGGTCGCCGAACCACATGTGCGCCATTTCGTGGGCGACGACCTCGAGGATGCGCTGCTTGGCCGCCGCCGCGGAACCGTCGGGGTCGTACAGCAGGGCGGTCTCGCGGTAGGTGATGGCGCCCCAGTTCTCCATTGCGCCCGCCGCGAAGTCGGGCACGGCTATGTGGTCCATCTTGGGGAGGGGGTAGGCGACGCCGAAGTAGTCGTTCATGTACGCGAGCGCGTTGACGCTGCTTTCGAGCGCGAACCTGCCGAGATGCTCCTTGCCGCGCGTCGCCCAGACGCGCACGAGCGTGCCGTCGGACGCCGTGTCCTCGACGCACGCCATGTCCCCGACGATGAACGCTAGGAGGTAGGTGGACATGCGTGGGGTGGTCTCGAAGCGGACCGCCTTCTTGCCGCCGGGGGCCGGCTCGACGCCCGCGATGGGCATATTCGAGATGGCTTCGAGCTCGGCAGGCACGACGAGCGTCACGTCGAACGTGGCCTTGACCGACGGCTCGTCCCAGCAGGGGAAGGCCCGCCGGGCGTCGGTGGCCTCGAACTGCGTCGTGGCGAGACGCCGCTCCACGCCATCTGCGGCGGCGTAGCTGCTGCGGTAGAAGCCGCGGAGCTGGTCGTTGAGGAAGCCATCGAACGCCACGCTCAGCGTCGCCTGTCCGGCGGGAATCTCGCCGGGGAAGCCGAGCGTCAGGCGCTCGCTCTCCTCGTCGAACTCGATGCGGTCGGCGCTCAGGCTGAGCCCGCCGGGCGCCTCAACCCGGGCGGAGGAGGCCGCGAGTTCGGCGGCGTTCAGGACGATTTCGGAGACGGCCCGGTGGACGGTCACGTCGATCGACACGCTGCCGGTGAACGTGAACTGCTCCAGGTCGGGCTCCAGGATGAGGCGGTAGTGCTCGGGGGCAACGTCGGCGGACAACCGGAACGGAGAGGAGGTGGTCATTGGCGAAACCTCGCGGAATGATGGACTGCGGCGCAACGCCGCGGCGCGCACAGGATACCAGCGCGGCCCTCTCCCCGGCCCTCTCTGCCCTGCGGGCATCTCCCCCTCGGGGGGAGACAGGGGCGAGGTTCCTGCTTTCGCAGGAACGACGGAACACGCGCAGCGCGCGTAAACCCTCACCCCAGCCCTCCCCGACTCCGGGGGGGGGGGATGGATTCCCGCCTGCGCGGGAATGACGAGGGGTGCCCTCGGGGAGGTAGGGAGGTGCGAGGCGCGAGATTCTTCGCTGCGCTCAGAATGACAGGTGAGGGCAGGAATGACGGGCGCCTGCCCTTGACACGCCTGCGCGCTCGGCAAGAGCATTTGCGGCATGGCGAAGACGGTGTACCTCGCGAACCCGTACGGGTTCTCGGCGCAGCAGAAGGCGCTGCTGCTGCCGCCCATCATCGCCGCCATCGAGTCGCTCGGTCTCGAAGTGTGGGAGCCGTTCGCCCGCAACAACCAGTTCGACTCCCCCGCCGACTTCGACGCCTACCTCATAGGCCAGCGGGACTTTCAGGACGTCGCCGACGCCGACGCCATTTTCGCGATCGTGAACGGCGTCCCGCCCGACGAAGGGGTGATGGTCGAGCTCGGCATGGCCGTCGCACTCGGAAAGCCGACGTTCCTCTTTCGCGACGATTTCCGGCGCGCCGCCGACAGCGACGCATACCCGCTGAACCTGATGCTGTTCACCGGGCTGCCGCGCGAGGGGTGGCGTGACTCGTACTACACGTCGGTGGAGGAGATTGCGTTGCCCGGCAAGGCGCTCGCACGGTGGGCGGCGGAGCCGGTTTCCTGAGCCAGGCTGCCAGGTTCCTGCTTTCGCAGGAACGACGATGCGCGCTGTCGCACGCGTAAAACCCTCACCCCAGCCCTCCCCCGCCTTCGCGGGAGGGACGGATGGATTCCCGCCTTCGCGGGCGACGCCCTCTCTGCCCCTTCGGGGCATCTCCCCCTCGGGGGGAGAACGCGGATGGTTATGGGCGGATGACGAGGACAGGGCCGGGGCTGTGGCGAACCACCCGGTCGGTCACGCTCCCCATCAGCCAGCGCCCGACGCCCGTGCGACCATGCGTCGCCATGACCACCAGGCGCTCGCCGCTATCGCCGACCTCGTCGAGGATCGCGTTGCCGGGGTTGCTCATCACTACCTTGCTGTCTACAGAGTCGACGCCCGCCGCCCCGATCTCGGGGACGATACGGGCGAGGTACGACTCCGCCTCGGCCTGCACCTCGGCGGCGAACACCGCGCTCTGGTCAGTGGGCACGTAGTCCGCGAACGCCTCGCCGAGGGTCTGTATCGGCACGGCGCGGATCGCCGTCACGCCGCAGCCCAGCGCTTGCGCCACGGCCGTCGCGTGTGGAAGCGCCGCTTCCGAGAGCGGGGAACCGTCCACCGGCAGCAGCACGCGCGACAACCGGGGCGACGCCGACGTAACGTCGCCCGCCTGGGCGCGGACGATGAGCGTGGCGTGCTTCCCTTCGCGCACCACCCGGTCGGTTACGCTGCCCATCAGCCAGCGTCCGACGCCGGAGCGGCCATGCGTGGACATGGCGATGAGCGTTCGCTCGTCCTTGCCGGCCTCCTCGGCGATCGCCTCGACGGGGTCGCCCTCCTTGAGGACGGTCTCGACGTTGAGGCCTTGCCTCCTCGCGGGGCCCGCCGCGTCGTCGAGCTGGCGGGCTGAATCGGCGCGGGCGCGCTCGCGCAGCCCGGCCCAGTGTTCAGGGGTGGGCGTAGACGGCACGGCGTCCGCGGTGCTTCCCTCGGCGGCGAGGCTCATAAGGTCGGCCGGCGGGGTGTTGAGCGCTTTCAGGAGCACGAGGGTCGCGCCCGTCGACGCGGCGATCAGCCGCGCGTAGGGGAGCGCCTGCAGGGCGAGGGTCGAACCGTCGAGCGGAGCTACGATGCGCGAGTACACTGCTGCCTCCTGGTCTGCGCCCCGATGCGCGGACGGCAAATCGGGGCCAAACGCTGTCTGGCCCCGATTATACGCTTGCCGGCGCCGCAAGGGCGGGTTTTAGCCCTGACCCACGAGACGGCGGCGTTCGGCGGCGTCCTCGCCACCCTTCACGCCTCGCTGATTGAGGATGGGGCTGTACTTGCTGGCCATGCCCTGGCGCTCGTACACGCTCGTGCCGGTGCCTGTCCCGCCGAGGTCGTTCGGGTTGATCTTGGTGGCAAGCTCCCTCGGGTACTCGGTCACCATGCCGTGGTACCTGTTCTCCTCCGGGGTCCGGAAGGTGTTCATCGGGTCGCCGCCGTCCTCGACGATCTTGATGTTGTCCTCGAGCATCTGGCGGAACATGATGATGCCCTTGTCGGAGCGTCCGAGGTGCTCGCCGGTGCGGTCGGCGATGTCGCCCTGCGTGATCCAGGCGGCGACGTCCTGCGCCGAGTTGCTGTCCAGGATGACGTACTGCGGCTGGTCGTTTTCGTCCAGCTGGATGACCGGCGGCTCGAAGAACGGAACGTCCTCGGGCGACTGCTCAGGAGTGTCGGCGTCCTTGGGGTGGCACATCACCCACCAGTGAGCGGTGTGTGTGTCATCGATCGGGACCCGGATCTGGACGGCGGGGCCGGTCATGCCCCACTTCTCACGGTCGAAGCCATCGCCGCCCTGCCGCAGGTAGTAGGGGAAGATGATGGGGTGTCCCTCCCGCCAGGAGGTGTCTTCCTCGGAGCCGCCCTCCATCACCCGGCGCTTGTAGATCCCGTACTCGTACTCCGTGAACGCGATCTTCTCGTGATGGCGAATCGTCTTCATGCGTTCGGGCTCGTCGCGCATCTCGGAGATGAAGTTCGACCAGTAGCCGTGCAGCCACTCAAGGTGGACGGGGTCGAGCGAGTTCTCCTGGCACTGCAGCCAGTTGCAGGGAAGCACCGCGAGGCCGATGTCCCTGATGACGTCGTCGACTGCGAAGACGTCCCAGTTGGGGACGAGGGGCGCCGGGGTCGGGCCCATGTAGGCGAAGAGCAGCCCGGCCTTCTCCTGCACCGGGTACGCCTTCATCACGATCTTGTCCTTGAAGCGTCCCTCCGGGTCCTCCGTCTCCTCGTACGGCTGCTCCGTGCACTGGCCCGTCTCGTCGTACAGCCAGCCGTGGTACGGACACCGCAGCCCCTTCTCTTCGGGAATGCCGTAGATCATGTTCATGCGGCGGTGGGCGCAGTGCGGCTCCATCAGGCCGAACGTGCCGGAGCGGTCCTTGTAGAGGATGAGGTCTTCGCCGAGCAGGCGCACCTTCATCGTCCACTTGTCGTTCATCTGCGAGACGGCGGCGACGGGGTGCCAGTAGCGCCGCATCAGTTCCCCCATGGGGGTGCCGGGGCCGACTCTCGTGTACCGGTCGTT
>DAOUKL010000016.1:0-49524 GCA_034421335.1 Dehalococcoidia bacterium | reverse complement strand
GGCGTCGCCTACGTGCAGGCGGGCGGCGGAGTGGTGTACGACTCCGATCCGGAGACGGAGCGCCAGGAGTCCCTGCACAAGATGAACGCGCTCCTGCGGGCGATCGCGGAAGCGGAGAGCTAGCAGGGTAAGGGAGAGGGCAGTGCTGCTGCTGATCGACAACTACGATAGCTTCACGTACAACCTGTACCAGTTCCTGTGCGAGTTGGGGGCCGACGTGCGGGTGGTGCGGAACGACGCGGCGACGGTCGACGACGTCGAGGCGATGGCGCCGGAGCGCATCGTCATCTCGCCCGGCCCGTGCACGCCGGCGGAGGCGGGAATCTCCACCGAGGTGGTGGCGCGCTTCGGCGAGCGCATCCCGCTGCTGGGCGTCTGCCTGGGGCATCAATGCATCGGGGCGGCCTACGGCGGCGAAATCGTCGGCGCCGGCGAAATCATGCATGGCAAGATGAGCTCCATCACCCACGACGGCGAGGGCGTGTTCGCCGGACTGCCCAACCCCTTGCAAGGCATCCGCTACCACTCGCTCGCAATCGCCGGGGAGTCGGTCCCGGACGCCCTCGAAGTGACGGCGCGCAGCGAGAGTGGAGTCATCATGGGCGTGCGTCATCGCCGGTTCCCTGTCGAGGGCATCCAGTTCCACCCCGAGTCCATCATGACCCAGAACGGCAAGGATCTCCTGCTCAATTTTCTGAGGCGCCGGGCATGAACGCCGACTACCATCGAAGCTACCCGTGGACGTGGGAACGGGAGATGGCGTCGCCGCCGTCGTCCGTCTACGAGGAGTGCGCCAAACGGCTGCGCCGCGCGGGATACCGGCTGCGCGACGCGCAACCGCCGGAGGCCTCCGCTCAGGCCGAGGACTTCAACGGCAGGTTCGTCGCGACCCGTGATGTGGTGCTCAACGCTGGGCGCCGCCGCGTCGGAAAGGTCGCGCTGGCGCTCGGCGTGGGGCTGACGCTCGTGCTCTTCGTTATGATTGCCGAAGACATCGGCGCGGAACGCGGGATCATCTCGGCCCCCCTGCTGGCGGCGGTCGTGCTCGGCGGCTTCGGAATGAGCCGTCTGGCGGAGCCGGAGCAGCGGTTGCGTAAGCTGCTGGAGGTGAGCGTTTTCGGCTCGCCCGGAGGCGCCGCAAGGGTAGTCGCCTGCGGCGGCGCGGGCCCCGCGTTCGGCGACGACTGGGTGGAGGAGTGGGCCGGCAGTCAGGACTTCGCGGACGAGGAGACTGCGCTGGCGGGCGCCGCTCCAACTGCGACGGAGGCGCAACGATGATCCAGGACGCGATACGCAAGCTCGTCGACGGCGGGACGCTTTCGGAGGCCGAGGCCGCAGCCGCGGCCGAGGACATCATGACCGGCGAGGCGACGCCCGCGCAGATAGGCGCCTTCCTCATCGCCCTCCGTCTGAACGGCGAGACGGTCGACGAGATCGCCGGCATGGCGAAGGTGATGCGCGAGAAGGCCCTCCGCGTCGCCGGCGACGGCGAGCTGCTGGACGTGGTGGGGACCGGCGGCGACGGGATGCGGACGTTCAACGTCTCCACGGCGTCGGCGTTCGTGGCGGCGTCGGCGGGCGTGAAGGTGGCCAAGCACGGCAACCGCGCGGCGTCGGGCAGCGTCGGCGCAGCGGATATTCTCGAGGCGCACGGCGTGAAGCTCGAACTCAGCCCCGAGGCGGTGCGGCAGTGCATCGACGAAGCGGGCATCGGGTTCATGTTCGCGCCGGCGTTCCATCCGGCGATGCGGTTCGCCGGGCCTGCGCGCCGGGAACTGGGAGTGCGGACGGTGTTCAACTTCCTCGGCCCGCTCACGAACCCCGCGGGCGCGGCCTACCAGCTGCTGGGCGTCGCTCAGCCGCGCGACGCCTCCTACGACGTGGCCGAGGCCATGGCGCACGTGCTGGCGTCGCTCGGCACGCGGCGCTCGTGGGTCGTTCGCGGCGGCGACGGTCTGGACGAACTGACGACAACGACGACGTCGGACGTGTGGGAGGTGTCCGGCGGAACGGTGTCGCGCTTTACGCTCGCGCCGGAAGACGCCGGGCTGTCTCGCGCGCAGCTGGACGACCTGCAGATAGACGGCTTGGAGCAGGCGCGCGCGAAGTTTGCGCGGGCGCTCGCATCGGGCCCGTCGCCGGAGAAAGACATTGTGCTGCTCAACGCGGGCGCCGCGCTCGTGGTGAGCGGCAAGGCCGACGACATTGCCGCCGGCGTGAACCTTGCACGAGAGACCATCGACTCCGGCGCGCCGCCGGAGAAGATGAGGCAGCTCGCGGCGCTCACACAGACCCTCACCTAACGACAAGAGCGATGACCACGGGAACGATTCTCGACAAGATACTCGAGGCGAAGCGCGCCGAAGTGGAGCGCCACAAGCGCGAGACTCCGTTCGCGGAACTCGAAGCGCGCGTGAAGGAGTCGCCCTTCCCGCTCAACCTCTCCGGCGCGCTATGGGGCGAGAAGGTCCGGCTCATCGCCGAGGTGAAGAAGGCGTCTCCCTCGAAAGGGCTGCTCGCGGCGGACTACGACCCCGCGGCGCTCGTCGCTACCTACACGGCGAACGGCGCAGCCGCCATTTCCGTGCTCACCGAGGTCGACCACTTCCAGGGGAGTCTGGCGCACCTGGCCGCTGTGAAGGCCATTGCGGGCCCGGAGGGCGTCCCCGTTCTACGCAAGGACTTCCTGTTCGACGCGTACCAGTTGTACGAAGCGCGCGCGAACGGCGCCGACGCCGCCCTGCTCATCGTGGCGGCCTTGTCCCCTGACCAACTGCGCGAACTGCTCGCGGCGGCGCAGGGCATCTGGCTGCAATGCCTCGTGGAGGCCCACGACGAGCGCGAAGTCGAGACGGCGCTCGGCTGCGGCGCGGAGATTGTCGGCATCAACAACCGCGACCTCCGCACTTTCGAAGTGGACACGACCCTCGCCGCGAGGCTGCGCCCCCTCGTTCCCCAGGGGCGCATGGTTGTGGCCGAGAGCGGGATAAGCTCGATGGACGATGTGCTGCCGCTCAAGCGGGCGGGCGTCAATGGCATACTGGTGGGCGAGGCGCTGATGACCGCTCCGGACGTCGGCGCGAAAGTCAGGGAACTGGCGGGAGTGTAGCCGTGACTCATGTGCAGCTGTGCGGCTTCCAGACGGTGGGGCCGATGATGGCCGCCATCGAGGCGGGCGTGGACGCCATAGGCCTGGTGTTCGTCCCCACGGCGCGCCGCGTCGTGACGGTTGCGCAGGCGGGCGCCCTGTTGGAGGAGGCCCGCGCGGCGGGAGGCCGGCTCCCCGCCTTCGTCGGCCTGTTCGGCGACCAGCCGTCGGACGAGGTCAACGCCATTGTCGACGAACTCGGGCTCGACGCCGTGCAGCTGTGCGGGAGCGAGGGCATGGCCTATTGCGCCCGCATGACCGCGCCCGTCCACAAGGTCATCGCCATCGACCCGGAGACGCCCGCTGCCGCGCAGCTGCCGCGCGTAATGGTTGCGCAGCAGCGTCACGCCCTCGCTGGCCACCGCATCGTGGTGGACACGCAGACTGCGGGGCAGTACGGCGGCGGCGGCCGGAGTTTCGATTGGGGACTCGCCGCCGACCTTGCCCGCTCGTTCGAAATGTCGCTCGCCGGAGGGTTGTCGCCCGACAACGTCGCCGAGGCCGTCGAGCGTGTCGCGCCGTGGGGCGTCGACGCCTCCAGCGGCGTGGAGACCGACGGCGAGAAGGATCCGGCGAAGATCAAGGCGTTCGTCGAGACCGTGCGCGCTGTGGACCGGCGCTCGAATCCGCGCGGATTGCGCCGTTTGCTCGGGAGGGGCTGACATGGAGCAGAGGCCCGACGCCAAAGGGCGGTTCGGCCAGTTCGGAGGCCGGTACGTGCCCGAGACGCTCATGGGAGCGCTCGACGAGCTCACGAACGCTTGGAGCGCCGCCCGCGAGGACCCCGGCTTTCAGCAAGAGTTGGGACGGCTGCTGCGCGACTACGTGGGGCGTCCGACGCCCATTCACTACGCGGAGCGTCTGACGGCGCGGGCGGGCGGCGCCGCCATCTACCTGAAGCGCGAAGACCTGGCGCACACCGGCGCCCACAAGATCAACAACGCGCTGGGACAGGGGCTGCTCGCCAAACGCATGGGCAAGCAGCGCATCGTCGCCGAAACCGGCGCGGGACAGCACGGCGTGGCCACCGCGATGGTCTGCGCCCTCCTCGGCGTCGGGTGCGTCGTCTATATGGGCGAGGAGGATATGCGCCGGCAGGCGCCCAACGTCTACCGCATGCGGATGCTGGGCGCCGAGGTTCGCCCCGTAACCGCCGGCAGCCGCACCCTCAAGGAGGCGATAAGCGAAACCATCCGTGACTGGGTGACGAACGTGGCGGACACCCACTACATCATCGGCAGCGCCGTCGGCCCGCACCCCTACCCCATGATGGTGCGCGACCTCCAACGCGTCATCGGACGCGAGTCCCGCGCGCAATTTCTTGAGATGACCGGCGGCCTCCCCGACGCCGTCGTCGCCTGCGTGGGTGGCGGCTCCAACTCCATCGGCCAGTTCTACGAGTTCATCCCCGACAAGGGAGTGCGGCTCGTGGGCGTCGAGGCCGGCGGCGATGGCGTCGACACCGGCCGGCACGCCGCCACCATCGGCGGCGGGCGCGTCGGTGTGCTGCACGGCTCGATGTCGTACGTCCTGCAGAACGCCGACGGCCAGATACACGAGGCCCACAGCATCTCGGCGGGCCTCGACTACCCCGGCATTGGGCCGGAGCACGCCTGGCTGTACACGTCCGAGCGCGCGGAGTACGTGAGCGTGACCGACGCCGAAGCGGTGGCCGCGTTCCGGCTCGTATGCGAACTGGAAGGCATCATTCCCGCGCTGGAGTCGTCCCACGCGGTCGCCCACGTTGTCAACGTCCTCGGCCCCGCGCTGGGAGAGGGCGCGCGTGTGCTGGTCTGCCTCAGCGGACGCGGCGACAAGGACTTGGGCGCCATCATGGAGTACGAGGCGGCGCGCTGAACGTTTGACACGGCGCAAGCCCCCACACGAATATAGGGAAGCCCCTTCCGAGGGCCGGGAGCGGGCTGCGGGAGGAGCAGATGACCCCGGACGGTTACGCCGTCAACTGGATGGCGGTAGTGCTGGCGCTCGTGATAGGCGTCGCGGCCATGGCCGGGATGCTGATCGCCTCCGCCGTCCTCTCCGCCCGCCGCCCTTCCGAGCGAAAGGGTATCGCCTACGAGTCCGGCATCCTCCCCACCGCCCTGAACTGGACCCAGTTCAACGTCCGCTACTACATCTTCGCCATCCTCTTCCTCATCTTCGACGTTGAAGCCGTGTTCCTCTTCCCGTGGGCGATCGTATTCGCCGACTCCGGCATCCCCGGCTACGTGTTCTACGCGATGATGCTGTTCATCGCCATCCTGCTGCTCGGCGTCGTCTACGCCTGGCGCAAGGGAGTGCTGCGATGGCGGTAAACGACCCGGGCCGGGCGCCCCTGCCGCTGTTCCGTCCCGCCGGATGGGAGCGCCCCGACGACGGGCGGTTCTTCGACTCTCCCGAGGGCGGCGCCGTCTCGGCGGGCAAGGGAAACGTCCCCGGCCCGCCCCTGCTCAAGAGCGCCGCGCCCGGCGTCGTAACCTCCACGGTCGACCAGTTGGCCGCCCTCGGTCGCAGCAACTCCCTCTGGACGCTCACCTTCGGCCTGGCGTGCTGCGCCATCGAGATGATCTCGACCCACATGGCCCACCACGACCTCGACCGCTTCGGCGTCGTCACGTGGCCCTCCCCCCGCCAGTCTGATGTGATGATCGTCGCCGGAACGGTCGTGAAGAAGATGGCGGAGCCGATAAAGCTCCTCTACGACCAGATGCCGGACCCGAAGTGGGTGATAGCGATGGGCACCTGCGCGACCAGCGGCGGTCCCTACTATCGCTCCTATAGCGTCGTCATGGGCGTCGACCACATCGTGCCCGTGGACGTGTACGTTCCCGGCTGTCCTCCACGCCCCGAGGCGCTCATGGACGGCATCATCAAGCTCCAGGAGAAGATCAAGCGCGACGCCCGCCAGGGAAGCCGCAGCGCCCCCATAGTCCTCGAGGCCGCCCCCGCGTCAGAAGAAGCCGCGCCGGAAGAACCCCCCGCCGCTGAAGAGTCCGACGCTGTGGCTGAAGCTCCCGCCGAGGACGCCGAGTCCGCGCAGAAGCCGGAGGACGCCCGATGACCGAGCAGCGCCCCGCGCGCCACGGGCCCCCCGTCGAAATCGCCGAGGAAGTCCTCAATGGCCGGGGCCAGCAGACCGCCGCGCTCCTCGCGCGCGCCCTCGGGGCCATGGCCGTCGAGACCGGCGGGCGCGACGATATGCCGTGGGCCCGCGTCCGCCGTGAGGACATCGTCCGAGCCGCGCGCGTCTGCATCGCCCCCAACGGCCCCGGCGTCGATATGCTCCACTGCCTCCTCGCCGTCGACTACGAGGAGCGCATCGAATTGGAGTACATCCTGTTCTCCATCGCCCACAACCGCAAGGCCCTCCTGAAGGTGGACCTCCCCCCCGACGACCCCACTATCGACTCAGTGACCGAACTCTGGGAGGCCGCCGGCTGGTACGAGCGCGAGACGCATGACCTGTTCGGCGTCGTCTTCCAGGGCAACCCCGACCTCTCGCCCCTGCTCCTCTACGAGGAGTTCGAGGGCCGCCCCGGACTCAAAAGTTTCCCCCTGCACGACTACGAGGAGTGGTAGCCGTGGCGAGACCGGCAGTGACGCCGCGTGGACTCCGATGACTAACGCCCAGCAGACCTACGACACCATCGACATGATGCTCAACATGGGACCGCAGCACCCTGCGACCCACGGCGTCTTCCGCATGGTGCTCGTGCTCGACGGCGAGCGCGTCGTCGACGTCATCCCCCACATCGGCTATCTCCACCGCGGCTCGGAGAAACTCGCCGAGCACGAGAGCTACGGCCAGGTCGTAACGCTGTTCGACCGGCTCGACTACGTGTCGAACCTCAACAACGAGTTGGCGTTCTGTCGCGCCGCCGAGCGGCTGATGAGCATCGAGCCGCCGGAGCGCGCCCAGTACATCCGAACCATCCTCGTCGAGCTCAACCGCCTCGCGAGCCATATGCTCTTCATCGGGACCTACGCCATCGACCTCGGCGCAATGACGCCCATCATGTACGGCTTCCGCGAGCGCGAACGCATCCAGAACCTGTTCGAGTCCGTCACCGGCGCCCGCATGATGCACAACTTCATCCGCATAGGCGGCGTGAAGCAAGACGTGCCGGACGATTTCCCCGCTCGGACGCGGGACGTGCTCGACCGGGCCGAGCGCGGCGTCGCCGAGATGGACAGGCTCCTCACGTTCAACGAGGTCTTCCTCGCCCGCACGCGCGGCATCGGCGTCATCGACGCCCCCACCGCGTTGTCGTGCGGCCTCACCGGCCCCGGCCTGCGCGCCAGCGGCGTCCCCTACGACGTCCGCAAGGACGACCCCTACGAGGCGTACCCCTACCTGTCGTACAAGACGCCCATAGGCGAGAACGGCGACGCTTGGGACCGCTACTACATGCGCGTGCTCGAGTGCTACGAGTCCATCTCGATGGTCCGCCAGTGCCTCGACCAGATGGAGCCCGGCCCCACCATGACCCCCATGCGCCGCATCGCCCGCCCCCCCAAGGGCGAGGTGTACGTCCACTCCGAGAACCCACGCGGCGACATCGGCGTGTTCCTCGTGAGCGACGGCACCGACAAGCCGTACCGCGTCAAGGTGCGGCCCCCGTCGTTCTGCAACCTCGTCGCTCTGCGCCCGATGATGCGCGACGCCTACGTCGCCGACGCCGTCTCGGTGCTGGGCTCGCTCGACATCGTGCTCGGGGAGGTGGACCGGTGAGGCGGTTCGTGCGCTCCCTTCCGGTGCAGATGGCGATCCTCGCGGTCGTCTTCGGCGGCGTTACAGCCCTCGTCGCCGCGTTCGCCGTCGCGATGGCCCTCTTCGGCGACCCCGGCGAGGAGGTCACGCTTGAGGCGGCGGGCAAGGTCGCGATAACCCTGTTCGTGCTCCTCAACGTCGTCATGGTGCTGGGGACGTCCCTTGTCTGGCTGGAGCGCAAGCAGCTCGGCAGGATGCAGGGACGCGTCGGGCCCACGCGCGTCGGCCCCTTCGGACTCCTGCAGGTGATCGCCGACGGCGTCAAACTGCTGATGAAAGAGGACGTCGCCCCGGCGAACTCGTCCCGCGTCATCTTCTACGTCGCGCCCGTGCTGGTGTTCGTACCCAGTTTCGTCGTGTGGCTGACTATCCCCCTCGCCGAGGACCTCGTTGTCCGCAGCCTCGAAATGGGCCTCTTCTTCTTCATCGCCGTGTCCGTGCTAGGCATCGTCGGCCTCGTCCTCGCGGGCTGGAGCTCCAACAGCAAGTACGCCATCCTCGGCGGCTTCCGCTCGGCGGCGCAGCTCGTGAGCTACGAGATACCCATCATCATGGCCGTGCTCGGCGTCGTGATGCTCGCCGACTCCATGAGCTTCATCGACGTCGTGGAAGCGCAGCGCTTGGTCCCGTACATCGCCATCCAGCCCCTCGCCTTCCTGGTGTTCTTCGTCGCCGGGCTAGCCGAGGTGGGCCGCACGCCGTTTGACATCTACTTCGCGGAGTCCGAGGTCGTCGGAGGCCCGTTCGTCGAGTACAGCGGCGCCCACTGGGCGATCTTCTTCCTGGCGGAGTACGTCAACACCCTCGTCATCGCCGCGCTCGCGGCTCTCATCTTCCTCGGCGGGTGGGTGTGGCCGTTTGGCGACCTGCCGCAGCCTGCGGCGGTCGCGTTCTTCCTCGCCAAGACGTACGTGCTGGCCGGGGCCATCTTCTGGGTGCGGGCGACGTTCCCCCGGCTGCGCATTGACCAGTTGATGGGGTTCGGGTGGAAGCTGCTCATCCCCCTCGCGTTCGCCAGCGTCGTGGCGACGGCCGTTCAGCTATTCTACGGATGGCCGCTCTGGACGCTCACCCTCATGTCGCTCGCCCTGATTGCGGTCCCCGTCGTCCTCCACCTGCGGACGCAGCGCGGAGACGTGAAGCGGACCGCCGAGCGGTACGCCCAGCGCGCCGTGGCCGTGCAGGCCCAACCAAGGCCGGAGAAGACGCAGGCATGATTGCATCGATCAAGGGGCTCCTCACTACCCTGCCGTGGCTGTTCAGGCGGCCCGTCACCGCGCACTACCCCGAGCAGCACCTTCCGGTGCAGCCGCGCTATATGGGCTTCCCCGCGCTCCTGACCGACGACACCGCCGGCGAGCCGTTCTGCACCGGCTGCATGGTGTGCGTGCGCGAGTGCCCTACCCAGTGCATGACCGCGCACATGCACGACAACCCCAAGTTCACCGACGGCGAGAGCCACCGCCGCAAGATCATCGAAACGTTCGAGATCAACCTCAACCGCTGCATCCTGTGCGGCATCTGCGTCGACGTGTGCGCCTTCGACGCCATCGAGATGTCGTACGAGCACGAGCTCGCAAGCTACGCCCGCGCCGGCGCCCGCGCCGACCTCCCCACGCTCTTGGAGCAGGGACGGCGCTACATGGAGATGAGCGGCTGGACGCCGGCGAACCCCGAGAAGAACGTGGCCGCCGACGCGCTCGCCAAGAAGGCCGCGGCCTCCGCCGCGTCAGCCGGCGCCGGGGCGACGGAGGACGGCGAGTAACCCGTGGAAGCAGCCGCCTTCTACGTCGTCGCTTTCGTCACGGTGCTCGCCGCGTTCGGCGTCGTCGCCACTCGCAATATTGTGCACGCCGCGCTCTTCCTCCTGACGGCCCTGCTGGGCGTCGCGGGACTGTTCGTGCTGCTCTACGCGGAGTTCCTCGCGCTCGTGCAGCTCCTCATCTACGGCGGCGCCATCACCATCGTCATCCTGTTCGCCCTCATGCTCACCCGCAGCGGCGAGTACCAGGTCGACTCCGAGACGAGGCGGTGGCCCGTCGCCGCGCTCGTGTCCGCGGGACTCTTCGGCCTCATGGCCGCCGTGTTCGTCGTCGACTCCGGGCAGTTCAACTCCGACGAACGGGAGGGCGTCCCTTTCGAAACGCTGGCCCGTGACCTGTTCGTAGACTGGGCCGTGCCGTTCGAAATCGCGTCGCTCGTGCTCCTCGTCGCCCTCGTCGGCGCGGTCGTCATCGGACGCGCGGGCCGCGAGGAGGATGAATCGTTCCCCGAGACGGACGAGTCGGACGCCGACGGACCCCGGCGCGCCGGCCGCTCGCGCGGGCAGCGCCGCCGGAGGCGCGCATGACGCTCGTGCACTTCCAGCTGCTGAGCGCCCTGCTCTTTTGCATCGGGCTCTACGGCGTGCTCGCGCGCCGGAGCGCCGTGCTCGTCCTCATGGCTGTCGAGCTCATGCTCAACGCCGTCAACGTCCACGTCATCGCCTTCGCAGCGTTCCGCGACTACGGAGGTTCCACCGGACAGGTGATTGCGATATTCGTCATCACCGTCGCCGCCGCGGAAGTCGGCCTGGCCCTCGCCATCATCATGCGGCTCTTCCGCGCCCGCGGCTCCGTCAACGTAGACGAGATCGACCGGATGAAGGGATAACGTGGGACTCGCCTGGATCATCCCCCTCTTCGGCGTCGGCGCTTTCGCCATCCTCGCGCTGTTCCGAAGCTACCTCCCCGGGCAGGGCAAACACCTCGCCGTGCTGGCCGTGATTGCGGGGTTCGTCCTCGCTTGGGTCCCGCTGTTCGACATGTTGGGCCGCGGCGCCGGGGAGTACCACTTCCCCAGGGAGTGGTTCACCGCCGGCCCCCTCTCCATGGGGTGGGGCTTCATCGTCGACCCCCTCACCGTGGCGATGCTGCTGCTCGTCACGTTCGTGTCCGTCATTGTGCAGGTCTACTCGCTCGGCTATATGCAGCGCCACGAGGGCCACGCGACCGTCGACGACCCTCGCATCGGCTGGTACTTCGCCGCGCACTCCTTGTTCACCGCGAGCATGCTGGTGCTCGTGCTTGCCGACAACCTCCTGCTCCTCTACGTCGGCTGGGAGCTGGTCGGCCTCTGCTCGTACCTCCTCATCGGCTTCTGGCACGAGCGCCAGAGCGCGTCCGACGCCGCCAAGAAGGCCTTCATCACGACCCGCGCCGGCGACGTCGGCCTGCTCATCGGCATCGTGCTGCTCGTCGTCGAGTTCGGCACGTTCGACATCCTCGAGATCATGGGCGGCCTGGAGGACCCAGGCGTCAACCGCGCCGTCGTGACCGCCAGCGCATTCCTCATCTTCTTCGGCGCCATGGGCAAGTCGGCGCAGTTCCCGCTGCATGTGTGGCTGCCCGACGCGATGGAGGGCCCGACGCCGGTGAGCGCGCTCATCCACGCGGCCACCATGGTCACCGCCGGCGTCTTCCTGGTGGCGAGGCTCTTCCCTCTGTTCGACTCCGTTGATAGCGCGCAACTCGCCGTCGCCGTCGTGGGCCTCGTAACCGCGCTGATGGGCGCGACGATGGCGTTGGTGATGACCGACCTCAAGCGCGTCCTCGCCTACTCGACTATGAGCCACCTCGGCTTCATGATGCTCGCGCTCGGCGCGGGAGGCTACACCGCCGCGATATTCCACCTCCTCATGCACGGCGTCGCCAAGGCCATGCTCTTCCTCGCGGCCGGTTCCATCATGCACGCCATGCACGACGAGACCGATATCCGCAAGATGGGCGGCCTCCGCAAGCGTATGCCGGTAACCGCCGCCGCCTTCATCGTCGGCGCCCTCGCGCTCGCCGGCATTCCGCCCCTCAACGCCTTCTGGAGCAAGGACGAGATCCTCCTCGCCGTAACGGCCAACCTGCACCCGGTCTTCACCGCCCTGTTCCTCGTCGCCATCGTCCTGAGCGCCCTCTATATGGCCCGCGCCGTCTGGACCGTGTTCCTCGGCCCGCTCAAGCAGGAGAACGCCGACGTCCACGAGTCCCCGACCGTCATGGCCGGCCCGCTCGCGCTGCTCGCCGGGCTCGCCGTCGTAACCGGCTTTATCGCGCTGCCTCTGGGCGCCTACGACGGCGTCGGCGGGTTCATTTACGACCTCGCCCACGGCCCCCACGCTTTCAAGTTCGACCCCCTGTGGGGCGGGCTCAGCATCTTGCTCGCGCTCGCCGGACTTGGTATCGGCTACGCCCTGTACGGACGAGCGACCGGCCGCGCCGACGCCATCGGCGAGCGCTTCTCCGGCCTCCATCGCGTCATCGCCAACCGTTACTACATGGACCACGCCTACCAGTGGGCCGTCGACCAGGTCGTGCTCCGGTTGAGCCGCATCCTTGCGTGGTTCGACCGCAAGGTGGTGAACGACTGGGGCGTGAACGGCCCGGGCCTGGGCGTCGTGGAGGCCGGACGCCGCCTGCGGAGCCACGTAACTGGGCTGTTCGCCGACTACGGCGTCGGCATGATTGCGGGCGTGGGCGTGCTGGCGGTCATTCTCTGGCTGAGGTCGCAGGGATGAGCGCGTACGTCCTCGAGTGGCTCATCTACCTGCCGATGCTCACGGCCGCCGTGCTGCTGCTCGTGCCGTCCGCGTGGAAGGACGTTACGCGCGCCGTCGGCGTCGCGTCCGGCGCCCTCCTCATGGTCGGATCCGCCTACGTGTTCATCGCGTTCGACCACGACCCCGGCGCTCCCGCGTTCCAGATGCTGCGGACCTACCCGTGGCTCGAGACCGTCGGCATCGACTTCCGGCTCGGCGTCGACGGCGTCGCTGCCCTCATGGTGCTCCTAACCGGCATCGTCTCCCTCACCGGCGCCGTCATCGCCGCCAACATCGACCGCGAACCCAAGAACTACTACATCCTCCTCTTCGTCCTCATCGCCGGCGTCTACGGCACGTTCGTCTCCCTCGACCTCTTCTTCTTCTTCTTCTTTTACGAGCTCGCCATCGTGCCGATGTACCTCCTCATCGCGGTATGGGGCTCCAGCTCCCGCTTCAAGAACCTCGTCGGCGCCATCACCCTGGGCGCGTACCGCCCCGCCCGTGACGACGAGGAACCCGACTTCCTCCGCCCCAAGGAGTACGGCGCGCTCAAGCTCGTGCTGATGATCGTCGCCGCCAGCGTGCTCGTCTGGATCGCCGTCATCGCCATCTACGTCGAGACGGGCGCGGGAACGTTCAACATCCTCGCCCTGCGCGACGCCGTACAGGAGGGCGCGCTCTCCTCGAACTTCCAGAACGTCGCCTTCCTCCTCGTCATGATCGGCTTCGGCCTCCTCGCCGGCCTCTGGCCCTTCCATACGTGGTCGCCCGACGGCCACGTCGCCGCCCCCACCTCGGTGAGCATGCTCCACGCCGGCGTGCTGATGAAGCTCGGCGCCTTCGGCATCATCCGCGTCGGCATGACCCTCCTGCCGGAGGGCGTGGAGACCTGGGCGCTCGTGCTGTTCATCCTCGGAACGGTGAACGTGCTCTACGGCGCCGTCTCCGCGCTCGCCCAGACCGATCTCAAGTACGTCGTAGGCTATTCGAGCGTCAGCCACATGGGGTACGTCATCATGGGCATCGCGACGCTCGACAGCGTCGGGCTGGCGGGCGCAGAGCTCCAGATGTTCTCCCACGGCGTTATGACGGCCCTCTTCTTCGCGATCGTCGGCGCCATCTATGAGCGCGCTCACACCCGCGACTCCCTCGTCCTGAACGGACTGGCGAGCCGGATGGGCCGGGCGAGCGCCCTCTTCGTCGTCGCCGGTCTCGCCTCGCTCGGACTCCCCGGGCTCAGTGGGTTCATTGCCGAACTCCTCGTGTTCATCGGCGCCTTCCGCACCCAACCCATCCTCGGGGCGCTCGGCATCGTCGGCGCCGCCATCACCGCCGTCTACATCCTCCGGCTCGTCGCTCGCGTCTTCTTCGGACAGCGCGACGCCCAGTGGGACGGCCTCACCGACCTCGATCTGCGGGAGTTCGCCGCCGCCGGCGCGCTCGTCATCCCCATCGTGCTCGTGGGCGTCTACCCCGCGCCCTTCCTCGACGTGCTCCGTCCCGGCGTCGACCTCGTGCTTGGAGGTCTTCCGTAGCGATGCAGGTCGATTTCGGACTCCTCCTCCCCGAGTTCCTGCTCGCCGGCCTAGGCGTGCTCCTGCTGGTCGTCGACTTCTCGTTCCCGTGGAGGTCGCGCCGCGCGCAGAATGCATGGCTCGCCGTCATCGCCGCCGCGGGACTCGCCATTGTGTTCGCCGTCGCCGTTGTTACCCAGCGCGACGTGTGGGAGACGCTCTACGAAGACCTGGTGCTCGTCGACCGCTACGCGCTGCTCTTCAAGGCGCTCTTCACCGCGGCCGGAGCCGCCACGGTGCTCATATCCGCCGACTACGTCTACCGACGCATGAGGCACCCCGGCGAGTTCTACGCCCTGGTCGTGTTCGCCGTGCTCGGCGCAGACCTCATGGCGAGCGCCGGGGAACTGCTCACCGCCTACATCGCCGTAGAGCTCCTCACCTTCTGCCTCTACGTGCTCGTCGCCCTCAGCCGCGGCGACGGTAGGTCCGCCGAGGCTGCCGCCAAGTACATCCTGCTTGGCGCGATCTCCTCCGCCCTCATGCTGTTCGGCATCGCCGTGCTCTACGGGACAACCGGCGAAACGGCGTTCGAGCCGCTCGGCAGGGCCATCATAGGCCCCTTCGGCCCCACCATCGCCCTCGGACTCGGCCTCTTCTTCGCAGGACTCGGATTCAAGCTCTCGATGGCCCCCTTCCACCTGTGGGCCCCCGACGTCTACGAAGGCGCCCCCACGCCCGTTACCGCCATCGTCGCCGTGCTCTCGAAGGCCGCCGCCTTCGCGCTCGTGCTCCGCTTCCTCGCCGTCGCCGGCGAATGGACGCTCGACGAATGGCAGTTGCCGCTCGCGGCTCTGGCCGCGCTCACGATGACCGTGGGGACGCTGACGGCGCTCGCGCAGGAGAACATCAAGCGCCTGCTTGCGTACAGCAGCATCGCACAGGTGGGATTCGTCCTCGTCGGAGTCGTGTCCCTCAACGAGTCCGGGGCCAACGCCGTCCTCTTACACCTCGTCGGATACGCCTTCACCAACCTCGCCGCCTTCGCTGTCGTCATCATCGTCGAGGCGAAGACGGGCAAGGAAGGCATCACCGACTACGCGGGCCTCGCCTCGCGCTCGCCCTTCCTCGCCATGGTGATGGCGTCGGCGCTGTTCTCGCTCGCCGGACTGCCGATCTTTGCGGGGTTCATCACCAAGTTCCTGCTCTTCACCGCGGCGGTCGAGGCCGGCCTGATGTGGCTGATGGTCGTCGCCGTCGTCAACAGCCTCATCTCCCTCTACTACTACATCCGCATCATCCGCGAGATGTACGTCGGCGAGTCGCCGGTCGAGGGGCGCCTGCCCCTCTCCATAGCCGCGTCGATCCCCGTCTGGCTCCTCTTCGCCGGAACTGTCCTCGTGGGCGTCTACCCCGCCCCCTTCATGGACGCCATCGACGCCGCCACCAACGTCCTCCCCCCCTTCTTGGGCGAGTAGCGCCCCCTCCCCGAAGTCGGGGGAGGGCTGGGGTGAGGGTTTGCGCGCGTCAGCGCGCGCTCCCGTCATTCCTGCGCCCCTCCGTCATTCCCGCGCAGGCGGGAATCTATCCGGCGCTGTCCGCCCCCTTGCGTGTCATTCTGAGCGCAGCGAAGAATCTCACGCGAAACGCGCCTCCGTTCTCCCCCCGAGGGGGAGATGCCCGCAGGGCAGAGAGGGCGCGCAGGCTGATAGAATCGCGGCGGCGCACCATGACCCACACCCCCCCGCAGACCGGTGGCCCTGAGCGGCCCCTCATCATCGCAGTTATCGGCGGCAGCGACCCGCCTCCCCGCGCGTACGCGCTTGCCGAGGAGGTCGGGCGCCTTCTAGCCGAGCGCGGCGCAGCCGTCGTCTGCGGCGGGCTCACCGGCGTAATGGAGGCCGTGTGCCGCGGCGCCAAGTCCGCCGGAGGCGTCACCATCGGCATCCTGCCCGGCCACGAGCCCTTCGAGGCCAACGAGTTCGTCGACTACCCCATCGTCACCGGCATGACCTACGCCCGGAACAGCATCGTCGTGAAGACCGGACGCGCCGCCATCGCGGTCGATGGCTCCTTCGGCACGCTCTCCGAGATCGCTCACGCCCTCGGCGACGGCATGCCGGTCATCGGGCTGGAGACCTGGGAATTCCCCACGCGCGACGGCTTCCCCTATCCCATCATCCACGCCGACTCTCCCGCCGACGCCGTCGATAAGGCCGTCGCAGCAGCCCACGAACGGGACGCCCGCGTCCTCAACCGCTAGAACGACCCACAGGAGGTCCGCCCAATGGCCCGTATTCAACGGACGTACGCCCGCGAGATACTTGACTCCCGCGGGAACCCCACAGTCGAGGCCATCGTCGCGCTCGACGACGGCGCCGAGGGGTGGGCCGCCGTACCGTCGGGGGCCAGCACCGGGGCGCACGAGGCCGTGGAACTGCGCGACGGCGACAAGGCCCGCTACGGCGGCAAGGGAGTCCTCACCGCGGTCGCCAACGTGAACGACAGGATAGCCCCCGCCGTGCAAGGCCTCGACCCGTCCGACCAGCAGGCTGTCGATCAGGCGATGCTCGACCTCGACAACACGCCGGACAAATCGGCGCTCGGCGCCAACGCGGTGCTCGCCGTCTCGCTCGCCGCCGTGCACGCCGCCGCGCAGTCCGCGGGCCGTCCCCTCTATCGCCAGCTGGGCGATGGCGTTCTGCTCCCCACGCCGATGCTCAACCTGCTGAATGGCGGACGCCACGCGATGGACTCGACGGACTTCCAGGAGTTCATGGTGATGCCCGTCGGGTTCGAGAGCTTCCGTGAGGGCCTTCGGTGCGGCGCCGAGGTCTATCAGGCCCTCCGCGGCATCGTCGCCGCCAAGGGGATGTCCACCAACGTCGGCGACGAGGGCGGCGTCGCACCCTCCCTCGACACCAACGTCGCCGCCGTCGAACTGCTCGTCGAGGCCATCGAGCGCGCGGGGTACCGCCCCGGCGAGGACTGCGTCCTCGCGCTCGACGTCGCCGCCAGCGAGTTCTACGTCGACGGCGCCTACGCGCTCGCAAAGGAAGGCGCCACCCTGACGTCCGCCGAACTCGTCGGCTACTACGAGGAGTGGGTCGCCCGCTACCCCATCGTCAGCATCGAAGACGGCCTCGTGGAGGACGACTGGGAGGGCTGGGCGCTCCTCACCGAGCGCCTCGGCGGCCGCGTCCAGCTCGTCGGCGACGACCTCTTCACCACCAACACCGAGCGCATCGCCCGCGGCATCCGCGACCACTCCGCCAACGCCGTCCTCGTCAAGCTCAACCAGATAGGCTCCCTCTCCGAGACCTGTGCAGCCATCGACATGACCCGGCAGGCAGGATGGAACGCCGTCATCAGCCACCGCTCCGGCGAGACCGAGGACACGACCATCGCCGACCTCGCCGTGGCCGTCGCCGCCGGACAGATCAAGACTGGCGCCCCCGCCCGCAGCGAGCGCGTCGCCAAGTACAACCGCCTGCTCCGCATCGAGGACGAACTCGGCTCTGCAGCCGTCTATGCGGGCGCCGTCCCCTTTGCGAAACTCAGCAGGTAGCTTTCCCCTCCCCCCGAGGGGGAGGCTTGGGGAGAGCGGATTGGCCCCCTCCCCCGAAGACGGGGGAGGGCAGGGGTGAGGGTTTACGCGCAAAGCGCGTGTCCATCAGGAGGGAGACCAATGGGCATCAGGGGCATCGACCACGTGGAAGTATGGGCCAGGGACTTGCAGGAGTCCGTCGATTTCTACACCGGCGTGCTGGGCTTCCGCCAGCTCCGCTCGACCGTCGCCAAGCGCCCCGACGGCGGCGCGCACGCGCAGGTGTGCGTCACCCTCGGCGACATGATGATCGAGCTTATCGCCGCCCCACCCGAGCGCAGCGGCGAGCAATTCGACCCCGGCAGGATGGGCGTCAAGGCCTTCGCCCTCACCGTCGACGACATGGCCGGCACGGCGGCCTGGCTCAAGGAACAGGGCGTCCGGTTCGTGCAGGAACCGAAGCCAGGCTCGTCGTTCAGCGGGTGGAGGGCCGAAATCCTCGACCCCAACGGCATCGGCATCGAACTCCGCGAGTGGGTGAACGACAGCATCCACAACCCCGACTGGACCCCCGCCAACCCCGCAGTCGAACGCATCGCCTAACCCCCCAAAGTGAGGGTCAGGCCCCCTCCCCCGAAGACGGGGGAGGGCTGGGGAGAGGGTTTGCGCGCGCTATCGCGCATCCGTCATTCCCGCGAAGGCGGGAATCCAGGGGGCGCCGGAGGAGCAGGGGATAAAGCATTCGGTCCCCTCTCCCCGAGGAGGAGGGCTGGGGAGAGGGCGGCAGAGAGAACAGAAAGAGACACACGCCCATGCGAACCAACGCCACAAAGGCCAAACTCAACGAGGGCGAAGTCGTCTTCGGCGCCATCATCACCCGCTACGCCCCCGACATGGTGGAGATCTTCGGCGCGCTCGGCTACGACTTCGTGATGATTGACTGCGAGCACGGCCCCGCCGACCTCGACCAGGTCGAACACATGGTCCGCGCCGCCGAGTCCTTCGGCATCACCCCCATCGCCCGAATTCCCGACCACTCCGAGCACACCATCCTCCGGTTCCTCGACCGCGGACTCCAAGGGATCATCGTGCCCCACGTCAACACCGGGGAACAGGCCGCCGCCGTCGCCCGCGCCGCCCGCTACTACCCCGACGGCTACCGGGGAGTGGCCGTCGGACGGGCCCAGGACTACGGCATTGGCGTCTCCCGCGACGAGGCGATGGCCTGGGTGAACTCCCAGGTGATGGTGATTCCCATGGTCGAAGACATCGAAGCCGTCCGCAATCTCGACGACATCCTGCAGGTTGCCGGCGCCGACGTGCTCCACGTGGCCGCTTCCGACCTTGGCCAGAGCCTGGGCAACCCCGGCGCCGCCGAAGTCCGCCGGGTGATGAGCGAGGTCATTCCCCGCATTCGGGCCGGCGGCAGATTCGTCGGAGTGGGCGGCAACAACCCCGCCGACGCCGCCGGAGTCGCCGAGTTCGTCAACCTTGGCGCCAACTTCGTAACCGTCTCAGCCTGGGGCCTCCTCCGCATCGGCGCCGAAGACTTCCTCAAAAACGTCAAAGCAGCCCTCTAGCCCCCGTCATTCCCGCGCAGGCGGGAAGCCATCCCCTTTTCTCCCCCTGAGGGGGAGATGCCCCGAAGGGGCAGAGAGGGCGGAGCGCGTCGCGCGCATTCGTCATTCCTGCGAAAGCAGGAATCTTGCAGCTCTGGGGAATGGGACGAGGTTCCTGCTTCCGCAGGAACGACGAATCACTCTCCCCCCTGGAGGAGATGCTCGAGGGTGGAGAGAGCGTCCCCGCCTTGTTGTCCCCGAGGCGGGTTCGATAGCATAGAGACGCCTTGCGGAACAAGGCGCGATTCCCCAAGGAGGCTTTCCTCATGACCACCAGGATCGGCATCAACGGCTTCGGACGCATCGGCAGACAGGTGCTTCGGGCCACTCTCGAACGGCACCCCGACGAACTCGAGGTCGTCGCCGTCAACGACCTCGCTCCCCCCAAGGCCAACGCCCACCTCTTCAAGTACGACTCCAACTACGGGCGCTACCCCGGCGAGGTGAGCGCCGGCGACGACGCCATCGAGATCGACGGTAAGCGCATCGCCTCCCTCTCCGAGCGCAACCCCTCCGCGCTCCCCTGGGGCGACCTCGGCGTCGACATCGTCATCGAGTCCACCGGCCTCTTCACCCAGCGCGAGAAGGCCGCCGGACACATTGAGGCCGGCGCCAAGAAGGTCATCATCTCCGCCCCCGCAACCGGCGAGGACAAGACGCTCGTGCTCGGCGTCAACGCCGACGAGTACGACCCCGCGTCGCATCACATCATCTCCAACGCCTCGTGCACCACCAACTGCGTCGCCCAGCTCATCAAGGTGCTCAACGACGAGTTCTCCATCAAGCACGGCCTCATGACCACCGTGCACGCCTACACCAACGACCAGCAGATACTCGACCAGGTGCACCCCGACATGCGCCGGGCGCGAGCCGCCGCCGCCAACATCATCCCCACCAGCACCGGCGCCGCGAAGGTCGTCGGCGTCGTCATCCCCGAACTAAACGGCAAACTCCACGGCATGGCCCTCCGCGTTCCCGTCTCCACCGGCTCCATCACGGACTTCGTGGCCGACCTTGGCCGCGAGGTAACCAAGGAAGAGGTCAACGCCGCCTTCCTCAAGGCCGCTGATGGCCCTCTCGACGGCATTCTCGAATACACCGAGGACCCCATCGTGAGCAGCGACATCAAAATGAACCCCGCCAGCTGCATCTTCGACGCCGACTCCACGATGGTGATGGAAGGCAACATGGTGAAGGTGCTCGGCTGGTACGACAACGAATGGGGCTACTCCTGCCGCACCTCCGACCTCACCGCCATGATCGCCGGCAAGGGAATGTAGGCCGCGACACCCTCCCGCAGGAGCGGGAGGGCAGCCCGAATGGGCGGGGCTCCGGCGCCCCCTCCAGGCCGTCTGAAGGCGCGCTGATACAATCCCGTGGCTTATGGACGCCGCGACGCCCACGCCCGTAGCGCCGGCGCGCTTCCCCCAACGCCCGCTCGCCGGACGCTGGCTCGCGCTGCTCCTTCTCATCCTCGTCCTTGCGCTCGCCCTGCGCCTGCAGGGCCTCGACTGGGACGGCGGCCGCTTCTACCACCCCGACGAGCGGTCGATCTACCTGCGCGCCGAGTGCATGCACCTCGTCCTCACCGAGGGGCCCGGGTGGCAGAACTGCCAGAACCGCGACTTCCCCCTCGACACTCCGGGCTTCCCCGGCCTAGCGACGCTCCTCGACAAGGACGCGAGCCCTTTCAACCCGCACTGGTTCCCCCTCGGCTCCATCATCATCTACCTGCTCGTCGGCGTGCGGTTCCTCCTCGAACCGTTCATGGACCAGGTGCGGCTGCAGGACCTCGCGGCCTCAGGACGCGCGCTCGCTGCGTTCGTCGACGTCGCGTCCGTCGCGCTCCTGTTCTTCCTCGGACGACGGTTATACGGCCAGGCCGCGGGACTTCTCGCGGCGGCCCTTGCCGCCTTCACGGTCGTCACGATCCAGGTAACGCACTTCTACAGACCCGAGTCGTTCGTCATCCTGCTCGCGCTCGCGGCGTTCTGGCAGATGCTGAACGTCGCCGAGCGAGGGAGGTGGCGCGACCACGCCGCGCTGGGCGTCGTCATCGGGGTAACGTTCGCGTTCCGGGGCAGCAGCCTGCCCATCCTCGCGCCGCTCGCCATAACCTACCTCGTCCTTCTGTCCCGGCAGTGGGAGCAGACGACCTCGCCGTTCAGGGTTGCGCGGAACGTCGCGCCACAGGCGTTGCTGGCGCTGCTCGCGGCGGCGCTGGCGTTCGTCGTACTGCAACCGTACGCGCTGCTCGATTACCACAAGTACGTCGGCGACCTCGGCTGGGAAGTGGGGATCGCCCGCACGGCTGGGACCGTGCCGTACACCGTGCAGTACATCGGCACGCCGCGAACGGGCGTCTACGAACTACGCCAAACGGCGTTATGGGCGCTCGGTCTGCCCCTTGGCGCGCTCGCCTGGGGAGGACTCGCCGCGACCGTCGTGGCGGCCTTCAGGCGACCTCGACTGGGCGACTGGCTGCTGCTGTCGTGGGTCGTCGTGCTGCTTATCGGCGTAGTCCCTCTCTTCGAGGTGAAGTTCCTCCGTTACGTCGTGCCCGTGCTGCCGGTGATGGTGCTGCTGGGGAGCCGGTGGGCCGTCGCCGCGTTCGAACGCGCCAGCGGGCGCCGGCTCTTGCAGGGCGCCATCAAGGCGGCCATCGCGCTCGTGGTCGCGGCGACGGTCTTCTACGCGCTGGCGTTCGTGAGCATCTACTGGCGCGACCACCCCGGGGTGCAGGCGTCGGCGTGGGTGAACGCCAACGTCGAGCGCGGAGCCGTCATTCTCACGGACAACCACTGGGACGAGGGGTTCGCCGACCTTGGCGGCTACCGTGTCACTCAGCTGCCGATGTACGAGGGCGACAACCTCGCGAAAGTCGACCGCATTTCCGAGATGCTCGCGGGCGCCGACTACGTCATGGCCTACAGCAACCGTCCGTGGGGCAGCATCGCGCGGCTCCCCGAGCGCTATCCCTACAGCAGCGCCTACTACCGCGCCCTGTTCGACGGCAGCCTCGGCTACGAGCTCGCGCAGGGCTTCGCCCGTTACCCCAGCCTGCTCGGCGTCTCGTTCGCGCACGACCCGTTCACGCGCGCGGGCGTCCAGTCACCCGGCGACATCCCCGGCGTAGAGCCGACGCAGGTTGCGCTCAACCTCGGCTATGCCGACGAAAACGTGGTCAACTACGACCACCCCCTCACGCTCGTGTGGCGCAACACCGGACGCCTCTCCGCCGAGGAGATCAGCGCGATCATGCTCGCCGACGGCGGCCCCGTCGAGCGCGCCATGCTGAGCGCCGAAGACTTCGCCCGCCAGACCGCCGGAGGCACGTGGACGGACATCTTCGACGAGGGGGGCCTCAACGGGTGGCTCCCATGGCTCGTGTGGCTCGTGGCTGTCGAGGCGGTCTTCCTGGCGGCGCTTCCCCTCTCCGCGCGGCTGCTGCGCCGGCTTCCCGACCGGGGAATCGTGCTGGCGCGTCCGCTCGGCCTGCTGCTCGTCGCGTGGCTCGTGTGGCTGGGGGCGAGCGTCGGCGTATGGACGTTCTCGCGCGGGAGCGTGGTATGGGCCATCGCCATCGTCGCTGCGGTCTCCGGGGTGCTGCTGTGCCGGAACCCCCGCCTGCTTGGCGCGGCCCGCCGCAACTGGCGTTACCTTGCGAGCATGGAGGCCCTGTTCATTGCGGCCTACCTCGCCTTCGTGTTCATACGGGCCGCCAACCCCGACCTGTGGCATCCCTGGCGCGGCGGCGAGAAGCCGATGGACCTCACCTATCTCACCGCCGTCGTGAAGTCGACCACGTTCCCTCCTTACGACCCCTGGTTCGCCGGCGGCTACATCAACTACTACTACTTCGGTTTCGTCGTCGTCGGCTTGCTCATGCGCCTGACGGGCATCGTGCCGGAGGTCGCCTACAACCTGGCGGTCCCGCTCCTGTTCGCGCTCACCCTCACGGGCGCCTACAGCGTCGGCTACAACCTGGCGGCGGCGCTGCGCCATCGCGGAGCGCTCCCCATGCCTCCGCCGGGCGGCTCCGCCGGAACGGACGCCCGGGGCTGGTTCACCCGCAGCCGCAGCCCCATTGTCGCCGGGGCCGCAGCCGCACTGCTCGTGGCCGTGCTCGCCAACGTCGACGGCGCCGTCCAACTGCTGCAGGCCGCCCATAGGACGCTCAACGACGCCGAGTTCGGCGCGTTCGACTTCTGGCGCAGCAGCCGGCTCATGCCGGGCCAGATCAGCATTACTGAGTTTCCCTTCTGGACGTTCCTGTTCGCCGACCTTCACGCCCACCTCATCTCGATTCCCTTCCAGGTCCTCGCCGTGGGGCTGGCTGCGAACCTCGTCCTCGGCGCGCGGTCGCCGGGCGGCGTTCGCCGACTGCTTCCGGCCATCGTCGTCCTGGCGTTTGTCGTCGGCTCGCTCGCGGCGATCAACACGTGGGACGTCCCCGCCTACGCGCTGCTCGGCATGGCGGCGATCGCCATCGCATTGCTCACACGCCGCGATAGCCCCCTCAGCGTCATGACGCTCGGCAAGGCGTTACTGTTGCTCGCCGTGTTCGGGGCCGTGCTCTACTTCGCCTGGGCGCCGTTTCACGAGTACTACGAGGCGCCCAACACCGGCCTCCGCAGAAGCCAGTGGCAGACCGTGTTCTGGCACTACCTCGGCATCCACGCGCTGCTCATCTTCATCGCGGGCTCGTGGTTGCTCGTCGAGGCGCGGCGGCGGCTTTTCATGCGAACTTTTCCGCAGGAGATTCCGCCTTCAGACCCGATCGATTCGTTCGACGCGCCCGACGCGCCTCCGCAGCCCAGAGGCCGCGCACGCCTGCTTGCGGCGGCGCTCGCGGTCGTGGTCGCCGCGGCGGTCACCGGCGTCGTGGCCGGCGTCGAGCCGTTGCGGCCATGGACGACGTTCGCCGTGCTGGTCGTGTTCCTGACGACGGTCGGAGCGGCAGCCGTCGCGTGGGCCGTCCGCCGCTCGGACCCGCAAGCGCCCGTGCAACTCCTCCTGCTTGCCGCGCTCGGAATCGCGCTCGGCATAGGCATGGGCGTCGATGTGGTCGGCGCGCGAGTCGACATCGACCGCATGAATACCGTGTTCAAGCTCTATCTCAACGCGTGGGTGCTCTTCGGCGTCGTCGGAGGCGTTGGAATCTGGAGCCTGTGGGCGCGGGGTGGGGTGCGGCTGCGAGGCGCGGGGTTCGGGGGATTCGCCCTGCGCGCTCCCTGGCTGGCCGCGCTTGCGCTGCTCGTCCTCGCCAGCGCGGTATACCCCGTGCTCGGGACTCGCGCGCGCCTGGCCGACCGGTTCGACGGAGTGGACGTGGTCTCCCTCGACGGCCGCGCCTACCAGCAGTCAGCCGTCTACGGCGACCCCGGCCCGACCAGCAGCCAGGACGACGACACGCGGTACGCGCTGGCCGCGGACGCCGAGGCGATCGACTACCTGCGAGCGAACGTCGAAGGCTCGCCCGTCGTCCTCGAGGGCGTAGTCAATCATGGGTATCGCTGGTACCCGCGCGCAGCAAAGTACGCGGGACTGCCGGTCGTGGTCGGCTGGCGGTGGCACCAGGCGCAGCAGCGAGGCGACGGCGGCAGCGACATCTCGGCGATAGACGCGCGCCTGAACGACGTCGCCCTGATGTACGTGACGCCTTCGGAAGAGGCGTTCCTCGAATTGGCGCGCTCTTATGGTGTCGAGTACGTCTACGTCGGCCCCACGGAGCGCACGTACTTCGACGCCGGCGGGCTGGCCAAGTTCGACCGCATGGCCGAATCGCCCGACGCCGCGCTCGAAGTCTTCTACCGGGGCGACGAGGTCTCCGTGTACCGCCTGCGCCCAGACCCCACGGGGCGGCAACAGGCAGGCGAAAACGGTTTGAATGGCTCCACTCCCGATGATAGCCTGCCTGTCGCCCCGCAGCCGGGCGACGGAGCGCCGATGGAGAGTTCCTCAGTCCAACTCGTTCGCGACATCCTGTTGAGCGTCTACCTTGTCGCGGGCATCGTGTTCACCCTAGTGCTCATCGTCGCCGCGTTCCTGCTCTTCAGGACGGTGCGCGGTCTGCTGCGCTCCCTCACGCGCACGGCTGACACCGTGGGCAAGCTCACCGAGTCCATCGCCGAGAACGTTGTGTCGCCGCTGTCGGAGGGCATCTCCGGCACGACCACCGCGGGCAGAGCCATGGGGTTCGCGTCGGGTTTCCTTGGAAGCCTGCGCCGCCGCGGAAAGAAGAACGACAAGGACGACGACAGGAGCCGTCGGCGCCGCTGAGGCGATCCGAGTGCGCGCTTCGCGCGCGAACCCTCACCCCAGCCCTCCTTCGACTTCAGGGGAGGGGGGCCGGAGCCGCCCTCTCCGCCCTTCGGGCATCTCCCCCTCAGGGGGAGAACGGAGGCGAGGTTCCTGCTTTCGCAGGAATGATGATAGAGACCCTAGAGGAGTTCGCCGATGCGGTCCGCCGTGGTGAACGCGGCGTACTCCGCGAGTTCCTCGGGCCAGTCCCGCGACTCGCCGGTCGCGCGCTCCGCGACCTCCGGGTCGGCGAACACGAATACCGCCCGCTCCAACCCCGCGCTTCTGAACGCCTCGGCGATGCTCCGCACGTTCGCCGTTGACGACGACGCCTTCACCTCGACGCCTATCTCTCCGCCGCTTCCCTGCAACACCAGGTCCGCCTCGACGCCGGGGAGCATGACTCCCTCGCGGGAGCGGTATCCCCGCAGGCCCGCGCCCTCGCGCACGAGGGTCGTCAGGTAGGGCTCGACGTTCATACGCGGGTACGAGCCGAACACCTTGAGCAGCGACGCCTCCCGGCGCACGTACTCAAGCGCCTGCGCCAGCGGCGGGTCGTCGCGGTGCCCTTCGGCGTCGATGAGGAAGTAGTACTTGCCGAGGCCGAGGCGCGTGGGGCGCGACTCGATCTTGGCGAGGTTGATGTTGCGCTCCGCGAACTCCCGCAGCACCCCGAACAGCTGCCCCGGTCGGTCCTGCGAGAACGCCATCGCTATCGACGTTCGGTCCGCGCCGGTGGGAGGGTGATCATGGCCGGCGAGCACCACGAACCGCGTTACGTTGTTGTCGTCGTCCTGAATGCCCCAGGCGATCGTCTGCGCGCCGTAGAGCTCCGCCGCGCGGCTCGGCGCAATCGCCGCGGCGCCCGTCTCCGACTCCATCGCCTGCTCGACCGCGGCGGCGGTGCTGAGCGCCGCCGCGAGTTCGGCGTTCGGCAGGTGCTCCTCCAGGTACGCCCGGCACTGTCCCAACGCCTGCGGGTGCGAATAGACGCGCTCCACCGCGGCGAGCACCGTTCCGGGCTTCACCATGAGATTGTGCACGATGTCGAGCGAAAGCTCCTGGCGGATATGCAGGCCGTCCCTGTGCAGCAGCACGTCGAGCGTGTCGGTTACGGACCCCTGCAGGCTGTTCTCGATGGGGCATACCGCCTCGTCGGCCTCGCCGTTGAGCACGGAAAGCGCCGCGGACGTGATGGACGTGAACGGGGCGAGTTCCGCGCCATGCGCGTAGTCGAGCGCCGCCTGCTCGGAGAACGTGCCCCGAGGGCCGAGATAGGCGATGCGCATGGCTACAGACCGCCCGTGAGCGCCCGCCACAGTTGCTGCTCCTGCTCGGGCGGCGTGATGGCCACTATTTCATCGTCGACGTTCAACTCCGGATTGGAGGTCGGCGGCTGCACGCCGTTCCTGCCGATGACCGCAGCGATCAGCGTTCCGGACGGCAGATTGATCTGCGAGAGGTTCATCCCCTCCACCGGCGAACCCCGGGGCACCCGGACCACGACAATCCCGTTGGTCGCGCTCTTCAGCGGCAGCACGTGAACGAAAGGCCCTCCGGCAAGCTCCTCCTGCACATGCGAAAGAATCAGGTCGGTCGTGCTGATAGTCACGTCGACGCGCAGCTGGCGGAACAGCGGAACGTGGTCGGGGTCGGTCACCACCGCCATCGTCTTCGGGGCGTTGAACGAGTACTTCGCCACCTGGCAGGCCACGAGATTCGTCGCGTCCGAGCCCGTCGTCGAAATGAAAATGTCGCACCGCGCCGCGCCCGCGTCGTACAGCACCGCCGGCTCCGTCCCGTCGCTCGTGATGACGATCGACCCGAACTCCTCGGTGGCGACCTCGCTCACGTGCGCGTCCCTATCGATGAGCGTAACCTCATGGTTGGCGGAGAGCAGCGCGCGGGTGAGGTAGAACCCGATTTTGCCCGCCCCGACGACGATCACGTACATCGCCTACAGTCCCATCGCGTCGAGCGCCAGGCTCGCCAGCGTCTCTGTCGGGCTCACCGTCTTCAGGCCCAGTTCCTCGTACATCACCCGCCGAATGGGGTCGTTCACCCGGCAGATGACGCTGCGCACCCCGAACGTGATCTGGGCGGACTGCGCGGCCAGCGCGTTCGTCGTGTCCTGGCCTGTGGCCGCGATGAAGATATTGACCTCCTCGATGCCTGTGCGCCGGAGCGCCTCGTGCGACCCGCCGTCGCCCACGAACATGTGCAGCGTCGTGCGGGGACGCAAGCGCCGGAAGTGCTCGGGGTTCGTGTCGATTATCGTCACGTCGTCCCCGCGGTCGAGCAGCACGTTCGCCAGCGTGGCGCCGAGCCGCCCGCACCCGATGATCATCACGCGGCTCACCGCGCCGCCTCCGCCTGCTCGGCGCGGTGCACCACCACTGCGCAAGGACTGTGGCGCAGTATGTAGGGCGCCGTCTCGCCCAGCGTCGGGCTTCCGTACCGCTCCATGTAGGGGATGCCGAAGACGATGGCGTCGACCTCCCGGTCGAGCGCCTCGCGGATGATGGCCGCCCCCACTTCCCGCGCCTGCAATATCTCCCCCTCCACCCGGCACTTGAGCTGCTTGCCAAGGTTCTCCATCCGCTGCAGCGCCTGCTCTCCCCGGGCCGTCTCCGCCGGAATCTCCGCGTCAACGGGCAATCGTCGCGGCACGTCGATCACGTAGAGGAGCCACACCATGCCCCGCGCTCCTCGAACGAGGTCGCACGCAATGCCGACGACGGCGCCATCCTGCGGCGATCCGTCAACGAGAGCGAGAGCGCTCCGTACGTCCGTCATCGCTGCGCGCCAAGACGGTCGAGCGCGCCCTCCGGCCCCGCGACGATGAGGAGGTCTCCCTCTCGAAGAGGTTCGTCCTTCGACGGGGACAGGATCGGCTCGCGCCCCCGGCGGATGGCGATCACCGCCGCCCCGTACCGGTCGCGTGCGGTGCTGAGGCCCGCCTGCTCAAGCGTCGACCCCACCATTCCCGCCGGAACGTTGATCTTGCTGAAGCCGAACTCCCGCGTAAGTTCCATGTGTTCGAGCACGTCGCGCTGAAAGAGGTTGCGCGCCGTTCGCAGACCCGTCTCCTGCTCGGGGTAGATGACCCGGTCGGCGCCCACTGCCTCCAGCGTCTTCCCGTGCAGTTCGGTGATGGCCCGCGCCACGACCCGGGGGATTTCGAACATCCGCTTCAGCAGCACGGTCGTCAGGACGCTCGACTGGATGTCGGCGCCGATGGCGACCACTGCGGTGTCCACGTTGCGAATGCCGATTTCTTCGAGCAACTCCATCGATGTGGAGTCGCCCGTCACCGCATAGGTCACTTGCCCCATCATCCGCTGCGTCAGGGCTTCCTCGCGGTCTACGATCAGCACGTCGTGGCCGATGCGGTAGAGTTCGTGGGCCAGTGAGGCGCCGAACCGCCCCATGCCGATCACTGCTACCTGATGGACCATGTCGCCACCCCGCTCAATTCCCGCGCAGCGCTCGTCCGGCGGCTGCGTCAGCCGATTGTAACGCGTTCCTGCGCGTAGCGGTAAATCGCCCGCTGCTCCCGCAGCGCCAGCCCGAGGCCAATCGTCAGCGGGCCCAATCGACCCGCATACATCGCAAGCGTCACCACTAGCTTGCCGGGTTCCGTCAGTTCCGGCGTTATCCCACGCGAGAGCCCCACCGTGCCCGCCGCGGAGACCGTCTCGAACAGCACGTCGAGGAACGCGAACGCCCCGGAGTCCAGGCTGCTTCGCTCCGTGAAGCTGAGCATCGTCATCAATGCCGCCACGCCTACAACCGCCAGCACCGTCAGCGCAAGCGCCCGGGACACCTGGGCCTGCGGAATCTCCCGCCGCAGGGTCTCCACACGCGGGCGCCCGCGCAACGCCGCCAGCGTCGCCAGCGCCAGCACCATCGCGGTATTCACTTTTATGCCGCCTGCAACCGATCCCGACGCTCCCCCGATGAACATGAGCAACATGAACAGGAAGTCCGTTCCCATCCGCGTCTCCGCGAAATCGATGGAACTGAAACCCGCCGTCCGCGCGGTCGTCGCCTGGAAGGCCCCGTTGCTAATCTTGTCGATGAGCGACATCCCCTCCAGCGTCGCCTCGTTCCCTAGCTCGAAACCGACCATCGCGAGCGCTCCGACGCCCCACAGCCCCACCGTTCCGATGAGCACCAGCCGCGTGTCCAGCGCCCACCGGTTCATGTTCCGCCGCCGCGCAATCTCGTTCACCACCGGGAAGCTGAACGCTCCGAGCAAGATGCTTATGCCAATCGCCCACAGCACCACCGGGTCCGACTGAAATGCGGACAGGCTGTCGGACTCGCGGAAAATCGTGAACCCCGCGTTGTTGAACGCGGAAATCGAGTGGAACAGACTCTGCCAGAACGCCTCTTCCGCCGGATACATGAAAATCAACCGTGCAAAGAGCGCAGCGAACGCCGCCGCCTGCACTCCCAGCGCAAACAGCACGACGTAGCGGCCAAGCTCCAGCGCTCCCCCCAGCGACCTCCCCCCCTGCGTCTCCCGGATGATGAGCCGGCTGTTGAGCGAGATGCGCTTCCCCAGCGCCAGCAGGATGAGCGTCCCCGCGGTCATGATGCCGAGCCCGCCTACGAACATCAGCCCCGCAATCACTGCCTGGCCGAACCCGCTCCAGTACTCTCCGCTCGGCACGACCACGAGGCCGGTGACGCAGACTGCGGACGTGGCGGTGAAGAGCGCGTCGATGAGCGGGGCCCCTCCCGGTCCCACGCTCGCCGCGGGCGTCGCCAGCAGGCCGGCGCCGATGAGTATGGCGGCCGCGAACCCCAGTGTGAGCGTGAGGAGCGCCGAGAGCGAGACCGGCAAGTTCACCCGCCGGCGCTGGACGGGCAATCGAACGCGGATAGGCGCCGTCTCGCGTTGTCGCGGCCGCCGGACGACGCGGTCGCCCGGACGGCGGAATTGGCCGTTGTTCCTCACTGCGACGTCCCGGCGAAAGGGCGAGGCTCTAGCGATTCGGGGAGCGTCTGATCGGGCACTGCTCCGCTCGGCCGACGTCCCCTACGAGGGCCCCGGTCGGCGCAACGAAATTGTGGGACGCTCGGGGCAGCGCCGCATTCTAGGAGCGCCCTCTGCGCCCGTCAACGCGAACCGCGCGCGGGTTTCTCCACGTTCTCTCCGCTTGGGGCACCTCCCCCACGGAAGGAGCGGGGCGAGGTTCCTGCTTTCGCAGGAATGACGGGAGGGCGCGCCTGCGGCGCGCGAGCCCTCACCCAGCCCTCCCCCGACTTCGGGGGAGGGGGCCATCCGCCCTCTCTGCCCCTTCGGGGCATCTCCCCCTCAGGGGGAGACAGGGAGGCGCGCTTGGCGAGCGCGCCCATGTGCGATAGCATCCCTGCTGGGCCTCTGGCGCAGGCCCGACTCCAGCACAGCCAACCGGGGGAATCCGACATGACCACCACGCCTATCAGGCAGACCGTGACGGTCACCGTCAACGGTCAGGAGTACACCCGCGAGGTCCCAACCTATCGCACCCTCGTGGACTTCATCCGCTACGACCTCGGCCTCACTGGCACGAAAGAGGCTTGCAGCGTCGGCGTCTGCGGTGCTTGCACCATCGAACTGGACGGCAGCATCGCCGCATCCTGCATCACGCTCGCCGTCCGCGCGGACGGCGCGAACATCACCACCATCGAGGGCGTGGCCGACGGCGACACCCTCCATCCCGTGCAGGAGGCCTTCATCAACTACGGCGGCTTCCAGTGCGGCGCCTGCACGCCGGGGCAGATCATGGCCGCGAAGGCCCTGCTCGAAACGATCCCTCATCCCACCGAGCCCGAGATCAAGGAGTGGATGATGGGGAATCTCTGCCGGTGCACCGGCTACTACCAGATCATCGAGTCAATCCAGGCCGCGGCGGAGGCGAAGTAACCATGCACGATTTCGCATTCCATGCCCCGGCCACCCTCGACGAGGCCCTCGAACTCCTCGCCCTGCACAACGGCGACGCCAAGGTGATGGCCGGCGGCACGTCTCTCACGACGCTGCTCAAGCAGTCGCTCATCGCCCCCGACCACATCGTCAGCCTCCACCGCATCCAGGGGCTCGACTCCATCGAGTCTGCTGACGGCGTTCTCCGCGTCGGCGGGCTCGTCACCCAGCGCCAGATGGAGACCTCCGACGTCGTGAAGGCAGCCGCGCCCCTCCTCGCCGAGGCCTACCGCCGCGTCGCGACCGTCCGCATCCGCAACGTCGCCACCGTCGGCGGCGGCATCGCTCAGGCCGACCCGGCGATGGACCCGCCGCCGTCGCTGCTGATCCTCAACGCGTCGGTCACGGCGACTTCCCCGCGCGGGTCGCGCACCCTGCCCATCGGCGAGGTGTACGCCGACTACTACGAGACCACCCTGGAGCCCGACGAGATCGTCACCGAGGTGCAGGTGCCCTTGCAGCCCGCCGACGCCCAGTGGACGTACGTGAAGTACCTCCCCCGGACGGCGGACGACTACGCCACCGTGGCCGTCGCCGCAATCGGCAGGCTCGAAGGCGGCGCCATAGCGGACGTGCGGGTGGGGTTGGGCGCCGTCGCGCCCACCGCTCTACGAGCGACGGTCGTCGAGGAGGCGCTCGCCGGCCAGACGCCCACCCCCGAGCGTCTCCGCGAAGTCTCCCAGGCCGTCGCCGACATCGTCGACCCCACGGACGACCCTCGCGGGTCGGCCTGGTACAAGCGGGACATGTCGGTGGTGTTCACGCGGAGGGCGCTGGAGTCCGTGTTCGGGTTGTAGGCCGCCCAAGCGGTTCAACCCCTCCGTCCTCGGGGAGGGGGCTGCGAGATTCCTGCTTTCGCAGGAATGACGGAGGGGTTGCCCTCTCTACCCGCCCTCTCTGCCTTCGGCATCTCCCCCTCGGGGGGAGAACGGTCAGGGCGCGCTTCGCGCGTAAACCCTCACCCCAGCCTTCCCCCGTCTTCGGGGGAGGGGGCCGGATGGATTCCCGCCTTCACGGGAATGACGATCTCACTCGCGGGAATGACGGCTCTCACCACCAGTGGACTTCGTCGAGGGATTCGCTTCCCTCGTCCGCCGAGTCCCACGGGTGCGAAGGCAGGTACTTCCACGCGCCGTCCGAGAACATCACGACGATGTTCCCGGATCCCATACCCTCCGCGACCCGCAGCGCGGTGTGCAGCGTGGCCCCCGACGACACCCCCGCGAATACGCCGTCCGTTCGGATGACCCGCTTCGCCGTCGCTATCGCGTCCGCGCTGTCGACGAGGAACCGCCGGTTGAGCTGATCGAGGTCGAGCAGCGGCGGAATGTAGCCCTCGGCGAGGCTGCGCAGGCCCTGGAGCCGCTCCCCAAGCCGCGGCTCGACACCAATGACCTGCACGTTCGGCCAGCGCTCCCGTAAGCGCTGCGCCACGCCCATGATTGTCCCGCCCGTGCCGATGCCGGCTATGAACGCGTCGACCCGCTCCATGACGTCCGCGATCTCCGCGCCGGTGGTGGCGTAGTGGCAGAGGACGTTCGCGGCGTCGGAGAACTGCCCGAGCGCGTGGCAGCCCGGCTCCGCCGCGATCTCCCGGCTGCGGGCGATGGCGCCGCGCATCCCGCCCTCCGGCTCGCGCCACTCGATCTCCGCCCCGTACAGGTCGAGGATGTCGGCGATGCTCGGCACGATGCCCCTCGGCAGCACGATATGGACGCGGTAGCCGCGCCGTGGCGCGAGCGCGGCCAGCGCGATCGCCGTGTTGCCCGTGCTGGCCTCGACCAGCGTGTCGCCTTCGCGCAGCTCCCCGCGCGCCTCGGCGGCCTCCATCATCGCCAGGACGATACGGTCCTTCACGCTGCCGCTGGGGTTCTGGCCTTCGAGTTTGGCGAAGATGCGCACGCCCGGCTTCGGGCTCACGCCCCGTAATTCGACCAGGGGAGTGTCTCCCACGAGCGCGGAGAGTCCCTCGTGGGTCATGGCCGCCTCGCCAATCGCGGTTGGGGCCTCCCCACCGCGATGAGGAAGGTGATTGCCGATTCCGCCGGCGCCCCAAGCGCCTCCGTCGCCTCGTCGTCGTAGAACGTCAGCCCTGTAGCGCCGAGCCCCAGGGCATAGGCGGCGAGATAGACGCGCCCGGCGCGGATGCTGGCGTCGAGGTGCGCCGTACGGTAGCCACGGGCTCCCAGCCGCTCGAGCGCCGCAGGCAAGTCGGCGACGAAGTACAGACTGGCCGACGCGTCGCCCCCCAGCGGCTGATCCAGCGCCAGGTGCTCGGCAAGCCCCCGCGTTTCCCGTTCGCTCACCGGTTCGAGTTCGCCCCCGTCGCGCCGCAAGCGGTAGACGCCCTGCGGAAGGCCGTCGACTGCTTGCGCGACAACGTAGAGCGCATTCAGCTCTTCCCCGGCCGCGCCGGCGTCCAGCTTCGTCGGACGCGCAGCGACGTCGAGCATTGTAGCCAGCGCCTCGAACGCTATCGGCTCTCGGGCGAACCGGCGCGTCGAGCCGCGCTTGAGCACGACTTCCTCCAGCGTGGAGGGGCCTCTCCGCCCTTCGGGTGTCTCCCCCTGGGGGAGGGAGGCAAGCGGCGAGATTCCCGCCTGCGCGGGAATGACGGAGGGCGTGGGAATGACAGAGGGCACGTGCCCTACAGGCGTCTCCGCGGGAGGGGGAGGAGGCGGCTCGCTGAGCGTCGTCGCGTCGTGCGCCTCGCGGATGAGCGGGTAGTCGAGGGGGCTCCGCGAGAGCGGCGCGACCGGCAATCCGAGACGCGCCGGGACGCTGGCCGCCGGCGCGTTGCCCCCCTCTCCTAGCGCCACGAGCGCGACCGTCGCTTCCGTGGCGCCGTCAACGTCGATGAGGTCGTTGATGGCGGCGTCCGCGAACCGGGTTACGACCTCGGCGCGCAGGCCGTTCGCCCTTGCCGCGGCGGTGGTGTTGGCGAGCACCGTGCCGCAGTCCCAGAATGCGTGCCGGTAGGTGCGGTTGCCGTACTTCCACGCGTTGCGCCAGAACGTCGACGTGTACGCCACAACCGCCGCCGGAGGCTCCGTCAGCCCCGCCGCCTCCATCGCGGCCGCTCGGAAGTCGCCGTCGCGCAGCCTGCGCAGCGTGTTGTCGTGCGCTCCGTAGTGGTGGACGCCCGCGGGCAAGCCGGGCAGTTCGCCGGAAATGACGTACAGTTCGATGTGGTAGAGCGCGCCGGTGCAGGCCGCAGCGCGAAAGTACATGTGTCCCGCGCCCGCCCGCAGCCGCTTCGTGATCCCCGCCGACAGCTGCAGCACGCTCGCCAGCCGAGTCAGCGTCGGTTCCGCGCCCTCCGCGCCGGCGGCGCCTCCGGCCAGTCCCAGCGCCGCCCCCGCCGAGGCGCCCGTTCGCGTCAACTCCGTCGGCAGGGGAGTCTCCGGCAGCGGCGCCGCGTACAACTTCCACGGACGCGGCATGTTCGTAAAGTCGAGCATCCGAGCGTCGCGCCGGATGCTCTCCACCGAGTGCTTTGTCGCCTCGTGGTACGCGAGCACCGTCTGGATCGCGGAGCGGGGCTGCGTCATGGCCGTTCAGGCTCCCCCCAACCCGCGCCCCGCCAGCGCAGGGTGGTCGGGGGCGTAGCGGTGGCCGCGAAAGACGGAGTTGGGGCCGCCGGAGCCGGTGGGCGCGCCCGCCGGCACGCGGTGGGGGTTGACGTACTCCCACACGATGTCGCCCTGCGGCGTAATCTCGAAGAGGCGTCCGGGGGCGCCCTCGCATACGAGCGTGTTGCCGTTCGGCTGCCGCTCGGCGCCGCTGATGTGGTAGCTGTAGAACGAAATCGGTGGGTCGCCCACGTACTCCCACGCGACCGCTCCCGTCGCAGGGTCGACCTCCAGCACGCGCGAGTAGGTGGCTCCGCCCCGGTGCGGGCCGTTGTCGAACAGCATCACCGTGTCCGTGGCCGCCTGCCAGGTGGGATGGTGCTGGTGCGAGATGACGCCCGGTCCCCACTTCCACGTGAACTCTCCGCTCGCGCGGTCGACGACGCCCACGGTGTCGATCTGCCGGAAACTGACGAGGAAATCGCCGTTGGGAGTGAGGCTCAGGGCATTCTGGTGGAGCCACTGCTCGCGCCCATCCAGCGGGCAGATGGCGTCGGACTCCGGGTCGAGCGCGCCCCACATGCTCCACTCCCGCACGGTCGCGCCGCCGGCGTCGAGTTCGCGAACGATATCGCCGTACATCGGCTCGTCGGGGTCGCCGTGTCCGCCCTTTACGCGGCGGGCGGTCTCCTGCGGCATCAACTCGTAGCAGACGACGAGCGTGTGGCCGTCCGGCAGGCGCTTGAAGTCGTGGTGCGCGAACCGGTCCCGGTACGCCCACACGACGTTCCCGTCCCAATCGAGCTCGAGGATGCCGGTGTAGTCGTTCTCGCCGGGAATGGTTCCACCGCTTGCGCGGGTGCGGCACAGCAGGTTGCCGTTGTCCAGGAGGAACCCATAACCCAGTCCCTCGTCGCAATGCCACGTGTGGCGGACGACGCCCTGCATGTCGATGAGATAGGCCGTGTCCCCGCCCGACATGGCGATGAGCGTGTAGCCGTTGAACGCGAGGGCGGGATCATGATGGAGCACGCCCTGCGGGTGGTGGATGGACCATCCCATGCGCCCCCTCCCCGTGATGGAATCTTCGGCTCACAATAGCAGACGAGACAGACGTTAGCGCGCCGTTAACCGAAAAACAGGGCGGGGCGACGTATCATCGGCGGATGCTGAACGCTTCTACGGCGCGCCGGCTTGCCGCGGAGGCCATCGCCGCGTTCACCCTCGTGTTCGCCGGGACCGGCGCCATCATCATCGACGAGACCGCCGGAGGCGGCATCGGCGTCCTGGGCGTCGGCATCGTGTTCGGGCTCACGGTGGCGGCGATGGTCTACGCGACGGGGCACATCTCCGGCGCGCATATGAACCCGGCGGTCACGTTCGCGTTCGCGATCGCCCGCCACTTTCCCCTGCGGCTGCTGCCGCTCTACTGGGCGGCTCAGCTGCTCGGGGCGACCGCCGCGAGCGCCGCCCTGCTAGCGCTGTTCGGCAAGGTCGGAACGATGGGCGCGACGCTGCCGTCGGGTGGCGCGGGACAGTCGCTCGCGCTGGAGGTAGTGCTGTCGTTCATCCTGATGTTCGTCATCATGGCCGTGGCGACCGACGTGCGCGCAGTGGGGCAGGGCGCGGCTATCGCCATCGGCGCGACGGTGGGACTGGAGGCGATATTCGCCGGGCCCATATCCGGGGCGTCGATGAACCCCGCGCGCTCGTTCGCTCCCGCGCTGGTTGCGGGCGAGCTCGGCAGCCTCTGGATCTACGTCGCCGGCCCGCTCGCCGGCATGTCCCTCGCGGCGCTCTGCTACCGACTCTTGCGCGACGACTCCTCCGCCGAAGCAACGGGCGCAGGCGGCGGAGACCGCGCAGGAGGCAAGCCGTGAGAGTGCTATTCGTGTGCGTCCACAATGCGGGGCGCAGCCAGATGGCGGAAGCGTTCACCCGCGCGCTGTCGGGTGGAGCGGTCGAGGCGCGCTCCGCAGGCACGCTCGCGGGCAGCGAACTCAATCCCGTGGTCGCCACGGCGATGGCGGAGCGAGGAATCCCGCTCGACGGCCAGCGCCCCAAGATGATCGATCAGGCGATGGTGGACGACGCCGACTACGTGTACACGATGGGCTGCGCCATCGACGAGGCGTGCCCCGCGACGTTCATCCCCGGCGAGGACTGGGGCCTCGACGATCCCGCCGGTCAACCAATCGAGGTTGTGCGCCGCATCCGCGACGAGGTCGAAGAGCGCGTGCGCGCCATGCTCGCAGGCATGGGCGTTGCGCCCTGCGCTAACGTTCCCGATCAGCCGGTGGGGGACTCGGCGTAGCGACCCTGCGTAGATGCCCAGCGCGGGAGGTGGTTCGTGGTGAGCCTGTCGAACCACAAACCATAGGAACTGGATTCCCGCCTGCGCGGGCGACGGACGCCCGGAGAGCGGGCGGGCTACTCGGCGGGGGCCTCGGCGTAGAGGGAGACGGGCACCTGTACGGGGTATTCGCCCGTAGTGATGGCGGCGTGCACCGGCTGAACGTACTGGTAGTCGATGTCGAGACGGTAGCGGAATGCCCGGGCCGCCGTGAGCTGGCGCTCGGTCGTGCACGCCCACTCCGCGAGCGTCGACTCTTCCCAGCCGAGGTCCTCCTCGGCGTCTTCCTTGAAGCGCGGGAAGAACGCGAGATGCTCCTCGGCGACGCCGTACTGGTCGCGGAGCGCCTCGCCCGCCTTCCCCATCACGTCGCGCGCCAGGAGGTCGCCCGCGAACAGCCCCGCGATCCCGTCGAGCCACGACCACTCCCACCAGCGGCAGCAGAGCGACAGCGTGGAGACGGCGAAGTAGGAGCGGGTGAAGTTCCGCCACGAGGTAACTTCGTCGCGTTCAAGGCCGAGGCCCTCGCAGAATTGGAGCCACAGTTCCTCGTAGGCCGGGGTGGTCCAGCCCACGAGGTCGTTCACGATGTCGCGCCCCTCGATCTTCACGAGCTTGCGGAGTTCGTGGGTGCGGGAGGGCTCGTCGTTGTTCTTGATGTAGAGGGCGGCGGTGGTGAACTGCAGGCCGTGGTCGAGGTAGTAGTAGTGGTTCTTGGCCCACAACTGCAGGTCGTCCCTGGAGAGGGAGCCGGAGAAGAGGAGCTGGTAGAAGGGCGGCGGCTCCGGGTAGCGCTCGGCCCGCTGATGGTGGAGCAGGCTGATGAACTCCGGCCCCGCGAGCGGCGGCGCCTTCAGGTCGTCGGCGTTGTAGGGAGGGTGGTTCAGCATAGCCTGTCCTCTTTTGTCGTAGTGGTTGCTCTCTCCCCGATGGGGAAGGGCCTCTGCCTCGGACTCAGGCATGTCCCCCCGCAGGGGGAGAGTTAGGAGCGCGCTTGCGCGCCGCGCCTCTCCCCTCGTGCTCCACCCTCCCCACCAGCGTGGGGAGGGTGGGGTGGATTCCCGCCTTCGCGGGAATGACGGAGGGCTACCTTCGCTGGAGGCGGAAGATGAACACCTGCCGGAGGCGTTCCTGCAGTTCCGGCGTGTTCACGAACGCCCGCGTCACGTCCTCGCCGAACACCACGTGGTCGGCGTCGGCGCCGATGGGGGAGTGCTCCCGCTGGTTGAGCATGGCCCGCTCGATGTCCTTGATGCCGAGCTGCTGGTAGAGCTGCTTGGTCTCCTCGAGCTCCTGCACCATGCGCTCGCGCACCTCGGGGAGGCGCTTTTCGCCCTCGCCCACCAGCGCGCTCGCCAGCAGCACCGGCCACGGCTCGCTCCGGTGCATCCAGTAGTACCAGCCGTTCGACACCAACTCCTCCGGCGCCCAGTCGGACTTCTCCAGGGAGTCAATCTCCTCCTTGGAAAGCCCGAACTCCTCCGAGTGCCAGCGGCTCAGCGTGGGGTGGCTGGCCACGGGGCCGCCCACCGTGTCCTGCCCGCCCTCGTCGATGAGCTTGCGGAGCTGGAAACGACGGACGTCCTTGTTCGTGGTGTTGATATAGCGCTCACCCTCGAAGCGGTGGTTGCCGTCGCCGCCCTGATGGGCTCGGCGCTTACGCTCGGCGATCGCCTCAACGGTCGCCGCCTTGGGCCGCTCCGGGTGGCCTTGCTTCCACTCGGCCCGAATCTCCTCGAGGCTGTCCATCAGCTCGTCGGATGAGAGCTTGTCGACGCCCCACTGTTTGCGTGCAGTCGCCATAGCGATACTCCTCCCTAAGCCAGCGTTGGGGAGAGCGTACTCCAACGAGCAGGGCTGTTCAAGTAAAGGGCGCCACGAGGGCTTCGTCCGCCCGCCGGATGATCTCGTCAACCGTCTCCGCCACGGTCATGGCCGACGTGTCCAGCCACAGCCCCAGCCCGCGCATCTGCGCGCGCAATTCCGCGTCGAGGTAGCGGAACCTGCCGGCCACGTGCTTCTCGGCCCGGCGCTCGTCCCGTTCAATCGCGACCTCCACCGGCGGCGCCAGTACGACCAGGCGCAGCGGACGGCGCGGCAGCGCCGCAACGTACTGCGCGAACTGGGGCCGCAGCACGACGTCGTCGATGACGGGCGTGAACCCAGCTTCGAGGAACGAACCGGCGAGCAGCGCGGCGTTGCGCGCTCCCAGCGCCAGCTGGGCGTCCGACTTGGCAAGGGGCCGCTCGCCGGGGCCCACGTAGCCCGACGCCACCATATCGCGGAGCAAGTCGACCTCGACGTGCGCCGACCGGAGGAGCCGCCCGGCGAGCTCCCGCGCAACAGTGGTCTTCCCCGCGCCCGGAACACCGGAGATCAGCCATGCGCCGTCTGTGAGGGGCGTCACGTCCGCAGCTCTCCTTCCGAACGGTTGCGCCGATTATGCCCCTGGCCGCCGAAACTTGCGCGTTCGTAGGAGTCGCCTCGCCCGTTGGGCGAGGGTGTCCCCGCTGTCCGCAGTTGACAGAACGGTGCTTGAGCGCGCACAATGTAGAGGCAGAGAGTCGTAAGCCCTCATGGGCTACGAGACCGGGTCAAGCCCAACGTGGCTTATTCGGTTGGGGCGAAAGCCTCCCCGGATGCCTGAGGCACCGGAAGAAAGGAACTGCGATGCCTAGATTCGTCCTGCCCATCAAGTCCTTCGCTCGTTTGTTCGTCGAGCAGCCCTCAACTGACCCCTCTTCCGCACAATTGCGTCGCTACTACGCGGTAGTGCCGGTCAAGGATATCCCCTTGGGATGGGTCGACTGGCTTGAGGTCAACGCCCGTGAGGCTACCGATAAGGGTAAGGTTCCACACGCCATCAGGGAGACGCTGACGGACAAGCCCGAATGGTTCGCGGCCTTCAACCGCGGTCTTACCGTGGTCGCCAAGCAGGTGGAGTACGACAACAAGGCCTCTGAACTAACGCTCAGGTTCGATGACCGGCGCTATCACGGCGTCTTGGACGGCGGCCACACATTGAAGGCCATTCTCGGCTCTCGCGAAGAAACGGGCGACTTGCCGCAGGCAGGCTATTGCAACGTGGAAATATTCACCGGCCTAGACGAAGACGAGATCCCGGCCGTCGTTGAGGCTCGCAACACGTCGAAGCAAGTAGCGTCCAAGAGCTTGACTAACCTCCAGGGAAGATTCGAAGACCTGAAGGACGCTCTCGGAGCATTCGAGAGGAAGATATCTTGGTTTGAGAACGACGAGGGGGACATGGATGTGAGGGAGTTGATTGGTATCCTCACAGCCCTTGACCCGAGCCATGGTTCTACTCCCCCTGTTGTGGCTTACTCCGGCAAGGAGCAGTGCCTGAAGCTCTTTCGAGAGAAAACCGCAGCTTACGAGAAGCTGTATGGCATCTCCCGCGATGCCTTGCAGATTTGGGACGCCATCCAGTTCTACCTCCCAGGGCACTACAACCAGAGAGGCCCCGAACCGGGAACAAGCGGGAAATTTGGGAGACTAACCGGAGTTACACAGTCCCCGAAGAAACCGAAAGAGCTGCCGTTCATTGACAAGTCGACGGAGTACAACACTCCCACCGGCTACATCTATCCGGTGCTGAGTGCCTTTCGGGCCATGCTTGTGGAAGAGAACGGACAGTGGACTTGGGGCAAGGGGATTAACCCGGTTCAACTCATCAAGGACGGTGTGGCGGCTGACATCTTCATAGGGTCGGTGCGGCACTCCATCGATACTTACCGTAACCCCAACCGCACAGGCAAGGATAACCAAGCCTGGACATCTGCTTTCCAAGCGGCACGCATCATGTACTTGGAGCGTGACGGCGGATAGGAGAATCCCCCGCAAAGTCGGATCTTGAGTGGCAGAGGCCCGTGTATTTTCGAATATGCGGGCCTCTGCATTGTGTGTCGCCCATATCACACCCTCCCTAGGCTTGAGGGTGCCCGGCTCATTGATTCTAATAGTTGCCCCCGCCCTGGCCGCCGCAACTTGCGCGTTCGCCCCCTCACGCGCATGATTGCGCTGTGGGTTCGGCGGAGTGGCGCGCTCCTCGGCGCCGGCGCTCGCCGTCCGCAGTGAAACGGTCCGGCAGGAGGATACGGATGGCGAAGAACGGGTTCAGCATCCTCGACAGCGACATGCACATCATGGAGCCGCCCGATCTATGGGAGCGGTACATCGCGCCGGAGTTCAAGTCCGCCGCGCCGCGCGGCATGACGTCCGAGAACGTGCGCGACCTGGGCGTCTACTACCCCAACAACGAGTCCGGGCGGCGTACGACCGGCACGCCGCACCGGGGACACAACTACGAGCGGAACCAGGCGCTCTACCGCGACCACGCGGCGCGCGGATGGTCGCCCGAGGTGCAGCTCGAGGCGATGGACGTCGAGGGCCTCGACGTTGCGGTGCTCTTCCCCAGCAGGGGCCTCAGCGTGCTCACTGTGCCTGACCTCGAGCCGAGGTTCGCCGCCGCCATCGCGCGCGCCTACAACGACTGGCTGTACGACTTCTGCCAGGGCGACCCCACGAGGCTGCTCGGCGCCGGCATGATCTCCGTCTACGACGTGAACGACGCAATCGCCGAGACCTACCGCGTCGTCGAGGAACTCGGCTTCAAGGCGGTGTTCGTCCGCTCCAACATCGTCAACGGCAAGAACTGGCACGACGCCTGCTATGACCCGCTGTGGGACGCCCTGGAGCGGCTCAACATCCCCCTGGGCTTCCACGAGGCCTCCGGCTCGCGCTCCAACCAGAGCGCGCAGCACTTTGACCCCAACTTCGGGCTCCGTCGCATCTATGCCCAGCCGTTCGAGCAGATGCTCGGACTAGGCAGCTTCGTCGCCGGGGGAATCCTCGAGCGGCACCCCGGGCTCAACGTGGCGTTCCTCGAGGCGAACTGCTCGTGGGTCCCGTGGATGCTCTGGCGCATGGACGAGGGTTACGAGCGCGAGGCCGACATCTTCATGGAAGAACTGAGGATGCCCCCGAGCGAGTACTTCAAGCGGCAGTGCTACGTGTCGGTCGAGCCCGACGAGTTGCCGGCCCGCTACATGATCGACGCCTACGGCAACGACAACATCGTGTTCTCGACCGACTACCCCCATGGAGACTCGAAGTACCCCGAGGCGGTCGACGGGTTCTTCGCCCTGCCCCTGACCGACGAGGACCGGCGCAAGATCTTGTGGGACAACTGCGCGCGCTTCTACTCCGTCGCAGGCGTCCCCAGCCCGGCGTAAGGAGGCCGTTGCGGATGGTTGTCCTCGCCCTATGTTCCGTCGATGGAGGCGCTGTATGACGGATTCGGCGTTTGACGCCTGGCGCGAACAGATAGCGGCCCACGAGCGCGACTCGGCCGCGCTGCGCGGCGGAGGACAGGGGCACGGTCATGGCCACAACCACAGAGCCTTCGAGCGCGCCAACAGGCCCCTCGACCCCCACCGCGCCGACGATGCCGTCCTCAACGCCCTCTACGCCATCCTGGAGCCGAACGCCGAGGTGCTCGACGTGGGCGGCGGCGCCGGACGTTTCGCCTTGCCGCTCGCCACGAGAGCCAGGAGCGTGACCGTCGTCGAACCCTCCGCCGACTCCGTAGAGATGCTCAAGTCCCGCGCGGCGGAGGCCGGCATCGCCAATGTCACGGTCGTCAACGAGACGTGGGAAGAGGCCGAGGCGCCCGCAGCGGACGTCGTGCTGTGGGCCATGAACATCTTTCCCGACGTAACGATGCTGAGCGCCGAGCCCGCCGTGCTCGACACCGACCGTGACGCGGCCATTGACCAGTTGCGCCGGCGCCTTGGCGTGCACGAAGGCGACGAAGCCGACCTCCGCCTCCGCGCCGCCGCGGACGAACTCCTGGAAGCGACTCCCGCCGGCTTCGTAGTGCGGGGCGCGGCCCCACGACGCCAGGCGATGGTGTCGTGGCGCCCCGCCGGTCGCTAGGGAGAGGCGTTGTCCGCCGGGGGTCCTCCGGCGGCCCGCCGGGGAGTCCTCGGGCGGCCCGCCGGAACCGGCGCTCCACGAACCGCAGAAGCCCCATCAAGAACCCGCGGGCGCGCGCTCATGAGCGTCGCGCCCTGACGCCGCTGCGCTATCATTCACCGGAGAGGAACAGTATCCGCAGGCGCGCTGACCGAGCACCCGATGAGCGTCGAATCACAGACCGACGAACGCCCGCGAGGGGATGATCCCATCCTCACGCTCGGCATGGACCGGCGCGGGTTCATGGCGCGCGCCGCACTGCTCGGCCTTACTGCCGCGACCGCGCCCGTATTCATCGCAGCGGCGCCGCGCGCTTCGGCGTCCAGCGTCGCGCCACCCGCAGACCCCACACGCTTCGACGGCCCAGGGGATGGAAAACCGGGCAGGGTCTTCCCCGATTCCCTGTCGCCGGAAGACGCCCTACCGGATGAGGCGTCGCGCATCGGCCACCTGCTCTGGCGGGCCGGATTCGGCGCGTCGCCCGCCGAACTGGCGCGTTTCCGTGAGATGGGCCTGCAGGCTGCGATCGACCACCTGGTCGACTTCGACGGCATCGACGATAGCGCGCTCGATGAGCGTCTCGCCGCGCAGGAGCTGGACCTGGAGGGCCGCCTCAACCACCTGCAGCGATGGCAGCTTCAGCGCATGGCCTACACCGCCCGCCCGTTGCAGGAGAAGATGACGTTCTTCTGGCACGGCGTCCTCACCAGTTCGTTCAAGGTTGTCGGCAAGGGCCCGCAAATGCTCGCGCAGAACCGCCTGTTCCGCGAGAAGGGGATGGGGCGGTACGACGAACTGCTGAAGGCCGTCTCCCGCGATCCGGCCATGATGATCTACCTCGACAGCCGCACGAACAAGAAAGCGGCCCCGAACGAGAACTACTCACGCGAACTCATGGAGCTCTTCACGCTTGGCGTGGGCAACTACACCGAGGACGACGTCCGAGAGTCCGCCCGGGCCTTCACGGGCTGGCAGTTGAAACGCAGAACAGAGTTCTTCCTCAACGCGAGGCATCACGACACGGGCTCCAAGACGTTCCTCGGTCGGACGGGGAACTTCGACGGCGACGACGTCGTGGACATCATCATGGAGCAGCCCGCGGCGGCGGAGTACATCTGTGGCCGGCTGTGGAGTTTCTTCGCGCACCCGGAACCGGAACCCGAAGTGATCGAGCGCCTTGCGGGCGTCTTCAGGGCGCACGGCTCCGCCATACGCCCCGTCGTTCGGGCCATGTTCGAGTCCGACGAGTTCTACAGCGGCCGGGCGAGGACCGCGCTCGTCAAGTCGCCCGTCGAACTCGCGGTCGGCGCGGTGCGCGCGCTCGGCGTCGAAACCGATTTCAACCCTCTCAACGCGCGCATCGAGCGGATGGGCCAGGCGCTCTTCGCGCCTCCCAACGTCGCCGGGTGGCCCGGAGGCGCCGCCTGGATCAACAGCGCGTCGCTGCTGGAGCGCATCAACGCCGCCAACAAGATCGTAACGACGCGCAGCAAGCGGCTGCGATTTGACCCTGAGGAACTTGTCGTCGCGCAGGGGTTGAGCGCATCGGGCGAGATCGTCGACTTCTTCGACGACCTGCTCCTCGGCGGGCGCCTCCGCGCGACGGACCGCGACGCGCTGACCGCGTTCATGGACGGCCTCGGCGGCGTGACCCTCGACCGGAAACTCAGAAGCCTCGTGTATCTCATCCTGGCGTCGCCGGACTTCCAGGTGGCGTAAGGCGGAAGGCCATGCTGATAAGCCGGCGTCAGTTCCTCAAGAGCAGCATGGTGGCCGTCCCGGCGGCGGCCGTCATGCCCGCGGTCTTCAGCCGGGCCGTCGCCGCCGCCATCCACGAACAGCCGTCCGCCGACGCGCCCCTGGGCGACCGCACGCTCGTCATTGTCCAGATGGCCGGGGGCAACGACGGCCTGAACACCATCGTTCCGGCGAACGACAACAGGTACTACGAGCTGCGCGGGAGCCTCGCCGTGCCCCAGGGCGACGTGCTCCCCATCGACGGGCAGGCCGGTTTCCACCCGAGCCTCGCCGCCTTCAAGGAACTCTGGGACGAGGGCGCGCTTGCAGTCGTAGAAGGCGTTGGTTACCCGGATCCGAGCTTCTCGCACTTCGAGTCCATGGATATCTGGCAGACGGCCAGTACGGGCAGGAAGGAGTACGAGGGCTGGCTCGGGCGATACCTGGACGGCATCTCCGGGGAGCAGGAGGACGCCATCCTCGCGCTGGCGGCGGACTCCCGTATGCCACAGGCGATGGTCGCGCGGAATGCAGCGGTCCCGCTCGTGAAGGACGTGGACGCCTACAAGCTGCAGGACGACCCCCGGAACGCTTCGAACAGGCAGGCGCGGACGGCGGCGCTCCTGCAACTGTACGCGTCGGCGCCGGGGGCTGCGCGCTTCGGCGCGCTGCTGGACAACACGCTTCGCTCCGCCCAGCGCAGCTCCGCCGCCGTACAGCAGGCGCACGACCGGTACGAGCCCGCCGTCGAGTATGGGGAGTCGAGTCTCGCACAGGGACTCCGGCTCATCGCCGAGGCGATAGACGCCGGCCTCGGCCTGCGCGTGGGGCACGTGAAGATAGGCGGGTTCGACACGCACGCAGCGCAGGATTCGAGGCACGCCAACCTGCTCGCTGAAACGGCGGACGCCATGCTCGCCTTCTACAGGGACCTGCAGGCGCACGGACACGCGAACGACGTGACAGTGATGACGTGGTCGGAGTTCGGGCGGCGCGCGGTCGGGAACGCCAGCGGCGGCACCGATCACGGCTCCGCTGGGCCGATGTTCGTCGCGGGTTCACCGGTGGCGGGCGGCCTCTACGGCGAGCGTCCCAGTCTCGCCTCGCTCGACCGCGACAACCTCCGCTTCACGACCGACTTCCGGCAGGTGTATGCCTCGGTGCTGGAGGATTGGCTGGGCGCACCGTCGGATGACGTGCTCGGGGGCAGGTTCGAGCGCCTGCCGCTGTTCCCGGCGGGGGCCGCGACCGTACGCGAGAGGCCGCTCGAGGTTGTTCCCTTTTGACCGCCAAGAGCGCCGAACAGCCCATCCGATTTGAACCCGAGGAAGCCTGTCCTCCGTCGACCGCATTGGTTGTCGGGTTCCAGGGCGCCGCGATTATGCTCGCGCCGACGGTGCTGAACGTGGCGGTCGCAGTTCGTTCCGCCGGGCTCGGCGACGCCTACTTGACCTGGGGCGTCTTCGCCGCATTGATGATCAGCGCGGGGATCACGGCGTTACAGGCGTTCCAAGTGTGGCGGTTCGGCGCAGGCCACGTGGTACTCACCTGTCCCGCCGCGCTGTTCATCGGGCTCATGGTGCTGACTATCTCCGAGGCCGGGCCGTCGGCGTTCGCGAGCCTCGTGGTCGCTTGCTGCGTAGTCCAGATAGCCCTCGCGTGGTGGCTGCCGACGCTGCGCCGGATATTTACGCCGGTCGTCACGGGGACGGTGACCATGCTGATCGCCGTCAGCGTGCTGCCCATCGCGTTCGACAGCGTTCAGGACCTGCCAGCCGGCGCGTCCCCTGTCTCAGGCCCGGCGATCGCCGGAGCAACGCTCCTGGCGTCGGTCGTCGTGACGCTGCGCGCCCGCGGACGCTGGCGCCTCGCCGGGCCGTTCATCAGCATCCTGGCCGGATGCGCAGTCGCCGTCGCTTTCGGTCTGATCGACGCCGACCGGATCGCTGACGCCCGCTGGTTCGGCGTCCCCGAGTTGCCGCCATTGGGCCTGGACCTCACGCCCGGCAGGGAGTTCTGGGCGCTCCTGCCCTCGTTCGCGATTCTGACTCTCGTGATCGGGATCAAGACCATCAGCGACGGCGTTGCGATCCAGCAGGGCTCCCGGCGTCAGCCGCGAGCGATCGACTTCCGCAAGATACAGGGCATGGTGAGCGTCAATGGCGTCGGGATGTTGTTCGCCGGCCTCGCCGGGACGCTGCCCCCGATGGCCTATTCCTCATTCAGCATCTCGCTGATCAACCTCACCGGCGTCGCCGCCCGCCGAGTCGGCATTGGCGTGGCGGTCGTCACCGTGGCGCTGGCCTTCTTCTCGAAACTCGCCGCCGTTCTCCTGACGATCCCCGGCCCCGTGTTGGGCGCCTACCTGATGCTGGCCATGGGAGTGCTCTTCGTCAGCGGCTTGCAGACGGTCATTCGCGACGGACTGGACCCCAAGCGCGTGCTGGTGGTCGCGCTCGCAAGCGCGCTTGGCCTGGGGCTCCACGGTCACCCCATCATGCGCGACCTCTTCGGCGATGAGGTGGGCCGACTGCTCGGCAGCGGAGTCACTATCGGCGCTGTGGTTGCGATAGGCATGACGCTTCTGCTCGAAGAGGTCGGCTCGCGGCGCTCACGCCTCGAGGCAACGCTGGAGATGGCCTCGCTTCCCGCGATAGACGAGTTTCTCACCCGGCTGACGACCAGGCTGGGGTGGAGCGAGACCTCCACGCTGCGGCTGCGCGCCGCCGGCGAAGAGACGCTCGCCACGCTGCTGTCGCAGGAAGGCGATGCGGATGGCTCGGGGCCTCCGCGCCTGATCATCAACGCACGGCCGCAGGAGACGATGGTGGAGCTGGAGTTTGTCGCCACGACGCGGCAGGAGAACGTGGAGGACCAGCTGGCGTACCTGACCAATGAAGCCGCCGCGCCGACAGCCGATGATCTATCGCTCCGGCTGTTGCGGCATTACGCCTCCGGCGTGCGCCACCAGAAGTTCCACGGCGTGGACATCGTCACGGTCCAGGTCGAGGGCGGCGCTTGATTCGATCCTGGGGCGGTGCCTATGCGCGGTGCCTCGGGGTGAAGGTTCTTGTCCAGTCGAGTGGGGTAAGCGAGCCTAGTATTGGGGCGGACGGCGCGCGCGCTTTCAGCGTCGCCTGGCTAAACTTGTAGGCCCCTTATGGTAGATGGCAATTCCCTGAACGTAGCGACCCTGGCAGTTGCTTTGGACAAATCGTGAGTTGCGGTGAATTCGCTCGCAACCACGATGCAGTCGATACCTGCTGCTATTGCCGACTTCAACCCTCTCGCCGAGTCTTCAACAACCACCGTTTCAGCGGCAGTAGCGCCAAAGCGTTGAAGTCCTTTCAGATAAGGTTCTGGATGTGGTTTAGCTCGCTCGTAATCCTCCTCGGTCAAGTAGAATTCCATATAGTCTAAAATGGATCGTTTTTCGTGTATTAGGGTGAAGTCAGCTCGTTTGGATGTAGTAACTATACCCATCCGGTACGTATCTGCGAGTTCGGCTAGTGTTTGCAGAACACCCTCGATCTCGATGTTTTCGGTCGTCAGGTATTCCTGGTAGTATCGGTCTCTTAATTCTCGGCCGCGTTCAATTTCAGATTCGGATATTCCTGAAACTCGCGCCGCCTCCCACGCGGAAACTCCATTGGCCATATTCACCAAGTACGCGTCTCGTGGGAGATCGATTCCGAGAGGCGCCAGCGCTCGCTTGTTCGCCAGGTAATACCATTGTTCTGTTTCGACCAGAACGCCATCATGGTCAAAGAGAATGTACTTTTTCACTTTTGTGCACCTGCCACCGCCAGAGCATACGGTGTGAAGGTTCTTGAACTTGTCAAAAGTGGTGGGCCACCCTGGAATCGAACCAGGGACCTCAGTCTTATCAGGACTGCGCTCTAACCGACTGAGCTAGTGGCCCACGCTGAGGGGGCGGGCCCGCCGCCCCGATTACAGCGAGAGGCCAGCGTGGCCGGCCTCTCGAATGCGGGCGCCTTAACGGGTGAGTAGTGGAAGGAAAGACTTTGTGAGCCGCCGGGCCCTCCCGAAGGAGAGTGAAGCGGCCGCCGTTGCCGATGCGAGGGAGCCAAGGCTCTACCGATCGCCCAGCGCGGGACGGCAACCCCGACGGACCGACCTGGGGTTCCCTCCGAAGAGAGGGAGCTCCCTAGAAAGGAGGTGATCCAGCCGCACCTTCCGGTACAGCTACCTTGTTACGACTTCGTCCCAGTCACCAGTCCCGCCCTCGGCGCAGGCCTCCTTGCGGTTGGCTGTACGACTTCAAGCGTTACCGGCTTCCATGACGTGACGGGCGGTGTGTACAAGGCCCGGGAACGTATTCACCGCAGGATGGCTGATCTGCGGTTACTAGCAACTCCACGTTCATGCAGGCGAGTTGCAGCCTGCAATCCCAACTGG
>DAOUKL010000015.1:0-12430 GCA_034421335.1 Dehalococcoidia bacterium | reverse complement strand
CATCGGCCGCGGGAGGCTACGAGACCACCTGGCTAGCGGCGGCGGCCGTCCTCGCCGGGCATGTCGCACTGGCGACGCTGGTCGGCGGCGCGCCGATGCGCCTCTCAACCGGGCCGACGGGGTGGGCCGTGGGGCCCATCTGGGCTGCGGCAGCCGGCACGATGCTGCTGATTGCATTTATCTTCGTCTATTACGCGCAGTACGACATCGACATGGGGCTGCCGAGGCCGAGCATCACTATCGCCGCGGCCCTTCTCGCGTCGGCGTCCGTGGTCTCCGCGCTCCGCGCAGGCCCAAGGCGCGCGATTGCGCCGGCGTCGAGCCTTTACGCGCCGACGATGGCCGCAGCGATGCTCCTCGCCCCTCTTGCGCTCGCCGCCGCGTGGGATGAGCCGGGTCCTCCTGCGTCCGGAGAGGCGCCCGGCGGGTGGCCCGTCCGCGTGATGACTTACAACATCCACCACGGATTCGACACGTCGGGGCGGCTCGGCATGGAGGCGCTCGCACAGGCCATTGAGGCCGAGTCGCCGGACGTCGTCGCGCTCCAGGAGATCAACCGGGGCTGGGTCATCGCCGGCAGCGTCGACACTCTCGCCTGGCTCTCGAACCGGCTCGGCATGTCGTACGTCCACGGGCCGGCGGCGGACGCCGTGTACGGAAACGCCCTGCTCAGCCGCTACCCCATCGTCGAGGCTGAGCTCGCTCCCATGCCCAACAACGACGACCTCCTCGTGGGTCGCAGCTACCTGTGGGTGGAGATCGACACCGGCGACGGCCCGCTGCGCGTCATCGCCTCCCATTTCCATCACGCCGTCAGCGAGCCAGAACACCGGGCGCCCCAGACCGCGGAACTCCTGCGGCGGTGGGGCGGCGCCGACCGCACCGTGCTCATGGGCGACCTGAACGCGCAGCCGGGATGGCCCGAACTCGCCGGACTCGAGGCGTCCGGCATGGTCGACGCCTTCTTGGCTTCCGGATCGACAGGGCAGCCGTTCACCGCGCGCTCCCATAATCTGCACGAGCGCATCGACTACATCTGGGTCTCGCCCGACCTGCGGGCGAGCGACTACTCCGCCCGAGTGACCCAGGCGTCCGACCACCTTCCGGTGGCGGCGACCGTTTCGCTCCGATGACGCCGTCCCTTCGCGCAAGCCCCATCCCCGAAGACAGAGGGAGTTGGGACGCTCGGACTCAGCCGATGATGCGGGGGTCGTTGACCGCAGCGACGCCTTCGGGTTCGATGCCCGGGACGCAGGGGAGGTTTCGGAGGGCGGCGCGAGGGACGAGGGCCCGCTTGAAACCGTGGCGGGCGGCCTCGTTGAGGCGGCGCTCGAGGTGCGCAACGCTGCGCACCTCGCCGTTCAAGCCCACCTCGCCGATGAGCGCGGTGTGCGGGTCCAGAGGCCGGTCATGGTAGCTGGAAGCGATGGCGGCGGCGATGGCGAGGTCGAGGGCGGGCTCGGCAATACGGAGTCCGCCGGGGACGTTCACGATGACGTCCTGGTTGCCGAGGCTGAGGCGGGCGCGGCGGGAAAGGACGGCGGCGAGCATCGCCATGCGGTTGAAGTCGACGCCGGTCGCCGAGCGCCTCGGCGGCGAGAACGCGGAGACGTTGGCAAGGGCCTGCACTTCGCAGAGGAGGGGCCTGCTGCCCTCCATGGTCACGGCTACGGCGGAGCCGGGGGCGGAGGGGTCGCGCTCACCGACGAGAAGCGCCGAGGGGTCGGCGACCTCTGCGAGACCGGCACCGCCCATCTCGAACAGCGCGACGTCGTTGGTGGAGCCGAAGCGGTTCTTGGAGCAGCGGAGGAGGCGGAAGCTGCCGACGGCCTCGCCCTCCATCGAGAGCACAACGTCGACCATGTGCTCGAGCGTCCGTGGGCCGGCGATGGCGCCGTCCTTGGTGACGTGGCCGGTCATGAACGTGGGCGTTCCCGACGACTTGGCCCAGCCGAGCAGGAGCTGGGCGCACTCTCGCACCTGCGTCAGGCTGCCCGCGGTGGAGGGGACGTCAGGCGACGCGAGCGTCTGGACGGAGTCGACGATGAGCATGGCGGGCCGCACGTGTTCGAGCAGAGCGCCGATGGCCGGGGCGTCGGTCTCGGCGGCGAAGAGGACGCGGGGGTCATGGACGCCGAGGCGCTCGCCACGGAGGCGCACCTGCGCGCCGGACTCTTCGCCGGAGACGTAGAGGACGGGCCGGTCGCTCGCGGCGACAAGGCCGGCGACCTGCAGGAGGAGAGTCGACTTCCCGACGCCGGGGTCGCCGGCGAGGAGGAGGACGGAGCCGGCGACGACACCTCCTCCGAGGAGGCGGTCGAGCTCGCCGAGGCCGGTTGAGAGGCGGGCGCCGTCGGAGCAGGGCTGATCGACGAGGGGACGGACATTCGCGTCGCCGGGCGCGGCGACAGGAGCCCTGAGTACGGAGGACTTGCCGTTGCGCCGGGTTTCGGTGAACTCGACGAACGTGCCCCAAGCGCCGCAGGCCGGGCACCGCCCGTTCCACTTAGGGGACGTATGCCCACAGTCCTGGCAGAGGAAGGTTGTTTTAGCGGTAGCGCTCGGCATCGAGAGCATCGTGGCGGACGACGCGCCTACCGCGCAAGGGGCAAATGTCGCAGGCGCCTTTCCGGCCCAGGCCGCCCCTGATTCGCGGTTCGACAGGGCTCACCGCGAACCCGACCGCGCCCTAAGCAACGACCCTCCCTCGAATGGGAGGGTCGTTGAGGGTCCGTGTCTAGCTAACGATGAAGACGCGCTAGGTCGCGGAGGACTCCGGCCCGGTGGCGGCCAGTTCCTTGTCGTCGTCGGGCGCAACCTGCGGGCCAATGGTGAGTTCGTCGTCATCGGGGGAGACGTCGACCAGGATGGTCTGACCGGGCTGGTAGACGCCGCTGAGAACCTCGTCGGAGAGGGGGTCTTCGATCCTCTGCTCGATGGTGCGGCGGAGGGGCCGGGCGCCGAAGTTGGGGTCGAAGCCCTTTTCGGCGAGCCACTCCTTGGCGGGCTGGGTTACCTCGAGGCTGAGGCCCTTTTCGAGCATAGGCTTGCGGACGTCGTTCAGCATGAGGTCGACGATGCTGACGATGTGCTCCATGGTGAGCGCGTGGAAGACGATCTGGCCGTCGATACGGTTGAGGAACTCGGGGCGGAAGAAGCGCTTGACCTCGTCCTCGACCTTGGTCTTCATCTTCTCGTAGGCGTTCTCGGCCATCCTCTTCTGGTCGACCATAGCGAAGCCGAGCGAAGTGTCGCGCTTGATGAGGTCGGAGCCGATATTCGAAGTCATCACGACGATGGTGTTGCGGAAGTCGACCTTGCGTCCCTTGGCGTCGGTGAGGTGGCCGTCGTCGAATATCTGCAGGAGGATGTTGAAGACCTCGGGGTGGGCCTTCTCGATCTCGTCGAGCAGGATGCAGGTGTAGCTGCGGCGGCGCACAGCATCGGTGAGCTGTCCGCCCTCCTCGTAGCCGACGTAGCCGGGAGGAGCGCCAACGAGCCTCGCGACGGTGTGGCGCTCCATGAATTCGGACATGTCGAGGCGCACCATCGCTTCGTCGGAGCCGAACATGAACTCCGCGAGCGCGCGCACGAGTTCGGTCTTGCCAACGCCGGTGGGGCCGAGGAAGAGGAAGCTGCCGATGGGACGGCGGGGGTCCTTGAGTCCGGCGCGGGCGCGACGCACCGCCTTGGCGACCGCGACGATGGCCTCCTGCTGGCCGACGATGCGGCGGTGGATGTGCTCCTCCATGTGCAGGAGCCGCTCGGTCTCCTCGACGGCCATCCGCGTCACGGGGATGCCGGTCCACATGCTGACGACTTCGGCGATCTCCTCGGCGGTGACGGACGGGTGCTCGTCGGTGGACTCGGCCTGCCATTCGGCCTGCTGCTGGTTGAGCCGTTCGGCGAGCTTCATCTCGCGGTCGCGCAGTTCGGCGGCGTACTCGTACTGCTGCCCGGAGATCGCCTCGTCCTTCTCGCGGCGGACGGTCTCGAGGGCCTTCTGAGACTCCTTGACGGGCAGGGGCGCGCCACTCTTGCGGATGCGCACACGGGAGCCGGCTTCGTCCATCAGGTCGATCGCCTTGTCGGGGAGGAAGCGGTCCGCGATGAAGCGGGACGCGAGGGACGCGGCGGCCAAGAGCGCGTCGTCCTCGATGGCGACGCCATGGTGCTCCTCGAACTTGATCTTGATGCCGCGAAGGATCTCGACGGTCTCCTCGGTGGTGGGCTCTTCGACTGTGACAGGCTGGAAGCGGCGCTCGAGGGCGGGGTCGCGCTCGACGTACTTGCGGTAGTCGTCGAGGGTGGTGGCGCCGATGCACTGGAGTTCGCCGCGGGCGAGCGAGGGCTTGAGGATGTTGGCGGCGTCGACAGCGCCCTCGGCGGCGCCGGCGCCGACCATGGTGTGCATTTCGTCGATGAAGAGGATGCAGTTGCCCGCGGACTTGATCTCCTCGACTACCTTCTTGAGGCGCTCTTCGAACTCGCCGCGGTACTTGGTGCCGGCGACGAGAGCGCCCATGTCGAGGGTGACGACGCGGCGGTTGGCGAGGTTTTCCGGCACATCGCCGGTGGTCACCTGCTGGGCGAGGGCTTCGACGATAGCGGTCTTGCCGACGCCCGGCGGCCCGATGAGCACGGGGTTGTTCTTCGTGCGGCGGCTGAGTATCTGGACGACGCGGGCGATCTCCTTGCTGCGGCCGATGACGGGGTCGAGCTTGTTGGCGCGGGCGGCCGCGGTGAGGTCGATGCCAAGCTGATCGAGCGTTGGGGTGCGGTTGCTTGCCCGCGTCTGGCCCTGGCCCTGGGAGACGCTCTGGTTGAGGATGCGGGTGGTTTCGGAGCGCACCTTGTCGAGGGAGACGCCGAGGCTTTCGAGGACGCCGGCGGCGACGCCCTCGCCCTCGCGCATGATGCCGATGAGGAGGTGCTCGGTACCTATGTAGTGGTGGCTGAGGCGGCGGGCCTCGTCTACGGCAAGTTCGATGACTTTCTTGGCCCGGGGGGTGAGGCCGATGTCGCCCGGGGAGGGGCGTTCGCCACGGCCGATGATGAACTCGACGGCGGAGCGAATCTTGGAGAGCTCGACGTTCAGGCTGCTGAGGACGCGCGCGGCGACACCGTCGGTCTCGCGGACGAGGCCGAGGAGGATGTGCTCGGTGCCGATGTAGTTGTGGTTGAAGCGCTGCGCCTCCTCCTGGGCGAGGGACAGCACTCTGCGCGCGCGTTCCGAGAATTTTTCGAATCTGCTGGCCATAACAGTCCGCTCCCTATCTCACTACAACGCTGCCGGCGGCGCGAGCCCTACGGGCGGGGATCATAGCTGCCGGGGCCGTAGTAGTCCGGCTCCGGGTCGTAGTAGTCCTGGTAACCGGTCGCCGCGTCTGCTTCCTCTACCTGACGCAGGCTCAACCCGAGGCGTCGTCGCTCAAGGTCCAAGCTTACAACACGGAGCGTCATTGTATCGCCGACATCGACCACTTCCTTCGGATGGCGAATGTGCCTTTCGGTCAATTCGGAGATGTGGATGAGCCCCTCTATGGCGCCTTCGACGCGCGCGAAGGCCCCGAAATCGGAGAGTTTCGTGATCGAGCCATTGACGAGCTGGCCGACGGCGAGTCGCTCCGCAGCCGTCTCCCAAGGGGTAGGCTCGAGGCGGCGCAGGCTGAGGGCGATGCGGCGGTTGTCGCGGTCGACCCTCATGACCTGGACGTCGACCTCCTGCCCAATCTGCACGCAGTCCTCGACTTTCGAGACGGGAACCCATGACAGCTCGGAGATGTGGATGAGGCCGTCGGCGCCGCCGATGTCGACGAAGGCGCCGAAGCTGGAGATGCCGGTGACTCGTCCGTGGCGGCGCTCGCCTTCCTGCAATTCGTTCAGCAACTGGTCCTTAAGGCCTTCGCGCTGTTCGCGAAGCGCTCCCCGTTCGGAGAGCACCGCGCGGTTGCGCTTGCGGTTCACCTCGAGCACCTTGAGGACGACCTCCTCGCCGACGCGCTCAGCGAGCGCGGCTGCGTGGTCGGCGCCCGGCGGGAGCGAGACCTGGGAGAGGGGAACGAAGCCCTGGAGGCCATCGATATCAACGACGGCCCCGCCGCGGTTGTGGCCCGTGATGCGGCCGCGAACCGTGGTTCCGCTCTGCTCGGCGGCCTCCAGCCCGATCCAGGCGGAGGCCGCACGGGCGCGGTCGAGCGAGAGGAGGGCCTGGCCTTCGCGCCCGACGGAGTCAAGCACGTACACGTTGATGGGGTCGCCCACCTGGTAGTGAGCGGCGGGGTCGGGGCCGACTGAGCGGAACTCGCGCGGGGGCACCATGCCCTCGGATTTGATGCCGACGGACACCTGAATGCCGTCGGCATCAATGCTCATCACTTGGCCTTCGACGATGTCTCCGCGCCGGAGTTCCTGGGGCTGGGTCTCCTCAAGCTCGAGGAGCTCGGCCATGGTGGGTTCCCCGGGACGGTCCGCCATGGGCTGCTCGGTCACAGTTGCACCATTCCGGGCGGTTGCGCCCCCGCCCTGCGGCGTCCGGTAGTACTCGTCAGTCTACGCCCACGGTGGGAGAGTGTAAAGCCGAACAAAAAGAAGGGCCCGGGCATGAGAGCCCGGGCGCTTGCAAGAGCCTGGCGGCGGCCTATTTTCCCAGCAAGTTGCCCTACCAGTATCGTCAGCGCTGGAGCGTTTCACTTCCGTGTTCGGGATGGGTACGGGTGGTTCCACTCCGCTCTAACCACCAGACATTTGCAAGCGTACCCCAGGGCGCCACCGCTCGTCAATCGGGCGAGTCTAGCGTCCGTAGTTCCGACAGGCCCACCGCGAATCGCAGGGCAGGACTTGGGGCCAAAGAGCGAACTGCGCTACGGAACCGTTCTCACGCAATAGAGGGAATGACGCATCAGGGTTTACACAAATCGGGGAAGGACGGTGGGGTACAATTCGCGCCATGAAGAAGATAGGGCTGCTTGCAAGCGGCGGCGACTCTCCGGGGATGAACGCCGCCATCCGCGCCGTGACGCGCACTGCGCTCTACCGCGGCGTGGACGTCTGGGGATTCTGGGACGGCTACAACGGCCTGCTCACGCATCGCTGCGAGCAGATGACCACCCGGTCGGTCTCCGGTTCGCTTCAACGCGGTGGCAGCATCATCGGCGCGGGGCGGAGCCCGGACTTCTTCCAGGACAGCGTCCGCCGGGAGGCCGCCGCCTACCTGCGATCCGAAGGGTTCGACGGCCTCGTGGTCATCGGCGGCGATGGTTCGATGGCGGGCGCCTGGGAGCTGCACAAGCTGGGCATGCCAACGATTACGATCCCGGGCACTATCGACAACGACATGCCTGGCACGGAGATCACGATTGGCGCGGACACGGCCATCAACACGGCGATGGAGGCGATCGACCGTCTGCGCGACACGGCGAGCGCGCACCGGCGGGCGATGATCGTGGAGGTGATGGGCCGACATTGCGGCTACATCGCGGTGCAAGCGGGCCTGGCCACCGGCGCTGAGATGGTAATCACGCCCGAACGGCCCCTCGAACTGGAGGACGTTTTCGCGGAGATACGAGGAGTCTGGGGGCGGGGCAAACGGCACTTCATCATCGTGCTGGCGGAGGGAGCGCGCTGGAGCGCAGCGGAGCTCGCAGGCCTCATCAATGACTCCAGTGAGCCGTACGACGCGCGCTACACGGTGCTGGGGTACATTCAGCGAGGCGGGGCCCCATCGCGGTTCGACCGGATCCTGGGCACGCGCATGGGAGTGGCCGCCGCGGACGCGCTGATTGACGGGCAGTCGGGCGGAGTCGTCTGCTGGCGGAACAACGGCTGCGTGGTTCTGCAGGCCGACGCGCTGCCGCCGAAGAACGACCCTTGGGACGCCATGCTCGACCGCGTGCAGGCGATCTCGGCGACGTAAGCGTCTTGCCGCCGATGGCCGTCGGGCCGTACACTAGGTTGGTTGCCCCGCCGAGATTCCACCTTCGCGGGAATGACGAATTGTTGTAAGCGGCGCCGCGAACGGCCCGGGAGATTTGTTGTGGAAGCACGCGAAGCAGTAGCGCTCGAACCGAACGAGAAGATAGCCGAGTTCAAGCCGGGCGACACCGTGAAGGTGAACGTCTGGATCCGCGAGGGCGAGCGCCAGCGGCAGCAGAGCTTCCAGGGCGTCGTCATCCGCATGCGCCGGGGCGGCCCGGCCAGTTCATTCACGGTGCGCCGGGTGGCGTCGGGCATCGGCGTCGAGCGCTCGTTCTTCTTCCACTCGCCGAACGTCGACAGCGTCGACGTGGTGCGGCGGGGCATCGTGCGCCGCGCGAAGCTCTACTACCTGCGCGGCCTCTCCGGCAAAGCCGCCCGCATCAAGGAGCGCACGCAAAGCGGCAAGCGGTAGGGCTGTCCTCCCCGCCCCTTGGGGGCATCTTGCCCTAGCTCCGGCCCTCTCCCCTCGCGCTTACGCTCGACTCTCCCCACGCCTATGGGAGACGGTGGGGGGGCGAGATTCCCGCCTGCGCGGGAATGACGGGGTCAGATCCCTCCCCTTGCGCTTGCGCTTGACCTCCCCACACTTGTAGAGAGGGTGGGCCGCGCCCTCTACCCTCTCAGTTGGTCGAGGAAATTGCGCCAGAAGGCGGCGCCGCTGCGGCCGTAGCCCTCGTGCCGGACGATGACGCCGTCTGCGCCGATGCCGACTTTGGACGACTGCTGGAATATGCGGTACTGCCTCGCGATGTTCGACGGCCCTTCGCCGAACACCCACTCGTAGCCGTTGTCGCTCGCGAACCGTCCAAGGGTCGCGGCGCTCTCGTTCCAAGCGGCGGCGACGATCACGACGTCGTTACGGTAGTCGCCGTAGAGTCCTCTGAGCGTCCGAAACTCGGCGCGGCAGTTCGGTCACCACGTGGCGAAGAAGTAGAGGAGGAGGGGTTTGCCGGCGGCAAGCTCCTGGAGGGAAGCGGACTGTCCGTCCGGCAGGGTGAGCGTTACGTCGGGGGCGCGGTCGCCGATGCCGGGGCCAACTGAGACGTCGGTGCGCCATGCCGGAGCGGGCGTGGGGGTTGCGGTGGGAGTCGGCGTGGCGGTAGGGCGCGGCGTGGGAGTGGCTGTGGGTCGCGGCGTGGGCGTTGCGGTAGGTCGTGGCGTGGGGGTGGGCCGCGGCGTTGCAGTAGGCGTGGCCGTAGGACCGGGCGCAGGCGTGGGGGTGGCCTCGGGCGTGGGAGTAGGAGTTGGCCCAGAGGTGGGAGTGGGGGTGGGGGTGGGCGCAGGCGTGACGCCCGGCGTAAGGGTCGGGGTTGGCGTAGGCGTTGAGGTAGGTTGGGCGACTGTCGGGAGTTGGGGGAGTGTTGGGGGTGGGGGAATTATGTCAAGCGTAGGAGTGGGCGTCGCGGTAGCCGTGGGAGCAGGAGGAGCAGTGGGCGTCGGAGTTGGGGCAGGGCCGGGGTTCACGGTGGGCGGCAAAGTAGCCGTTGGCGCAGGAGTTGCCGTAGACGTAGACGTCGCGGTAGGAGCCGGGGTCGGCTCAGTGTCGCCGCAAGCGGCGAGCGTGAGCGCGGCGGCGAGGGCTGCGGCCGCTATCCACCAACCGGGATGGCGGAGCAACGCGCGCAGGACGCCGGGTTGCGGCAGCATCGTTCCGCCCTACCCCCGAAGCTGCTCGAAGAAGTCGCGCCAGTAGGCGCCGCCGCTCCCTCCGGAGCCACCCTCGATGACGATAACGCCGTCGGCGGCGATGCCGGCTTTCGTCGCCTGGCTAAACACCTGATACTGCTCGGCCAGGTCCGTCGGCCCCTTGCCGAACACTCCCCAGTCGTGGCCGTTGTCGTTCGCGTACCGTCCAAGGACTGCGGCGCTCTCGCTCCAGGCGGCCGCAACGACCACGATGTCGTCCTGATAGTCGGGGTAGATGCCGTTGAGCGTCCGAAACTCGGCGCGGCAGGTCGGTCACCAGGTGGCGAAGAAGTAGAGCAGCATTGGCTTGCCGGCGGCGAGCTCCTGCAGCGTCGTGGTCTGTCCGTCGGGCAGGGTGATCGTTGCGTCGGGCGCGCGGTCGCCGGCGGCGGGACCGATGGGGATATCGGAGCGCCATCCCGCGGCGGCTGGGGCCGCCGAGTCGGGAGCGCTCGTCGCCGTCGCCGTGGGTTCCAACGCCGGCGTGGGCGTCGCGACGGGGGTTGGAGTGGGCTCGGCGGACCCGCCGCAAGCCGCCAGCGCGGCGACGGTGAAGGCGGCGGCCACAGTCAGCCATCCGAGGCGGCGCGCCCTCCCTGCCCCGCGCGGGGGAATGGGTTCCCGCCTTCGCGGGAATGACGGAGGGAGTATGCGCCGTTCAGGCGGAAGCGACATCTCTGAATCCTATGAGGAGGCCGGTGACCAGGAGGCGGTGATCATACCGCAGGCGAGGATAGCAGGTTACGAGCGTAATGCGAGCGTCGCCGGCGCCGTAGAGCGACAGTTCTTCTTGCGGAATGAGGTCGGAATCGCTGACGGCGTAGAGGTAATCGCGGCCGTCGGCGCGTAGGATGACGTGGACGTCCTCTCCGTCGCGGAGCAGCGCTGAGACGCGGGGGAGAGTGAGGAATACGTTGCCTTCACCCTCGACCGGGCTTTCGAGGTGTCCGAAGTACCAGCCGTTGCCGTGGGAGCCTGGGTTGGGCGTCGCGGGGATGTGCCCGACGACGAACTTGGGGGTCTCGTAGGCGACGCTGACGGCGAGGTCGGCGACGCCAAGCTCTTCAACAAGGGCGTCGACGTGGAGCTGGGGGATAATGATGCGCTCGGCCCTGCCGGCGTGGCCATTGATGAGGGGCCTGCCCTGGCTGCTGACGGGAGTGAAGCCGTCGAGGTCAGGCTGCGCGAGGGCGATGGTCCCTCGCGGGTCGGCCCACTGGCGCGCGGGAATGAGAGCGCCGGGGTAGAGGGCGGCGAGTTCCGGGGCCGGCCCGGGGGGCGCGACAGGCGTGGGTTCGGGCGGAGCAGCGCCATCAGGGGTCGGCGCAGGCGGGTCTGTCGGAGTGGGGGATGGGAGAACCGCGGGTGTGGGCGTGGGCTGGGCGAGGAGTTCGTCGGCGTTGGGGTTGCGCACGACGAGCTCGTCGAAGCCGCGAGAGGCGAAGACGCCGTAGCCGTAGTACGCGCCGACCGCCACGAGCAGCAGGGCCCCCGCGGCGAGCAGCGCGACGCCGAGCCGGAAACTCCATCGCGAGCGGGAGGGGCCGGTAGCGTTCGCCATGGGGACATTATCCCCCACGGAGGCGCTCTCGCGGTAGACGCGCCGCTCGGCGCGGCCCTATACTCAGAGGCGGCGTGGGCGGTTAGCTCAGTTGGTTAGAGCGTCGCGTTGACATCGCGGAGGCCAGAGGTTCGAGTCCTCTACCGCCCACCATGCGAAGTGGTCTTATCTGGCTCCGTTTGGCCCCATTCGTTCGTGATTCCGGGCCACCATACCCATGGTAGGCGGTAGAGGCCCACGGCGCAACGGGCAAGTGTCACACAATTGACTGGCCCTCTTTGCCCTTCGGAGACGCGCCCTCTCTGCCCCTTCGGGCATCTCCCCCTCAGGGGGAGAACGGAGCGGCGCGCTACGCGCGCAAACCCTCTCCCCAGCCCTCCCCCATCTTCGGGGGAGGGGGCCGGATGGATTCCCGCCTTCGCGGGAATGACGAAGGGGCGCAGGGCCGCGGTGGGCCGAAATGGGGCCGGAACGCGGCCACGATGAAGCCACTATGCGACGCAATGGGGCCAGCATGATCCGAAATGGGGCCACGATGGACAGGGGGTAGAGAGAGGTTAGGCTGAAAGAGCGTTTGGCCCGGGCCCGCCGCACGGCGGGCCCGGGCTTTTCTTACTCCCCCGATCTAGTCGGGGGCCCGGTCAGGGAGGCGCTCGGGCCTGCTTGGAGTGTCCCGGTCTCAGCGCGGTTATCGCGCCTTGAGTGTAAGCAACGCTTCCAAAGCCATTGACGGCAGGCAGCGGAATGGCCAGGGGATCCTGCGCCGTCGCATCCTGCTTGCGCGCCGTCTCCGGAATCGCAATCTCGGGCGCCGGCTCGGGTGTAGGCTCCGGCTGAGGTTCCGGTAGCGGCGCCGGGGCCGGTTCCGGCGTGGGGACCGGCGTCGGGTACGGCGTGGGTAGGGGCGTCGGGTCCGGCGGGAACTCCGGCGTCGGCTCCGGTGTGGATTGGGGAGTAGGCGTTGGCGTTGGCCCGGACGCGGACCCCGACCCAGGCGTGGGCGTGGGTGTGGGTGTGGGTTCGGGCGTAGGCTCCAGTGTGGGTTGGGGAGTAGGCGTTGGCGTTGGCCCAGACGTGGACCCCGACCCGGATGCGATTTCGGGCGCTGGCCGGAGTGCGGGCTCCGGCGTTGGCTCCGGGGTGGGGGTGGGCGTCGATTCCGGGGTCGGCGAGGGTGTCGATTCCGGGGTCGGCGAGGGCGTCGTT
>DAOUKL010000014.1:0-17502 GCA_034421335.1 Dehalococcoidia bacterium | reverse complement strand
GCCACGCTTCGGTCGACGCAGGTTACGTCTCCGGCCACGGTGAAGCTGGGGGAGCCGAGGATGTGGATGCGCTCCATGTCGAAGTTGGGTATGTCGCCCACGAGGGTCTGGCGCTGGAACCATCGGGAGTGGACCGGGCCGATCGTCAGGCCGTCGGGGTCAGCGTCGAGCACAGCGCGGAGACCGCGGTACTGACCGGCGCCGGGAAGGTTCTGGACGACGAAGCGAGTGCTTTCAGGGAAGTAGCGCTCGGCGGTCGACGCGACGATTCGGCTGAAGACGTCGTAGCCGCCGCCTGGGCTGGTGCCGGTGATGATGCGGATGGTCTTGCCGCCGAAGTAGGTCTCAGGGTCGAATCCTGCGGGCGGCGGGATCGGCGTCGGCGTGGGGGTGGCGGTCGGCTGCGCCGCCGGGGTTGGGGTGGCCGTCGGTGGCGGGGGCGTGACCCCGGGCGGAACAGGCGTGGGGGTTGGCGCCGGCGTTGGCGTAGCGGCGGCGCCAGGGGCCGGAGTCGGCGTGGCGGTAGGGCGCGGAGTGGGCGTGGGGTCGGCTCCGCAAGCGGCGGCTACGAGGGCGACAGCGAGCGCAATCGCTCCCAAGCTGAGGAACCGGCTAGTGCGCATGGGCGCCCTCCTCATGCGGCCGCGCAGACTCCTGTGTCCGCCCCGTTACGATATACGCAACCGCACGCGGAGCAGCGCAGACGGTTTCGTGGCAACTTACCGTCGCGAGGCGAGCGTGTCAATCGTTGTTCGCACTGTACGGAGGAAATCCCGTCGCGGCAGGCGCGCGGCGCTTCCTCCACGCAAAGGCCGGGGCCGGCAATGCCGCCGGCCCCGGCTGGTCTGCGCTCGCTATTCGGGCGTTGGGCTAGTTGACGTTAAGGTCCCCCACGCCGCTGATCTCGAGCATGATCGCCTTGGCCTCGGGGCTGAGCGCCTGCACGGCTTCCACGATGCCGTGAACCCTCTCGGCCCGTCCGTAGCCGTAGGAGTCCTCGTACCCCGCGATGATGACCGACTCGACGAACGCGGGGTCCACCATCATCTGGTCGAACTGCGCCTGCCAGTACTGCCTCACGTCGGCGGGCACGCCGGCCGGCATGAGGAATACCCGGGAGATCTCGGTGATGAGCAGGTTGCCCTGCAATGCCGCAAGCTGGTCCTGGTTGATGTCCAGCCCCGGCAACTCCAGGAAGGACGGCAGCGGGCCGGTGTGGCCGAGCCGCGCGAGATACTCGTCGTCCACCGGAGTCCTCACATAGAAGAGGGGGACGAGGCGCCCATCGTCGATCCATTCGGGGAACAGGCGCAGAGCGGTGGAGGGGCCACAACGGCTGGTGATGTCGAGTTCGCCGCGGTCGAAGGCGGCCATGATTTCCGACGTTCCGCCGTACCCGTAGACCATCTTGAAGGGGGCGCCGTTGGCTTCCATGAACTCCACTGCCGGGTCATTGCCGGGCGCGGTCGATCCCTTGGTGAGTGGGCGGCCAAGCGCCAGCGCCTCCTCCCACGACGTGGCGACGCTGCGGTCGATGCAGGTCACATCGCCGGCGCCGGGCAGGCTCGGCGAGCCCAGGATGTGGACCTCCTGCAGGTCGAAGTTGGGGATGTCGCCTACGAGCACCTGGCGCTGGAACCAGCGGGAGTGCACGGGGCCGATTGTCAGGCCGTCGGGCTCGGAGTCCAGCACCGCCTTGAGGCCGCGGTACTGACCGGCGCCGGGGAGGTTCTGCACGACGAAGCGGGTGCTTTCGGGGAAATAGCGCTCGGCGATCGCGGCCACCAATCGGCTGAATACGTCAAACCCGCCGCCGGGGCTGGTGCCGGTGATGATGCGGATGGTCTTGTCGCCGAAGTAGTCTTCAGGGTCGAAGTCCGGGGGAGGAGGGACCGGCGTCGGCGTGGCGGTGGCGGTAGGCTCCGGCGCCGGGGTTGGCGTGGCCGTCGGTGGCGGGGGCGTGACGCCCGGCGGAAGAGGCGTGGGAGTTGCGACGGGCGTTGGCGTAGCTTCGGGCGGCGGCACGGGCGTCGCCGTTGGGCGCGGCGTGGGCGTGGGGTCGGCGCCGCAGGCTGCTGCCACGAGCGTTATGGCGAGCGCGATTGCGCTAAGGGTAATCCACCGGCTGATTCGCATGGTCGTCTCCTGCTGTGCTCGCGCAGAGTCCTGCGTACGCACGCTTACGATATATGCAAATCGCGCGTGCGAGGGCCGACGTTTTCAGGAGAACTTACCGGCGAAGGGGGTTCGTGTCAATCGGGAATAAAGGCCGGGGCCGGCGATATCGCCGGCCCCGGCTGGGCGCGTCGTTCCGGGTCGACTAGTTGACGTTGAGGTCGCCGACGCCGCTGATTTCGAGCATGATCTGCTTGGCCTCGGGGCTGAGCGCCTGCACCGTCCGCACGATGTCGAGTATCTCCTCGGAGCGTCCGTAGCCGTAGGAGTCTTCGTAGCCCGCGATGATGACGGACTCGATGAACTGCGCGTCCTCCACGATGAGATCGAAGCGGGACTGCCAGTACTGCTTGATGTCGTCGGGAGTGCCCTCAGGGAGCAGGTACACACGGGAGATTTCCGTGATGAGGAGGTTGGCTTGGAGCGCTTCGAGCTGCGTCTGGTTGACGGCGAGGCCGGGCAGCTCCAGGAACGAGGGCAGGGGGCCGGAGTGGCCGAGCCGCGCGAGGTATTCGTCGTTGACAGGCTTCTTCTCGTGGAAGAGCGGCACGAGGCGCTGCTGCTCGATCCACTCGGGGAAGAGGCGCGGCACGGTGCCGGGGCCGCAGCGGTTGGTGAAGTTGAGTTCGCCGCGGTCGAAGGCCGCCATGATCTCCGAGGTGCCGCCGTAGCCGTAGATGATCTTGAAGGGCCCGCCATTGGCGGCCATGAACTCGACGGCGGGCTCGTTCCCCGGGGCGGACGCGCCCATCGTGAGGGTGATGCCCTCGTCCAGCACCTGCTGCCAGGAGGTCGCCACGCTTCTGTCGACGCAGAAGGCGTCGCCGCCGACGGTGAAGCTGGGAGACCCGAGGATGTGGATGCCCTCGAGGTCGAACTTGGGGATGTCGCCGACCAGGGTTTGGCGCTGGAACCATCGGGAGTGCGTGGGGCCCATCGTGTAGCCATCGGGTTCAGCGTCGAGCACTGCCCGCAGTCCACGGTACTGCCCGGAGCCGGGGAGGTTCTGCACGACGAATCGAGTGCTCTCGGGGAAGTAGCGTTCGGCGGCTGATGCGACGATGCGGCTGAAGGTGTCGTAGCCTCCGCCGGGGCTCGCGCCGACGGCGATGCGGATGGTCTTGTTGCCAAAGTACTGTTCGGCGTCGAAGTCCGCGGGAGGCGGGACCGGCGTGGGTGTCGCGGTGGGGGCCGGCTCCGGGGCCGGTGTTGGAGTGGCGGTGGGAGGAGGCGGAGTGACCCCCGGCGGCAGGGGGGTGGGAGTAGGAACGGGGGTGGGCGTGGCCTCGGGTTGCGGGACGGGCGTCGCCGTCGGGCGCGGGGTCGCCGTCGGGTCGGCGCCGCAGGCCGCCGCGACGAGGGTTACGGCGAGCGCAATCGCCCCAAGGCCGAGGTATCGGCTGATGCGCATGAGTTCCTCCAAGCGTGCAACTGTACGCAAATTGGCCGAGACGCATCCATTCAGGACGCATCTCGGCCGCTTTGCGCGGCAGTCAAACTACCCCCCGCCGCCCGGTTCTGTCAACGCATTTCCGGGGGAAGAGGGAACAGAACAGGGGGCCGACGTTCGCCGGCCCCCTGATTTTGTGCGTTCGGGCTGGTCTCCGCCCACGGGCGACGGGGCTAGTTGACGTTCAGGTCTCCCACGCCGCTGATTTCGAGCATGATCTCCTTCGCGGCGGGGCTCATCGCCTGCACGGTGCGGACGATGTCGAGGATGTCCTCGGAGCGCCCGTAGCCGTACGAGTCTTCGTAGCCCGCGATGATGACGGACTCGATGAACCCCTCGTCCTCCATCATCAGGTCGAACCGGGACTGCCAGTACTGGCGCACGTCATCGGGGACGTTGGCCGGCATCAGGAAGGCGCGGGAGATTTCGGTGATGAGGAGGTTGCCGCCCAGCGCCTCCAGCTGGTCGGCGTTGATGTCGAGGCCGGGGAGTTCGAGGAAGCGCGGGAAGTCGCCCTCGTGCTTCAGCACGTTGCGCAGGTAGTCCTCGTTGACGGGCGCCGTCTCCCAGAACAGCGGCACGAGGATTTCGTCCTCGATCCACTCGGGGTAGAGGCGGGGCGCGACGCCGGGGCCGCAGCGGTTGGTGAGCGTGAGCTCTCCGCGGTCGAACGCTGCGGCGATTTCGGAGGTGCCGCCGTAGCCGTAGACGAGCTGGAACGGGCCGCCGTTGACGGACATGAACTCGGTGGCGGGCTCGTTGCCGGGCGCCGTCGCGCCCTGGATGAGCGTGATGTCCTTGTCGAGAATCTCCTGCCACGACGACGCTACGTCCTTGCGCGTGCAGAAGACGTCGCCGCCGACCGTGAAGCTGGGCGACCCGAGGATGTGGATCTCGTCGAAGTTGAAGTTGGGGATGTCGCCAACGAGCACCTGTCGCTGGAACCAGCGGGAGTGCACGGGGCCAATCGTCAGGCCGTCCGGCTCGGAGTCCAGCACTGCCTTGAGGCCGCGGTACTGACCGGCGCCGGGGAGGTTCTGGACGACGAACCGCGTGCTTTCGGGGAAGTAGCGCTCGGCGGTCGCCGCGACGAGCCGGCTGAAGACGTCATAGCCGCCGCCGGGGCTGGTGCCGGTGATGATGCGGATGGTCTTGTCGCCGAAGTGGTCTTCGGCGTCGAACTCGGGCGGAGGAGGGACCGGCGTCGGCGTGGCGGTGGCGGTAGGCTCCGGCGCCGGGGTTGGCGTGGCCGTCGGTGGCGGGGGCGTGACGCCCGGCGGCAGGGGGGTCGGCGTGGGCGCGGGGGTAGGCGTCGCCTCGGGCGGCGGGACCGGCGTCGCTGTCGGGCGCGGGGTGGGCGTGGCGTCGGCGCCGCAGGCTGCTGCGACGAGCGTTACGGCGAGCGCGATCGCGCCAAGGCCGAGGTATCGGCTAATGGGCATGGATTCCTCCTGCTGTGGTGCGCAAAGTGCGTGGGCGCGAGTTCGCCCTTACGCAAACTACGCGCCACGCCGCCGGCAGGATTCATTGCCGGCGGCTTCCCTGCAACTTACGGGCGCAGGAGCGCGCGTGTCAATCGGTTTCGTGGCGGGCTGCAGCGCGAACGTCGACAGGCGCTACACTCTACAGCACCGTCCGCGCAAGGCCTCGGAGTTCCAGAATCGTCGAGAGGAGCAGCATATTGAAGCACGTTTACGCGCTGTTGACAGTGACCCTCGCAGCCCTCAGTTGCACGGTCACGCCCGCGCCGACGCCAACGCCCTGCAGCGCCTTCACGGACTACGATGCCGTGATGACGAGCGATGGTTCGGACTATCGGGTGGTGTGGGACCTCCGCTATTCGGACAAGGGCTTTCACATGAAGCAAACGCATACCGCGCTGAACGGCGACCTTCTTGGCCGCGCCGAGGAGGTTAGGGTCGACGAGGCCTTATACGTACGGGAGAGCTTGGAAGATGACCCCGAGAGCTACGGCGAGTGGCGTATCGCGGGAAGAGATCTGCTCCCACCCGAACCGCTGTACTGCCTGGACCCTCAGCACTTATCGGAGAACCCCGACGAGCCGGACAGTACGTACCCCGTGACCCAAGGGGGGCAGACTTGGCTGTATGAGTGGTGGGCCGATTCCGGGGGGCGTCCGATACGACAGCGCAGGACTTACGAGGAGACTGGCGGCGTTCTCGAGGTTACCTACTCCGGCTGGGGCGAGCCGAATCCCCTAACCGCGCCAATCCCGACGCCCACGCCCCCGGTCCTGCCTGGGCAGCTGACGCTGGCGGAGTACGCCGCGCAATGCCAAGACTGGGATGTAGGTACTGTCCCCTCGATGGACGATCTCTCGACAGACGACAGGGACGCCCTCGCTGCGGCCACCGACTACTTCTTGGCAGCTTACGCTACCCTGCGTGAGGTCAAACCGCCGCCTGAACTGCATAAAGCGCACTCGAGACTCGTAGAGGTCTTGGAGCTAGGGGCGTTAGTGGGAGCCATCGCTATCACCGTCATGGATCAGATAGACGCGGGTGAAGAGCCCGAGGACGAGCTGGCGATTCGACCAGAGGCCGCCCTGCTGGACATGTTCGGCAGCCTACGAGCATTCTCTCAGGCCCTCGGCGTCCTTGATCCCGAGGCCAAGGACGTGATGACAACGTGCGCCTCAGCCGTGCTCGGAGGCAGCGCCTCACCGTAGTCTCCCGTTCAACCGAACTAGCACACTACCGCTTGCGCGTAACCCCCATCCCGCCCCTTCGTCTTCGGGGGAGGGAGTCAGACGCGCGCTTGCGCGTAGCCCTCTACGCGGCTCCTCCCCTCAGGGGGGGGTAGTCCACCCGGTTGCCGGATGGGACCGGCGCGCCTATGCTGCCCGCGATTGGCCTGCGGCGAGAGGAGGACGCGATGACGACGACGGCGATGGCGTGCATTGACGCGGATGGGCACGTTCGCGATACGGATGAGGACGTGCGGCGCTACCTGCCCGCTCCCTACAACGAGCGGCCTCGTCTGAGCGCAAACTCGCCGCGCGACGGCTTTGACAACACGCTCGGCGGCAGGCTCGGCACGCGCGAGGTGGACACAGGGGTGTGGCTCGACGCACTGGAGCGCGGGCGCCTCGACGTGGCGGTGCTCTTCCCCACGGGAAGCCTGGGAGCAGGCTGGCTGCGCGAGCCGGACTTCGCGGCGGCGCGCATGGCGGCCTACAACGACTGGCTGTTCGACACGTACCTGCAAGCGGACTCGCGCTTCAAGGGGATGGCGCTGCTGCCCGTGCAGGACCCGCCCCAGGCTGCGCGGGAGCTGCGGCGCTGCGTCGAGGATCTGGGGATGCTCGGGGGGATGCTGCCCGAGGGGCCGTACCTGTTCGGCAAGCCGGAGTTCGACGTGGTGTACGCGGAGGCTCAGCGGCTCGGCGTGCCGCTCGCCATTCACGGCAGCGGGCGCATCTCGGGCAGCTACGACGAGTTCCTGTTCGACAACCTGGCGCAGGTGCATTCGCTGGGGCACGCCTTCCTGCAGATGAAGCAGTTCGTGAGCATCGTGCTGTCGGGCGTGCCGGAGAAATTCCCCAACCTGAAGCTGGCGTTCCTCGAGGCCGGCTGCGGCTGGACGACCTACATGCTCGACCGGATGGACGAGCGCTATCACCTGCGGGGACACGTCGACGCGCCGCTGCTGACCAAGTCGCCGAGCGAGTACCTGGAGTCCGGCAACATCTTCATCTCGTGCGAGGCCGAGGAGCGGCTGCTGCCGGAGACGCTGCGGATCCTGGGCGATGACGTGATCGTGTACGCGTCGGACTTCCCGCACTGGGACGCGGAGTTTCCGGGCAACATCCAGCATCTGCTGGCGCGGGAGGACCTCACGGAGAGTCAGCGGGCCAAGGTTGCGGGGCTGAACGCCAAGCGGCTGTACGGGCTGGATTAAGGGGCGCGGCCTTCTCTGCCCCTTTGGGGGCATCTCCCCGAGGGGGAGAATGGATTCCCGCCTTCGCGAGAATGACGGACACGTCCTCCGCCCCTTCGGGGCATCTCCCCCGGAGAAGGAGAAATTCAGGCTCCCTTCCCCGTGGGGAGGGGAGGGAGGGCGAGAAAATGTACGACCTGAGCGGGAAAGTTGCGCTGGTGACCGGCGCCGGCGGCGAGCGCGGGTTCGGCCGCGCGATAGCCAACCGGCTGGCGGACGAGGGCGCGGACGTGGTGGTGAACGACGTGGCGCTCAACCCGTACGGCGACGCCGGCGGGTGGGGCGGCCTGGAGGCGGTGGCGTCGGAGATCGCCGCCAAGGGCCGCGGTTCGTTCGCAACGGTGGCGGACGTGTCGGACAGCGCTCAGGTGGACACGATGGTGCGCGAGGCGCTGGAGCGTTTCGGGCGGATCGACATCCTCGTGAACAACGCCGGGTCGCGTCCAGGGCCGGACCGCGTGCCGCTGGTGGAACTGACGGAGGAGGCGTTCGACGAGGTGCAGCGGGTGAACGTTCGAGGTACGTTCCTCTGCACCCGGGCGGTCGCGCGGCACATGGTGGAGCGCGGCGGCGGGGGGAAGATCATCACCATCGCGTCGACTGCGGGGAAGCGTGGAATGCCGCGCTATGCGGCGTACACCGCCTCGAAGTTCGCGCTGGTGGGGTTCACGCAGTCGGTAGCCCATGAGCTCGGGCCGCACGGCGTGAACGTCAACGCAATCTGCCCGGGCCTGGCGGAGACGGAGCGCGTCATTCACATCGCGGACGCGGTTCGTCCGAGCGGGACGAGCGCGGAGGACCACCTGCGGCGGATGGTGGAGGAGCGATCGTCGGTGAACCCGATGGGCCGCATCACCGAGACGCGCGACATCGCGCGGATGGCGGCGTTTCTCGCGTCGGCGGAGTCCGACTATCTCACGGGCCTGGCGGTGTCGGTGTCGGGCGGCGACGTGATGTACTAGCGACATGATGTACTAGGGGAGAGAGGCGGAGTTTCCGCGCGCACAAGCGGGACGGCCCCTCTCAAGCCGCCGTCATTGGAAGAGAGCGAAAGGGAAGGGCGGGGTTCGCGGCGAGCACGTCGAGCCGCGAACCCCGCAGACGCCTAACCCGCCCCGGATTCGGGGAGGGAGCGGCTAGCCCATCTGGGCGACGGTCTTGCCGATGATGTTCATCCCAGTGCCGCAGACGGTGCAGGAGCCCTTGATGATGGGCTTGCCGTTCTTGGTCGTCTGGTCGCTGGGGCCGTTCATGTCGCGCTTCTCACGGCACTTGACGCAGTATGCCTGCATGCAGGTTCCTCCTTGGGGCGCATTGCCGCCCGTACTCACCTCAATGGTTTCGGAATGATGATTGCCGCCGCAACAATTTTTTGACGCGTTTTTGGCGAATTCTCGCGCGTTTCCTCCTGCTGCGGCCCTCTCCGCCCTCCCGGGCGTCTTCCCGGAGGGGGCGCCTAGGCGTTCGCGCCGGCGTAGGCGATGGCTTCGTCGTCGTTCGGATCTGCGGCGCCGGAGACGCCGACAGCGCCGGCGAACTCGCCATTCTCGAGGACGGGAACGCCGCCCTGCGCGAAGATGCAGCCGTGGTGGATGGCCTGGTACACGAACACGGGCCGAGACGCCCGCTCCGCCACCTCGACCGTCGGACGCCCGGCGGCGGCGCAGCCCTTCGCCTTGCCCTGCGCGATGTGGACGGTGTTGTGCCGGGCGCCGTCCATGCGCAGGAAACCCTGCAGCAGGCCGTTGTCGTCAACGACGGCGATGGTGGTGCGGAGTCCGAGCTCGGCGGACTTCGCCCGTGCGGCGTTGAGGATGGCGAGCACGCGCTCTTCGCTGATGGCCACGGCGGCGCTACTCCTTCGACGCCCGGCGTCCGGCCGCGGCGCGCGCGGCTGCGGCAAGCAGGGCCCGTTTCGCAATGACGGCGGTGAGGTGCCCGCGGTACTCCGGCGAGGCGTGGATGTCGGAGAGGAACTCGATGCCGCGCGCGGCGCGGCGAGCGGCCCGCTCGATCGACGGGGCGTCGAGGGGTCTGCCGCGGAGGGCGCGTTCGGCGTCCCTGGCGCGCTTGGGAGTGGGACCGGCGCCGGTAACGGCGATGCGCGCCCGGGCGCAGCGCCCCTGCCTGTCGGGTTCGACGACGGCTGCGACGCCGACGATGGCGAAGCGGGACGCTTTGTTGGCGAACTTGATGTAGGCGGCGCCGGCGCGCCGGGAAACGCGTTCGAAGCTGACTCCGGCGACCAGTTCCGTGGGGCCGACGGCGGTCTCGTAGGCGTCGACGAAGAACCGTTCGGCGGAGACGATTCGCCGACCTCGCGGCCCGCCGGCGATGGAGACCCTGGCGTCGAGGGCGAGGAGCGCGGCGGGAACGTCGGCTGCCGGGTCGGCGTGGGCGAGCGAGCCGCCGATGGTTCCCCGGTTGCGCACCTGGAGGTCGCCGACGGAGCCGGCGGCCTCGGCGAGCAACGGAGCGGCGGATGCGACGAGGCGCGAGCGTTCGATCTGGCGGTAGGTGGTCATCGCGCCTATCTCGACGCGGCGGGCGTCCCCAGGCGCGGCGGCGATGCCGGTCAAGCCGTCGACGCGGCCGAGGTCGATGACGTGCTCGGGCTGGACGAGGCGCATCTTCATGGCTGGGACGAGGCTCATGCCGCCCGCGAGGAGGCGCGCCTCGCCTTCGTGGTCGCGCAGTAGGCGGATGGCCTCCCGCACCGAGGCGGGGGCGTGGTAGGCGAACGCCGCGGGTATCACTGTCCGGCCTGCATGGCGCCGGCCGCTGCGAGGGCCGAGGCGACGATGTTCTGGTAGCCGGTGCAGCGGCACATATTCCCGCTGAGGGCGGCGCGCACTTCGGAGTCGTCGGGGTTGGGGTTGCGCCGCAGGAATTCGTGGAGAGTCATGATCATGCCCGGCGTGCAGAACCCGCACTGGAGGCCGTGCTGCTCGTGAAACGCCTGCTGGATGGGATGGAGGCGGTCGCCCCTGGCGAGGCCCTCGATGGTCGTGATCCTGGCGCCTTCAGCCTGCGCGGCGAACATCGCGCACGACTTCACGGCGGTGCCGTTGAGGAGCACGGTGCAGGCGCCGCACTGGCTGGTGTCGCACCCGATGTGCGTTCCGGTGAGACGGAGCTTTTCGCGCAGGAGGTCCACGAGCAGATCGCGGTCTTCGATCTCTGCGGAGCGGCGCTTGCCGTTGACGGTGAGGGAGACTTGCATGGCGCCGCCTACATGAATGTGATGACGCCGCGGCCCACGGCGCCGCGGTCGAGTTCTTCGTACGCCTCGTTGATCTGGTCGAGGCTGTAGCTGCGGGTGATGAGGCCGTCCACGTCGAGCTGGCCGCTGCGGTAGAGGTCGGCCATGCGGTAGAAGTCGAACGCCGGGCGCGATGTGCCGTAGTACGACCCCTTCAGCGTTTTCTCCATGCGGACGAGCTGGACGGGGTCGATTCCGGCGACGTCGCCGACTGCGGCGAGGCCCACGATAACGGCTGTGCCGCCCTTGCGGATGGCGTCGAACGTCTGCGTAACCGTTTCGGACGAGCCGAAAGCCTCGAACGCGTAATCGGCGCCGCCGCCGGTGAGGTCGCGGATGGCCTTCACCGGGTCGCCTTCGCGCGGGTTCACGGCATCGGTGGCGCCGAACTTGCCAGCGAACTCGAGAGCGGCATCGTTGACGTCGACGGCGATGATGCGGTTGGCGCCCGCGAGCCTTGCGCCCTGCACGACGTTGAGGCCGACGCCGCCGCATCCTATGACTGCAACCGTGCTGCCGGGCTCGATCTTCGCATTGAACAGCACGGAGCCGACGCCGGTGGTGACGCTGCAGCCGATAAGGGCGGCCTGGGGCAGCGGGAACGACGGGTCGATCTTCACGCACCCGGTCTCGGGGACGACGGACTCCTCGGCGAAGCAGGCGACCTTGCCCATGTGGGCGAGCCGCTGGCCGTTGAGGTGGAGCCTTCGGGTGCCGTCGAACATGTTAGGGCCGGTGGCCATGTGCGTGTCGCAGACGTTGGGGCGTCCGCTGAGGCACGAGCGGCAGTGGCCGCAGAAGGGCGCGAACGCCAGGATGACGTGGTCGCCCGGGGCGACGCGCGTAACGCCCTCGCCGACTTCTTCGACGACCGCGGAGCCCTCGTGCCCGAGGACGGCGGGTGTGGGGATGATTGCCTCGCCGCGCATGAAGTGAAGGTCGCTGCGGCAGACGCCCGCGGCGGCGATGCGGACCCGCACCTCGTGGGCCTTGGGCGGGTCGAGCTCGACATCTTCGATGGCGAGCGGCTTGTTGGTTTCGACGAGAACGGCAGCCTTCATCGCATGCTCCGGCGGCTAGGGTAGGGGGAAGCCTATCACGGCGCGGCGGGTTGTGGGGAGGCTACGCGAAGGCGGCCGCCGTAGCGGCGAGCGAGGCTCCTATCTCGTCGATGGCCTGCTTGTTCATCAGGTAGAACATGTCGTCCGCGTCCCCGCCTACCAGCCGAATGGCGACTTCTTCTATGCGCGGTTGGAGCATCCGGTTCAACATCATGGCTGCGCCGCCGCCGGCGAGTCCACCTACCGGACCACCGGTCGCTGTACCCGCCGATGCGAACACCGACGTGACGCCGAACCTCGACATCAGCGCCAACGCCCGCACGCCGTGCACACGAGACCGGTCAGACAGAGCCACTCCTTTGAGCGCTCGTTCAGTGGAGACGATGTTCTGGATGAGCTTAATGCCGAGAACGACTTCACCGACGTACGGCAGCACCTCTCCGAGTGAGTCGGGCACGTCGATGCCCATGTTTCCAGCCAAGGTCGCCAAGCCTTCTTTAGCAGTCTCAGTGAATTCGTGATTGGCTACTCCGATGTCGATAAGTCGGTCTTGCAGTTCCGGCGCCCGCTCGGTCAATTCCGCGTACAAATTGCTACTAACAGCGAACATCACATTAGGGGCTTCCTCCATTCGCTCCAGCACCTCGCCCGCGTAGCCTGCACCGCCGGTCTTGACCTGAACCAGTACTTCTTTGCCTTCGGGACCAACCCCCCGCAAGTCCCATACTGCCTGCGTCGGGTCGGGAGCAAGGGTGAAGTTGAAACCGGTGAACCGTTCTTCCAAGACGGACTCGGCTTTAAATTCTGCGAGCCTGCCTTTTACGGCGCTGACGAAGCCCGTGACCGATCCTTCGCCGCGGCTTAGCATCTCTTGATAGTGGTCGTGCAGGGAGCCGTAATCGGATGCCGCATCCGGGAAGACCGCGCTATGGGCCGCCGCCAGATGATCGTCCACGTTGCGGGCGTCGAACAGGGCTTCCATTCCTTCTTCGACGGCGAATGAGACCTCCATGGCGAAGTTGCCTCTGTCCATCGCCCGTACGCGCGACAGCATCTCCGCCGGAGCAAGTTCGGCGACTCCCTGGACGACGGGCAGCGCTTGCAGCTCAGGAAGCAGCGAGACCGATTCCATTGCGCCCCCGCCTACGTCAGGGAGAGGCCAAGGGCCACGACGGCGACTGCGAGGCTAGCGATGGAAACCGCTAGCGATTGGAGTTTGGCGGAGCGGACGGCAGCCGCCATCTCTCGCTCCAGCGCTCGTATCTGCGCCCTGGCTTCGGGGTCGGCGTGAGTGTGGCGCTCCACATGCGCGGTGAGCAGTTCGTGCTGCTTCAAGACACGAGGAATGAGTTCGCGGTTGATGCGGTCCTGCTCCTCCCAGAACTTGACCTTGTCCGCAATCTTTGGGGTTTCCATCAGGGATGCTCCTCGAACTATGTAAGCGGCTCAAAGCACGGTCGCGCTCTCAAGGCGCATCAAGGCCCAACGAGCCCGCTGTGCTGTTGCTGGCCGAGGCGGTTGTAGGTTACGGGCGTTGTGGTGAGCAGGCCGGCGTCCACGGGAAGGACGACGCCCGTGATCCAGCGGGCCTCGTCGCTGGCGAGGAAGACCGCCGCCCACGCGACATCCCAGGCCGTGCCTTCGGTGCGGAGGGGCGCGGCGTTCTTGCGGACCTGGCGCAGGTCGTCGTCCATGCGCGGAGCGACCATCGGGGTGTAGACAAGGCCGGGGGCGATGCAATTGACCCGGACGCCGTCCGGCCCGTGGTCGCCGGCCATCGACTGCGTGAGTCCGACGACGGCGGCCTTGGACGTGGTATAGGGCGTGCTGCTGTTGGCGCGCAGCCCGGCTATCGACGAGACGGTGATGATGGAGCCGCCGCCGTTCCTGACCATCTCGGGAATGGCGTACTTCGACGCGAGGACGATGCTCTTCACGTTGACCGCCATGATGTGGTCCCACTGCTCCTCGGTAACCTCGAGCACGTCGGCGCGCGTCGAGATGCCGACGTTGTTGTGGAGCACGTCGAGCCGTCCGTAGCGTTCGACGGCGGCGCGGACCATCGCCTCGCAGTCGGCGGCGCTCGTGACGTCGGCGGCGAAACTGGATGCGACGCCGCCCTCGGCCTCGATGGCGGCCTGGGTCTCCTGCGCGCGCTCGAGTTCGCGGTCGACCAGCAAGACGCTCGCGCCCTCGCGGGCGAACAGGATGGACGCCGCCTTGCCGTTGCCGACGCCGGGGCCGCTCGATCCGGCGCCGGTTACTATTGCCGCCTTGCCTGCGAGTCTACCTGCCACGTTCGCTGTCCTCCTCTGTGTCGTCCGGCCCGGCGGAGTAGTGCCCTGCGATGAGGTCGGACATCTCCGCGACGGGGCCCTCGAATATCTTGCCCTCGATGGAGGACTCGACGCTGGCGCGCCACCCGTCCTCGACCTTGAGGAGACGGATGGTGAGATGGCCGTCGTGGACGACGATTTCGTCTGCGGATTCGGGCCACTGCATGGCCGCCATCATCCCCCACCCGCCCCTCGCGCGCAAGGACGGGACTTCGGGGACGCTCCTTGCCGGACACCGAATGTTGGCATTATATATTGATAATCTATGTGGTAGATTTATCCACATGAAAGCAATACAGATAACCATGGACGAGCAACTGCTGGAGCGGCTCGACAGCTACCCCGACGCAGGCCACCGGGGAAGGTCGGCCATTATCCGGGAGGCGGTCGCCGACTACCTCGCCAAGAAGGAGGCGGAGGAGATCGACCGCGCCTACGAGCGGGCCTATGGTCCGGGCTCTCCTCCCGATGAACTTGAGGGCTGGGCCGGGGAACTGGTATGGCCAGACTAGGCTACATTCAGGGGGAGGGCGACTGCGATGAAGGCAATACAGATAACCATGGACGAGCAACTGCTGGAGCGGCTCGACAGCTACCCCGACGCAGGGCACCGGGGTAGGTCGGCCATCATTCGGGAGGCGGTGGCCGACTACCTCGCCAAGAAAGAGGCGGAGGAGATCGACCGCGCCTACGAGCGCGGGTACCGCGAATTCCCGCCCGATGAATTCAAGGACTGGGTCAGGGAGCCGATATGGCCGGACTAGGCTACATTCAGCGAGGCGACCTATGGCTCCATGAATTCCCGGCTCCAGACAAGCGCCGGCCTGTCGTGATTCTGTCCAGAACGCGTACGCTGCCCTTGCTGCACACCGTCATAGTAGCTCCCGTGACGACCCGAATCAGGGGCTTGGACAGTGAGGTTATCGTTGGCGTTGAGGAAGGGCTGAAGGAACCGTCCGCAATCAACCTCGACCATGTACAGATAGTCGAGCAGGGCGAACTCCGCCACTACGTCGGCGCGTTGAGCGAGGAGAAGATGCGGCAGGTGTGCCGCGCGCTGGCCATCGCCACGGGGTGCGCTTAGACGCCCAAGCGCCCACCACCCCGCAAGAGGGCGATGGGCGCTTGCTTGCCTGCTTCCTGTCGCCGCGGCGCTAGGCGAAGTTGGCGTCGATTTCCGGGGCGAGCTGGGCCTCGACGAGGGGCTTGAGGTTAGGCTTCTCGCGGAAGGGGCCGCCGGTTACGGTGTAGCCGGGGTAGTAGGAGTGCTCCTGCGGGAGCGTGATCACACCCTTATCGGCGCGGTGGACGTTCATCGGCTCGCCGCCGTCCTCGACGATCTGCATCTGCTCCTCGAGGATCTTGCGGTAGAGGATGATGCCCACGTCGGTTACGCCCAGCTTCTCGGTGGTGCGGTCGGAGATGGGGCCCTGCATGATCCAGGCGGCCTGGTCCTGGCCGAGCACCCAGTCGGCGCGGATGCGGCCGTTGTCCTTGAAGACGTTCTCGTACGTGTAGGGAATCTCGGTCTGCTCGATGACGGTCCCCGGCTCCGGCACCCGGACGCGCAGGACGATGTGGTAGGTGTGGGTGTCGTCCATGGGCACGCGCATCTGGAAGCCGTGGTTGCGCTGCTGTCCGACGCGGAGAATGTTGGGGAAGAGGACGGGGTGCCCGATGCGCCACCACTCGTTCTCCTCAGTGTCGCCCTGCATGAGGCGGCGCTTGATGACGCCGTAATCGAAGCGGTCGAACCCGACCTTGACCTCGTGGCGTCCGCGCGCGCCGTCGCCCTGCATCTGCCGCTTCCATGCCTCGCGCTCTTCGGGGGGCTTCTCCATGCCGAGCACGTAGGAGCCCCAGTAGTTGTGCAGCCACTCGAAGTGGACGGGGTCGAGGGAGTTGTCCATGCACTGGAGCCAGTTGCAGGGGAGCTCCATCGCGATGATCCACCGTTCGACGTTGTCCCACTCGAGGAGGTCCCATCGTGGAAGCATGGGAGCGGGCTGCGGGCCCATGTAGGCGAAGACGATGCCGGCCTTCTCCTGCACGGGGTAGGCCTTGATGCGCACCTTGTCCTTGAACTTGGAGCCTTCCGGCTCCGACGGCTGGTCGACACACTGTCCGAGCTCGTTGAAGATCCAGCCGTGGTACGCGCAGCGGATGCCGTTTTCTTCGGGGACGCCGTAGGAGAGATTGGCCTTGCGGTGCGCGCACGAAGGCTCGATGAGGCCGAGCTGCCCCTTGGCGTCGCGGTAGAGCACGAGGTCCTCGCCGAGCAGGCGCATCTCCTTGGTGGGGTTGTCGGCGTTGATTTCAGCGCTGGGGGCGATGGGGTGCCAGTAGCGCCGCATGAGTTCGCCCATCGGCGTGCCGGGGCCAACCTGGGTCAGTCGCTGGTTCTGTGCTGCGCTGAGCATTCGGGCGCCTCCTGTTCGAGACTATCCGTCTCCTGAGGCCATCATACTCCGCCGTGCAAGATGCGGAGGACGCTGTTCAGCGCCTCGGCTCCTTGACGCGCTCCACGGTGGAGACGATGCGCCGCTCGCGTGTCGCGGGACGCTTCGCCTCCTCGATCCATTCGATGTACTCGCGGCGGTGGCTGGGGGGCAGGCGCTCGAAGGCGGCGAGCGCCTCCGGGTCGCCGCGCAGCGCGGAGCGCAGGTCATCCGGAGTCGCCGTTTCGGGCTTCTTGGCGGTCATTCCGGGCTACAGTCGTCCCTATGCGCCGTAGTCGTCGGCCATGGGGACCTGGTGGGTGAGCGCCACGTCCTTGCCGGTGCGGGAGGACTCCATGATGCCGGTGATGAGTTCGAGCGTCGCCATGCCCCAGCGCCCGTCGTGGTAGACGGGCGCGCCGAGGCGGACGGCGTTGAAGAGTTCCATGAGGTCTTCGCGGCCCGCCTGGTAGCGCGAGATGGAGAGGGCGCGGTCCTCGACGCCGCCGTCCTTGTAGACGTAGAGGCCGTAGCGCGATTGGCGGAGGTCGCCGCGCTCGCAGGAGGCGACGAGGATGCCCAGGTTCGCGGGCCGCCACGCTTCGGCGTCGCGCGGGTGCGAGCCGCGCCAGAAGCGGCGCTCGTGGTCGGAGCCGATGCGGAGGGCGTCCTTCGCCTCGAATTCGTCGCGGGTTCCGGCGGCGAGTTCGGCGCGGATGCGGACGCGGTCGTCGTGGGTGTAGCCCTCGATGAGGCCGCGCCCCTGCTCGTCGCTCCAGGGAGTGAGATCGGCGGTCATGGAGTAGCCGAAACCGTTGTT
>DAOUKL010000013.1:0-43411 GCA_034421335.1 Dehalococcoidia bacterium | reverse complement strand
GCGCAACCCGTCGGCCATCCGCACCACCGGCGGCGCCGGGCTGCTGCTGAGCGAAGACGGCGGAGGGTCGTGGAGGGAACTGTTCGGCAAAGAGAACGATATCGGCGGCTATCCCGACCAGCTGGTGCACCTGCCGAGCGACCCGGACACGCTGTACGTGTCCGCTTCGCGGATGGGGCCGCGCTCCTGGGTGCAGGATGGTTCCATCGGGGGGTTCGCCGGCGGCAGGATCGGCAGGAGCATCGACGGCGGACGCTCCTGGACGGTGCTGACGGGTGGGTTACCCGACCGCCTGCACGGCAATGTCGAAGCGATGTGCCTCGAAGAGGCGGGCGGGAGCGTTCAGCTGTTCGCGGGCATGACCGACGGCGAGATCTGGTGGAGTGGCGACGGCGGTGAGAACTGGAGCATGATCGCCCAACTCGCTCCGGTGTCGAAGTCGGTGCATACCGAAATGCTGACGGGCGAGCGCACCTACGCCCTGAAGTTCTCGGACGGCGAGCGCGTCGAGACGAGGTAGCGTTCGCTCCCGGCGCGTGGCAGCCGACGTGGACGCGGCCGCTATGGCCCCTGCAACGACTGGACGAGTTGCAGCAGCGCGGCGGTTACAGCCCGGTTGCGGACGAGCGGGCGGCGCGACGGGAACTCGTGGCGCACTATCTCCACGCCGCCGGGGGTGGCGACGCCGATGAACACCGTTCCGGCCTTCACGCCGTCCTGGTCGCCGGGCCCGGCGACGCCGGTTACGCTGATGGCGCAGTCAGCGCCGAAAGAGCGGCAGGCGGCCTCGGCCATCGCGCGGGCGGTCTCGCTGCTGACGGGGCCGTGCTCGCGCAACACGTCGGCGGAGACGCCCGCGCTCACCTTGCTCTCGTTCGAGTACGTGATGGCGCCGCCGACGAAGTAGTCGGACGAGCCTGGGATTTCGGTGATGGCGGCGCCCACCATGCCGCCGGTGCAGGACTCCATCACCGCGAGCGTGAGCTTCTTCTCGCGCAGGAGTTCGCCCGCGCGCACAGGCGGATAGTCCTCGTCGACGCCCCAGATGTAGCCGGCCAGGGCGTCGCGGACCATCGTTTCGGCGCGGAGCAGGGTGTTGAGGGCCTCAACCTCAGTCTCGGCCTTGGCGATGGCGCGCAGGTAGATGCCGTCCGCCTTGGCGTAGACGCCGAAGTCCATGCCGTCGAGGTCGTACACGTCGCGCACAGCCTCGTCGACTGCGGCCTCGGAGAGGCCGATGGTTTTGAAGGTGCGGGACATGATCTTCAGGCCGGGAAGACGCTCCTTGAGCCGGGGCGCTATCTCGGTGGACCACATATTGGTGAGCTCGCGTGGCGGCCCCGGGAGCGTGACGAGGATCTTGTCGCCGCTGTCGATCCACCAGCTCGGCGCCGTGCCCATGGCGTTGCGGATGGCCCTGGCGGAGGGAATGATGCCGGCCTGCCGGAGGTTCTGCCGCGGCATGGGCTGCGCGCCGCGCCGCGCGAAGTTCTCCTCGAGCCACCGCTTCAACTCAGGGTCGGTCGTGATCTGCTCGCCGAGCATATTGGCGATGCCGTCGCGGGTGAGGTCGTCCAGCGTCGGGCCGAGGCCGCCCATGGCGATGACGACGTCCGAGCGGCGCCATGCCCTGTCGAGCGTCTCGGTGAGGCGCGTGAGGTCGTCGCCGACGATGGTGACGAACTGGAGTTCGAGGCCGAACTCGGGGAGGCGCTGGCCGATCCACGACGAGTTGGTGTCCTGCGTCTCGCCCATCAGGAGCTCGGTGCCGACCGCGATGATTTCAGCTTTCATGGCGCAGGGGAGTATAGCCGCTCGGCGCCCCTTCCGGGGAGGCGCGGCGCCCTGCCCTCTGCGGGGGAGGGCTGGGGAGAGGGCGGGAGCGTTTCATTGAGAGGCGGCGGGTGTTGGAGGAAGGGGCAGGCGCCATACCGGCGATGGGACAGGCGGAGGGGGCTGCGAGATTCCCGCCTTCGCGGGAATGACGAGAGGGGCGTGGGAATGACGGACGGCCCTCTCCCCGCCCTCCCCCTCGGGGGGAGGGGGTTCGCCTGCGCGGAAATGACGGACTGTGGTATGCTAGCGAGAGCGTCCCGGGTAGGCCGGGGCGTTCGTGTGTCGCGCAGGGCCGCGCCTCATCCAGCGGCCGCCCGGCGCTCGGAGGGAAGACAGCCCCATGCATCTCGTCATCGACGGCCACAACTGCGAGCCCGCGCGCCTCTCCGACCCGGAGATGGTGCGGGCGTTTCTCGACGAGTTCCCCGACCGCATCCACATGACCAAGATCACGCCCCCGGCGGTGTACACCTACCACGGCCCCACACCAGAGGACTGGGGCGTGTCCGGGTTCGTCATCATCGCGGAGAGCCACATCAGCGTCCACACGTTCCCGGACCGCGGCTACGTGAACATCGACGTCTTCTCGTGCAAGGAGTTCGACGCGGAGCAGGCGCTGCGGGAGGTGCGGGAGCTGTTCGGCATCGACGACGTGCGCTCGTGGGTGCTCGACCGCGGCCTCGAGCACCTGGAGTCCGCCACGGCCAGGCAGGTCGTCGAGACCGAGCGCGAGGCCGTTCGCCAGCGCGTCTAGCCCGCCGGAGGCGCCCCGTGATTCCCGGCCAGTGGCCCACGACGCCCCCCACGTTCCTGGCGCTCGACCCCGTCGAGCATTCGTTCGAGCGCGCCGCGTGGGTCGCGCTGCCCGTGCCCTACGAGGCGACGACAAGCTACCGGAAGGGAACGCAGGACGGCCCCGCCGCCATTATCCGCGCCTCCGCCGAAATGGAGGACTACGACGCCGAGCTCGGGTTCGAGCCATGCAGCGCCGGCATCCATACCGCCGCCCCGCTCGAACCCGCCCTCGGCGGTCCCGGCGCGATGGCCGAGCGCGTGGCCGAGGCCGTCGGCGCGTGCGCCGACGCTGGCAAACGCGTGGCGATGCTCGGCGGGGAGCACTCCATCTCTTCCGGCGCGGTAGCGGCGCTGGCGGCGCGTCATCCCGGTCTGAGCGTTCTCGTGTTCGACGCGCAGGCGGACCTGCGAGACGAATACCAGGGCTCACGGCACAGTCACGCCTGCGCGACGCGCAGGATGCTCGACCACGCGCCGGCCGCAATCGTGGGCGTGCGCAGCATGACCGCCGACGAGGCCGCGTTCGCGGCGGAGCGCGGCGTACCGCTGTTTCCCCGCGGCCCGGAGCCGATTACCGACGCCGACGCCATCGTGGGCGCGCTGAGCGACGACGTGTACGTTTCGTTCGACCTCGACGCGTTCGACCCGTCGTTCATGGCCGCCGTGGGCACGCCGGAGCCGGGAGGACTCGGCTGGTGGGAGGGGCTGCGGCTGCTCCGCGCCGTGGCGTCGCGCAGGCGCATCGTCGGGTTCGACGTCGTCGAACTGTCGCCGGGGGAAGGGCCGGAGTCCTGCGCCTATACCGCCGCCAAGCTCGCCTACAAGCTCATCGGTTACGCGGAGGCGTAAGGCTCCCCGCCCCTATTCCTGGGGGGGGTCAGCAGGGAGGCATGCCCTGCTCGGACCAGACGGGAGCGATGCGCTCGCCGGGGTCGCCGTTAGCGGAGGCTTCCTCGGCGGCCAGGGCGGCCTCGGCTTCCGCAGCCTCGCGCGCGGCCTCCTCGCGCTCCTCGCTGGCGGCCCTTTCACGCTCCTCGCGCCGCTGCCGTATGCGCATGCCGTAGTGCACGGCCAGTCCGTGGATTACGCCCATCGTGGGCACGGCCAGCAGCGCGCCCGAAATGCCGGCCAGACGCGCGCCGAGCACCACGGCGACTATCACCAGCATCGCGGGCATCCGCACGGCGTGCCCCAGTATGCGCGGGGTCAGCAGGTTCAGCATCACCTGCTGGATGAACAGCAGCACCGCCGCGACCGTGATGAGGGTGATGAAGTCCCCGGCCACGGCCGCCACGGTCAGCGGCAGGATCAGGGCCAGCCAGTCGCCCACGAACGGCACGGCGAGCAGAACGCTCGACACCAGCGCCACCGGCAGCGCGGCGGGCAGCCCCGTCCACGTCATCACCGCCGCCGTGCCGACGCCGTAGATCAACGAAATCAGCAGCATCCCCCGCACGTAACCGTAGAACGTGTCGTCGATGGTGCGCAGCACGTACCGCGCCTCCTGCTCCGCGGCCGGCGGCAGCACCTTGAGCGACTCGTAGAGCCGCCGGCCGCCGTCCAGCACGATGTAGAACGAAATGACGATGACCAGCGACGTGGCGAAGATGATGGACACGAGGCCCTGGAGTATCCGCCCGGCGTTGTCGGCCGCGAGGAGGACGGCGTCGTCGGCCAGTTCGCTCAGGGACTCCAGCTGCACGCGGTTCTGGATGTCGAGGTCGACGCCTGCGCGCAGGAGCTGGCCCTCGACCCACGCGATGTACTCCGGCCCGCGGTCGATGTATTCCGGCGCGGCCTCGGCCACGTCGTTCACCTGGTCCACGAGCGTCGGAATGACGAGAAAGCCCAGGATGGCGACGCCGGTGATGAGCACGGCGTACACGATCAGGATGGCGACGGGGCGCCTCATGTGCGGCACGCGCATAACGCCGTTGACCATGTGAATCACCAGCGACCCGACGATATAGGCGAGGAAGAAGATGAGCAGCAGGTCGCCCAGGAAGTCCCAGATGCGTCCGAACGCGTTGAAGAGGAAGACCACCGCGCTCAGGGCAATGAGCACGATAGCCGTTCTGTACCAGAAGCCCCGTTCAGGCATGGATCACCCGTCCAACTGGCCTGCGAGCGTTGCAGGGTCGCTCGCCGGCAGGTCGCATGCGTAGCCGTGGCACACGTACGCGGTCGGCGCGGCGGCGCTCCGGCCCTCGCTCAGCGGAGTGGGGAAGTAGTGGGGGTCGCCGTCCTGCAAGCCGAGGAAGACGGCGGTCGGCATGTAGCGCTCGCGCACGGGGGCTAGCAGGGCGCGCGTCCCTTCCTGCGAAGGGTCGCCGGCGATGACTATCTCCGTGGGGCGGGCCAAGCGCAGTTCGATGGCGCGCAGCCAGTTGCCGAAGCCGAGCGGATGCCGGGCCGCAAGCGGCGCAATGCCCCGGAGCAGGCGCTCGGCCTTTTCGACGTGCTCCTGGTCGCCCGTGATGGCGGCGAGCCGGAGCAGCGCCTCGGCGGCGGCAGACCCGCCGCTTGGAACGGCGTTGTCGAACGTGTCTCGCGGGCGCACGATCAGCTCCTCGTGGTCAGTCCCCACATCGTAGAACACGCCGGCGGAAACGTCCCAGAAGAGCCTGACCATGTCGGCGGCGAGATCGCGGGCCTCCGCGAGCCAGCGATGCGAGAACGTCGCGGCGTGGAGCGACAGCAGGCCATTGATGAGCAGCGCGTAGTCCTCGAGGTAGCCGGTGAGATGCGCGCGTCCGTCCTTCCAGGAGCGCAGCAGGCGGCCGCCGTCGCCGCGCAACTCGCGGAGGAGGAAGTCGGCGTTGCGCTCGGCGGCTTCCCGGTAGTCCGGGCGGTCGAGGGCGAAGGCGGCCTCGGAGAGCGCGCGGAGCGCGAGACCGTTCCACCCGGCCAGAACCTTGTCATCGGTGGCCGGGGGGATACGCCCGGCGCGCTCCGTCAGTAGCGCGGCGCGCATCGGGCGAAGGCGTTCGATAAGTTCGTCGGGGCTCATGCCCAGCTCCGGCGCGACGGAGGCCGGGCTGCCGGGGACGTTGAGGATGTTGCGGCCCTCGAAGTTGCCGTAGGGAGTTACGCCGTAGTAGCGGATGAATGCGGGCGCGCCGTCGTCCAGCAGGCGCTCGATCTCGGCCTGCGTCCACACGTAATACTTTCCCTCGACGCCCTCGCTATCGGCGTCCTGCGACGAGCAGAATCCGCCGTCGGGATGGCGGAGGTCGCGCAGGAGGTAGTCGAGGGTCTCCTCCGCGACGAGCCGATAGCGCCGGTCGCCGGTCGCCTGGTGCGCCTGGAGATAGAGCGACGCCAGCAGGGCGTTGTCGTAGAGCATCTTCTCGAAGTGAGGCACGAGCCAGAAGGCGTCGGTGGAGTAGCGGGCGAAGCCTCCGCCGAGGTGGTCGTAGATGCCGCCGGCGGCCATGCGCTGGAGCGAGACTTCGACTATTTCCCGCGCGCTCTCCTCGCCCGTTCGGGCGTAGTGGCGGAGGAGGAACTCAAGCGGCATCGACTGCGGGAACTTGGGGGCGCCGCCGAACCCGCCGTGCTCGGCGTCGAACAACCCCTCGAGCGCACGGCAGGCGTCGGCAGGCGTCGATTCCGCGATCGACTCGTCGGGCAGTTCCATGCGTGCGGACGCGCGGATGCTCTCGGTGAGGATGCGGGCGTTCTCGAGCACGGAGTCGCGCCGCCCGTGGTAGGCATCGGCGACGGCGTCGATGACACGGGGCCACGAGGGGATGCCAGCCCGGTCGGTCGGGGGGAAGTAGGTGCCGCCGTAGAACGGGCGTCCGTCCGGGAGGAGGAATACGTTGAGGGGCCAGCCTCCATGTCCGTGAATGCGCTGCACGGCCTCCATGTAGATGCCGTCGACGTCGGGGCGCTCCTCGCGGTCGACTTTAACGGCGACAAGGAGCTCGTTCATCTTGCTGGCGATGGCGTCGTTCTCGAACGATTCTCGCTCCATGACGTGGCACCAGTGGCAGGCGGCGTAGCCGATGGAGACGAGGACGGGCTTGTCCTCGGCCGCTGCGCGCGCGAACGCCTCCGGCCCCCACGGGAGCCAGTCCACGGGATTGTGGGCGTGCTGGAGCAGGTAGGGCGACGTTTCGTTGATGAGCTGGTTGGGCATGGGGAATCACGCGGCCATGGCCCTAGTCTACGCCAAGGCGAGGGCCGCCATCGTGGTTGCGGAGGCCACGGGGACCGTGATGTTGTCGTCGATGGGCAGCGGCGCCAGCTCCACCAGCGCCGCGACCACGGCGCCTGCGGCCAGGATCCACGTGAACGCCACGTCGGGGTGAAGCGACGCCAGCGCGCCCGCCGCCGTCGCGGCGACGGCGAACGCCACCGTGCCCAGCAGCGACTTGCCGAAGACCCGCAGGCGGCGGTCGCGCACGCCAACGAGCGCGGCGCACGGGTCGCCCACCGCGAGGAAGAGGAGCGCCAGCGCCGCCGTATCACGCTCGAACACGAACACGACGAAGGCCGCGGCGAGCGTCATGAAAGTCGCGCCGGTTATCCGTCCGCGTTCGGCGTCCTTGAACAGCGGCAGGAGGCGCACGACTGCGTCGTTTGCGCCAGGCGCCGCCGCGCGGACGAGCTCGAACGCGATCATCAGCAGGCTTGCGGCGAGCAGCGCCCATTCCGCCGCGCGCTCCGGCAAGGCAAGCACGCCGAGGGCCATGATCGTTCCGGCCCCAAGATGGAACAGCCGCCGGGGCAGCATCACGCGGGCGGCCGCAGGCCCGTTCCTCCCCTCGGCATCCATGCGGGCAGTCAACCGCGCGCGAGGGAGCGGAGTTTCGGCGCCAGGCGCTCGAGCGTATCCACCACGTAGTCGACCTCTTCCTCGGTGTTCTCCGGGCCGACCGTGAGGCGCAGGCTGCTGCGCGCCATATCCTGCGACCGTCCAAGGGCGAGCAACACGTGCGACGGCTCGAGCGACCCCGCCGTGCAGGCGCTGCCGCTCGACGCCGCAATCCCCGCCACGTCGAGCGCCATCAGCAGCGGCTCGGCCTCCACGCCGGCGAGCGACACGTTCAAATTGCCCGGCAGCCGGGCGTCGCGGTCGCCGTTCACCTCGACTCCGTCAACACGTTCGAGGATGCCGGACAGCAGGCGGTCCCGCAGATGCGCGCAGTACGCGGCGCGCTCCTCCCTGCGGCGCTCGGCGAGTTCGAGCGCGACGCTCATGCCGACGATGCCCGCCGTGTTCTCGGTGCCGGCCCGGCGACCGCGCTCCTGGCCGCCGCCGACCTGCGTGGGCGTGAGCGGGGTCCCCCGCCGCACGTAGAGCAAGCCCACGCCCTTGGGGCCGTTGAACTTGTGCGCCGACAGCGACAGCAGGTCGGCGCGGAGCGCGTCGACGTCGATTGGAATGGCGCCCGCCGCCTGCACCGCGTCGGTGTGGACGACGATGGGTCGTCGCTCCGCCTCAGCGCGCTCCTTCACCAGCCGGGCTGTCTCCGCAACCGGCTGCACCGTGCCTATCTCGTTGTTGGCGAGCATGACGCTCACCACCGTCGTGTCAGGCCTCACCGAGGCGAGCACGTCCTCGGGGCGGACGACGCCGTCGCGTCCGGGCGACACGTACGCCGCTTCCCAGCCGAGCGTCTCGAGCAGTTCGACTGCATGGAGTACGGCGTGGTGCTCGATCTTCGTTGTAACGACGTGGCGTCCCCGCTCCTTCAGCGCGATGGCGGAACCCATGATGGCGGCGTTGTCGGACTCCGTGCCGCCGCTGGTGAAGACGATTTCGCCGGGTCGCGCGCCGATAACACGGGCGCAGCGCTCGCGCGCCCCGTCGATGGCCCTCCGCGCCTCTTGGCCGAGCGCGTAGAGACTCGACGCGTTGCCGTAGGCGCCGGAGAGGAAGGGGGCCATCGCCTCCGCGGCCTCCGGTGAAACAGGCGTCGTGGCAGCGTGGTCCATGTAGATCGCGCGGTTCGGCATAGCGCTCACCGCCACAGTGTACGCCCCGGCGCGTCCTCCCGCCCTTCGGGGCTGTCCCCCCACTCTGCTGGGGCGCGGGGTGCGCGCTGCCCTCTCCCCGCGCGCCTACGGCGTGCGACCCTCCCCCGACGGGGGAGGGCGGATTTACGGTTGGGCCTGGGGGAGTTGGGGAGCGTCGGGGTTGTAGGCGACGAGGGCCCAGGCCATGACGTGACCGTCCTTCACGGAGAAGAGGTCGGCGCCTATCGGCAGAGGCTCCCACGCGCCGGCGCCGTCGTTCGCCGTCTCATTCCACACGAACACGCCCCAGAAGTCGGCGCCTTCCGGCGCGACGCCCTGGATCGCCTTCACGAAGTGGCTGCGGTACTGCGGGTACCACTCCGCCTCGACCTCGCCGCCGGTCGCCGCCTCGAGCAGTTCATAGCCGTCGACGCCTTTCTCGACGCTGAGGTCCCTGAACCACTCGGGCGATGAAGGGTCGGCCTCGATGAGGAGGCTTGCGGCGATGAGCTCCGGCGTTGGCGCGGGGTCGTCCTCAGCGCAGGCGACAGGAGCAAGCGCCGCTGCGGCGAGCAGAAGCAGGATGAAGGCGAAGCGGGCAATCGATGCTAGCGTCACGCGAGCCGTTCCTTGACGCGTTCCGCGCCCCGAATCAGCGGCGGGCCGAACACGGGGAAGAGAATGGCGTTCGCGCCAACGTGCACGGCCATGAAGAACAGCGCGCCGGGATTGAAGAGTGCGACGCCTATCCAGCGGGCGTACTCGCCGCCACCGGTCATGGCCGCCCAGTGGTAACCGGTGTACACGTTCGTCAGAACGTCGTACAGCGGCGTCGCCAGAAGCGCGGGGAGCAGGAACGCCAGCGAGACCATGCCGGGCCGGAGCGTGATGCGCTCCGGCGCTATGAGTCGACGGACGACGGCGCCCGCTACGGCGTAAAGCGTCTCGGACGCCATGAGGGTAACGAGCAGCTGCGCGTGCGCCACGCCCCACGGGTTGATCTGTCCGTACACGAGCCAGGCGGCGACCGCCACCATGATGCCCCGCCGGAGTCCGAGCGTGTACCCGGCGACGAACACGAGGAGGTCGAACAGCTTGACGTTCGGCAGCGCGGCGAGGGCGTAGTTCGACGCCAGGATGAGGGCGACGAATACGCCGGGCGCGACCGCCTCGCGGAGAACGGCGTCCGGGATGCGTCGCGGCGTCAGGGCCTCCAACGGCCCCCTGGGAAACGCGCCGCGCATCGGGTGGGCTTGCAACTCCTGCATTGCTGCCTCCTTACTTCCTTCTTCCGACCTACGAAAACGCCCCTGTCCGCCGGGGACAGGGGCTGCATAGATGCTGCGGCGCCCGTCCCCCAGCAAGCGCGGGGGCGCGGCTCTCGGCGCTCCGGGTCGGGCTCGCCCCTTCGTTGGGGCCTACCGTTGCGCGCCAGCGCCGGACTTTGACCGGCTTCACGGATGCCTTGCAAGGCGCGCGCCGAGAGTCTTCGGTTGTCGGGCCAACTTTATGCCCCTGCGCCCGGCGTTGTCCAGTCCCCTTAGCATTGCGTCAATCGTCTTCCGCAGGATTCACTCTTGCGCCAGGCAGGCGACTATACCCACTAGCTGGTAGAGTCGCCGCATAATCGACCGGAGAGAGAAACGGTGGAGCGACTCAGCCTCTGGGAACGACTACTGGCGACCGCGCTGGGCGCCGGCCTGCTGGCGCTCGTGGTCCTGGGACTCGTTATCGCCGTCCTGGTGCTCCTGTGGGCCGCCGGACTGATTGAGCGTGGCCCGTTCTACCAAGCCAACTAGCCTCAGCGCCTGCGTTTCCGGCGAGCAAGGATCCACGCCTACGCGCGCTCCTCCACCCTTCGGGCGCATCTCCCTGAGAGGGAACAGGGGCGAGATTCCCGCCTGCACGGGAATGACGGAGGGGCGTGGGAATGACGGAAGGGGCGTGAGAAAGGCAGGAGGGAGGCGCGGGGAGGCGGCAGGGGCTACCATTCGCACATGGACGCCGGCGACTTCATGGCCCTCGACGTCGAGACGTCGGGCGGGTCGATGAACAACTTCCCCAAGGGATTCCAGTTGCTGCTGACCGGCACGCGGACCGGCGGCTCGTACGGCATGTACACAGCGGAGCCCGCGAGCCTCGCGCAACTCCGCGAACTTCTCGCGGAATTCGACGGCCCGGTCGTAACGTTCAACGGGGCCCGGTTCGACCTGCCGATGCTCGACTACTGCATGCGCGCGACGCTCGGTGAGGGGCTCGTAGTGCGGCGGCACTACGACTTGCTGGCGGAGATCACGTTCGCCGCCGGACACCGCATCAGCCTCGACCGCCTCTCCCTGTACACCTTCGGCGAGGAGAAAGTCCCGTGGGACCACCGGCAGAACGCTCAGGCGTGGCGGGAGGCGCCCCAGCGGCTGGTGGACTACAACCGCGTCGACCTCGACCTCACGCACGAACTCTTCATGCGCGTCCTGCGCGGCGACTATCTGTACCTCGGCGACGCGTCGATCGTGCTGCCGCTTCCCCGGTAGGTCGCTATGCGACGTTGATGATGATGGTTATGACGACCGCGAGGATAACCAGCCCGATGATGACCTTCTTGGCCACGACGTCCTCCTGCTGCGAAGTAGCGTGTTTGTATCACCCCACGATGGCTGGCGGAAGGAGGTACGGCTGCCGGGTGAGTTGTCTATCGGCGCAAGCGTCCTGCTAGAAAGCCGACGTTGATGATGATGGTTGTGACGGCTGCGAGGATAACCAGCCCGATGATGACTTTCTTGGCCATGACGCCCTCCTCCTGTGAAGGTAGGGCGTTTGTATCACCCCGCGGGGGGCCGGCGGAAGGAGATACGGCCGCCGGGTGAGCCGTCTATCGGCGCTGGCGCTCCCTCGGAGGCCAGGACGGGAGCGGGGTTGCGCTATAGTGGCGGGCGCATCCCGCTCAACCGGAGGCCCCGCCATGCCCAGGCCCGTCGTCCGCATCTCTCCCAACCACATGGACCCGGAGTACGCCATCGAGCGGCGGGAGTTGGGCGGCGGCATCGACCTCGTTCCGTGGAGCGCGGAGGGCGGTGAAGCGCTCGGCGAGGAACTGCGGGACGCGGACGCGGTTATGACGTGGCGCGTTCCCATCACGAGGGCCGTCGTCGAGCGGCTCCGGGCCTGCCGGCTCATCATCCGCATCGGCGTGGGCTTCGACATCGTCGACATCGACGCGGCGAGCGAGCGCGGCATCGCCGTGTGCAACGTGCCAGACTACTGCACCGACGAGGTGGCCGACCACACGATAGGGCTGCTGCTGGCCATCACACGGGGCATCGTTCGGTACAACGACAACATGCGCGCCGGCAACGAGCGCTGGGGATGGTCGGGCGCTGCGCCGCTCTACCGGCTCGCGGGCAAGCGGTTGGGGATCATCGGGCTGGGGCGCATCGGCACGGCGGTCGCGCGCCGCGCCGCCGCGCTCGGCCTGCAGGTCGCCTTCCACGACCCGTACGTTCCCGACGGCACGGACAAGGCGCTCGGTCTGCGACGGCTGGAGCTGCCGCAGTTGCTCGCGGAGTCCGACATCGTCACGTTCCACACGCCGCTCACGGCGGAGACGCGGGGGATGGCGAACGCGGAGTTCTTCGCCTCGCTGAAGCCGGGCGCGACGGTGCTGAACACCTCGCGCGGGGCGGTCATCGACGTCGACGCGCTGGAGGCCGCAATGCGCGAGGGAACGGTCGCGGCCGCGGGGCTGGACGTGCTGCCTGTGGAGCCGCCCTCTCCGGAGCCCGGCCTCATACGGGCGTGGCGCGCGGGCGAGGAGTGGATCCGCGAACGGCTCGTCTACACGCCGCACTCGGCCTTCTACAGCGAGGAGTCGGAGGTTGAGATGCGCGCCAAGGCGGCCCGCACCGTGCGCGACGCGCTGGAAGGCAGAGGCGTGCGGAACCGGGTGAACTGAGCAGCATTCCCCCTCTACAGCGCTGACCACACGATGAAGAGACCGCCCCTCGAGGAGCGGTCCCTTCACGTTTCGCGCGGGGTTGCGCCGGGGGCTAGCTCGGGCGTCCGGTCATACCCCAGCCGTAGAGGTCGACGGAGCGCTTGCCCTCTTTGAGGGAGGCGATGGTGCCTGCTTCCTTCTCCTCGCGGGCGCGGGACTTCTCGGTGATCTCGGCGATGCGCGCCTGGGGGACGACCACCACGCCGTCGCGGTCGCCCACGATGAGGTCGCCGGGGAAGACCCATATCTCGCCGACGCGGATGGGGATGTTCACGGCGCCGTAGGCGTCGAAGTTCTTGGACGTGCCCCGGATGCAGAGTCCGGCGGCGAAGACTCGGATGCCCTCTCCGCTGGCTTCGAGGTCTTCGAGCAGCTGGCCGTCACGGACGCAGCCGTCGATGACGAGGCCTTCCATGCCCACCTGCTTGGAGGCGTGGGACATGATTTCCCCGAAGTAGCCCGCCTCGTGGAAGAGGCCGGTGTCGACGACCATCACGTCGCCGGGCTGGGCGTGGTAGATGCCCCGGTGCAGCCAGAGGTTGTCCTTGGGCGGGGAGAGCACCGTGAGGGCGGGCCCACAGATGGACCAGTTGGGGTTGACGGGCTTGATGTAGGAGGGGAGCGCGCCGATCTGGCCTCCGGCCTCGTGGATGGTTGCGGTCCCGAATGCGCGCATCCCTTCGATGAGGTCGGCGTCCGGGCGGGTTGCTGTCTGCGTCATAACTGCTCCTAGCGCGCGAGCATCTGCTCGTAGTTGATTCCCATCACTTCGACGACGGACTTGCCCGCCATCACGTCTGCGGCCATCGCCTGCTCGCGGGCGACGATGCTCTCGGCCTCGGGGACGACCTCGGCGACGCGGTCCTGGGGCACCACGACGACGCCGCTGTTGTCGGCGATGATGTAGTCGCCGGGCGCGAGCGAGACGCCGCCGATCTCGATGACCTCGTTCGCGGACTCCTCGACGATGCGCCCCCTCGCCGTAAGCGGGACGGCGGCGCGGGCAAACAGCGGCAGGCCGAGGCCCTTCGCCTCGTCGACGTCGCGGGAGGCGCCGTCGATGATGACGCCGGCGACGCCGCGCGTCTTGGCGGCGGTGGAGAGGATGCCGCCCCAACCGGCGACGTCGGTCCTGCCCCGGTGGTCGCACACGATGATGTCGCCGGGGTCGGCGGACTCGACGGCGGTAGTTCCGAGGTGGCGGGTGGTGGTCTCGTTGCCCTTCGACTTCAGCTTGAACGTGACGGCCCTGCCGGCGATGCGTCCCGTCTCATAGAGCGGGAGGATGCCGATGACCGTTCCCTTGATGCCGAGCTTGTCCTGCGCGTCGGAGACGGCGCAGGTATCGAGCTTGCCGAGGCGCTCGACCCATTCGTCGACTGCCATGACCGCCTCCTGCCTACCCGCCGACGTAGGCGGTGAACTGGATCTGCAGCTCCATGCCGCCGGCGAGCGCGTCGTACTGGATGGTGTGGCGTGTCGGTCGGTTCTCCTCATCAGGGAACATGGCGACCCACTGCTCGTTGACGAGCGGGCGGATGTCGCGGCTCTTGACGTAGACGTTCATGTGGCAGATGTCGTCGGTGGTCCCGCCGGCCTCGGCCATGATGCGCCGGATGTGCTCGAAGGCCCACGTCGCCTGCTCGGTGAGGTCGGAGGGCATCTCGTTGGTGTCGGGGTTCAGGCCGCTGACGCCGCCGGAGGTTACGACGGGGCCGGTCTTGGTGGCCGGGGGAATGGGCTGACCAGAGTGCCAGTTGCCCGGAATGTGGATGACTTTTCGCGCCATGGATTCTCCTCTCCAAGGTATGTTGGGCAGAGTGAGTATCGCCTGCGGGGGGCAAGTTCGCAAGGGCGGGCCCCTCTCCGCCCTTCGGGCATCTCCCCCGGAGGGGGCGCTTGCGTAACCCGTAGCGCAGCCCCGCTCCTCACCGTGTGCGCTGCCCGCGCACTCTTGGATTCCCGCCTCCGCGGGAATGACTAGCGGAGCTCCCCTAGCGGTTTCTAGCCGGCGGGGCGCATAGCCGCCTCGCGGGCGTTGGCTTCCTCGACGAGGCGGTGGATGCCGCGCAGCTGGGCGCTGAACGCGAAAGCGAGCGCCGTAACGGCGATGACCGCGCCGCCGCCCACGGCTATGGCGAAGGGCGTGCTCGTGTAGGAGGCGAGGAATCCCGCCTGCAGAGCGCCCAGCGGGGCGAGGCTCCACATCACGCCGCGCAGGCCCATCACTCGACCCCGGTACTCCGTCGGCACCAGCAGGTTGAGCAGCGTGTTCGAGGCCGTCTGGAACACCGCGTAGAGCCCGCCGCTGGCGGCGGCCATCGCGAGCGCCAGCCAGTACCACTGCACCGCTCCGTTCAGGCCGAGCATCAGAACGCACACGCCCAGCAGACCCGCCCCGCCGGCGAGCATCAGCGCCCGGCTCTGCTGTTGACCGTACGACGCCGACAGGAAGATGCCGATGAGCCCTCCGACCCCGCTCGCCGTGTGGAGGAGCCCCAGCCCGTCCGGGCCGAGCCCCAGCACGTCTGCTGCGTAGGCGGGAAGCAGCCACTGGTACGACAGGCCGAAGTAGCCGATGGCGAAGCTCATCATGAGCAGCAGGAGGAAGATGCGGTTACGGGCGACGAACCGCAGCCCGTCGGCGATGTCGTGGAGCACCGTGCGCCCCGTCGCGCGCTTCATGTCGGGCAGCGCGATGGTGACGATGGCGACGGCCATGGCGGCGAACCCGGCGGCGATCAGGTAGAAGGCGAACGCCGCGCCGAGCCGGAAGTCGCCGGTGAGCGCGCCCACGATCGCGATGGGCGCCACCGCGACCATCGGGGCGAACACCCGCGTGCCGTTCCACACGCTCTGGTTGAGCGCCGTGGCGAACATGAACTGGCTGCGCTCGATGAGCACCGGCCAGATCACGCGGCGCGCCGGCTGGTCGAGCGACGTCGAGACGCCGATGAGGAACGCGGAAGCCACGATGTGCCAGACCTCGACGCGCTCCAGCAGGACGAGCGTGGCGAGGGCCGCGATGGTCAGGCCGGCAAACCCCTCGCCGATCACGATCAGCCGCCGGGGGTCAAGGCGGTCGGCAAGCGCGCCGGCCACGAGATTGAAGACGATGGCCGGCACGGCCTGGGCCGCCGCGACGAAGCCGAGGGCGACCTCCTCGCCCGTCATGTCGTACACCAGCCATCCCTGCGCGGGAAGCAACGCCTGGTGCGACGTCACGCTGGCGACGAGGCCGAGCCAGTACCGCCGGTAGTAACGCCGGCGGAGGACGGTGAGGAACTCGAACCGGGGGGCAAGGGCGGCGCGCATCGCGATAACGTTACCCTAAATTCGGGCATTGCGTGGGCGCGGGGCTCTCTTCGAACCTCTCCCCGCCACGCCTTCGGCGCGGCGACCCTCCCCCCTCTTGTGGGGAGGGCGGGACGCGCGCTTCTCGCGCCGCCCTCTCTGCCCTTCGGGCATCTCCCCCTCAGGGGGAGAAAGGAGGCGAGATTCCTGCTTTCGCAGGAATGACGGAGGGCGCTGTCGCGCGCAAACCCCCACCCCAACCCTCCCCCGACTTCAGGGGAGGGGGCCGGATGGATTCCCGCCTGCGCGGGAATGACGGATTCGCCCACTCTGCCCTTCGGGCATCTCCCCCTCGGGGGGAGACAGGATGCGCGCTTCTCGCGCAAGCCCCCACCCCAGCCCTCCCCCGACTTCGGGGGAGGGGGCCGGATGGATTCCCGCCTGCGCGGGCGACGGAGGGCGCGCAGCGCGTGCTACCCTCCCACTCATGTGGGGAGGGACGATAGCGCGGGCGCGGTCCGGGTTCTACGGGTGGCGGATCGTCGCCCTGATGCTCGGGCCGCGGTCGGCGGGCAACGGCGTCTACGTGTTCGGCAACACGCTGTTCGTCATTCCGCTCGAGGAGACGCTCGGCCTGAACCGCAGCCTCTCGTCGCTCATGTTCGCGGTCGGAGGCGTGGTCGGAGGGCTGTCGGCGCCCGTGAGCGGGATGCTGATGGACCGCTGGGGACCGCGGCGCGTGCTGATCTGGAGCGTGATTACGGGAGCGGCGGGCTACTGCCTGTTTGCGGGGTCGCCCAACGCCGTGTTCGCGTTCGTCGTGTTCGTCGGGCCCATCAGCCTCGTGATGCTGAACATCGCGTTCAACGCGTCGTCGGGCGTCATCAACAACTGGTTCAACCGGTACAAGTCGACGGCGTTCTCGCTCATGCAGGGCGGCTCCGGGCTGGGGTCGCTGGCCATCATCGCCGGGCTGGCGTTCGCCATCGACGCCTGGGGATGGCGGCAGGCGTCTGTGCTCGCGGCGGCGGTCATCGTCGGGCTGGGGCTGCCGACGGCGCTGGCGAGCCGCGACGCGCCGGAGGAGATGGGGCTGCACCCCGACGGCGAGGCGCCTGCTCGCCGGTCGCCGGGCGCGGAACCGGCCGCCCTGGCGGGGCTGACGGCGCGCCAGGCGCTGCGGACGCCCACCTTCTGGATGATGGCCGCGACCACGACGCTGTTCGGCGGGGCGATGTCGGCGCTCGGCATCCACTTTGTGCCGGTGATGGTGTGGAAAGGCATGACCGAGGTGGAAGGCGCGCTGATGCTCACCGGCTGGGCGCTCGGCAGCGTCGTCACCATCGTCGCCGTCGGGGCGCTGGCCGACCGTCTCGGACGCTTTCCGGTGGGCGGAGTGGCGTGCCTGTTCGTCGGCTCCGGCGTGCTGCTGCTGAACGTCGGAGGAGGGGGTCCGTCGCTGTGGGCAGCGGTCGCCCTGCTGTCGGCGTCGAGCAGCCTCTACCCGCTGATGTGGTCGATCCTCGGCGAACTGTTCGGGCGCCGCTCGTACTCGACGATCCGGGGGTACGTGATGGCGGCGCAGGCCGGGGGCGGCCTCGGCGGGCCGATCATGGCGGGCGCGGTGTACCAGTCGACGGGCAGCTACACGCTGCCGCTGTGGGCGCTGACCGCCATGTGGGCCGGCGCCGCGCTGCTGATGCTCCTCACCCCTCGCCGGGCGTACGTGTAGCCCCTCTGCCCCTGCGGGGCATCTCCCCACTCCTGTGGGGAGAGAGCAGCTAGTGCGCTCCCTGCGAGGAGCGTTCCTCGCGGTAGAACACTTCCTCCGGGAAGATCTCGTCCCACGGCTGCTTGGCGGGGCTGAGGCCCTGCTCCATCGAGAATTGCTGGGCCATGTCGAACGCCTTGGCGTTGGCCTCGATGCCGTAGGCGAACGGGTCGGGACCGAACACGTCGTCGACCTCCTTCTGGAACTGCGGGCCGAACACGAACAGCGTCGGCGGCAGGGAGCGGACGCGGTCGATGGCGATGCGCTTCGACGTCTCGAACGCCTCCATGAGGCTGACGGCGACCCACGGATGCTCTTCGAGGATGCTCTCGCGGACGACCGTTACGTGGTGGGGCGGGAAGACGCCGTGCTTCTTGAAGAAGCGCACGGCCTCCGCCTTGGGGTCGGAGAACAGCGTCGGGAACTCCGGGTCGTTCCGCAGGTCGCGGCTCTGCACGCGGTCGATGCCGGAGCCGCGGACGGAACCGATGCCGATGGAGGCGTCGAGCTCGCCGTCGAGGTACATCGAACTGAAGTCGGTCGTGGCGTGGCGGAGGTCGAGACGTTCGGGGAGGCCGAGGCCCGCGTCGCGCGAGGCGCCGGTGTGGCTGTAGTGCTCGCTGCGCTCCATGAACCAGGTCATGTCCTCGGGCTCGACGCCCCATTCGAGCTTGAGGATGCCGCGCGTCCACAGGCCGACGGACTGCTGGTAGTCGCCGATGCCGAACCGCTTGCCCTTGAGGTCTTCAGGGTGGTCCTGCCGGATGCCGGATGCCCTGCGGATGTAGACGTTGGTGTAGGAGAAGGTGCGGTTGTGGAAGACGGGGAGCATGCGGTACGGGAAGCCGAGGGGCCGCATGCGCAGGTACGACGACATGGACATCTCGGAGACGTCGTATCGGTGGAACTTGATCTGCTCGTAGAAGACGCGAGGCACCGCGCCGGGCATGCCCTTGTAGTCGAGCTCGACGCCGTCGGGCTTCACTTCGCCGGAGATCATGGGCATGACGCGGTCGTAGGCGGTGATGGCGAAGGAGAGTTCGAGGTTGGACATGGCGCGGCCTCCATAGGATTGGTCGGTGGTCGGATGATAGCGGATTGGGGGGTGGGGGAGTGGGCGTTGACGTGCCCGCAGCCGGATAGCCCCCTACCCGATCTCCATCGTGCGGAAGACGCCGCGCTGGAGAGCGGCGGTGGCGAGGAGCTGTTCGAGCACGGTTTGCGCCTCCGGGCGGCGGAGGTCGAGCGCGGAGGCAGCTATCGCCCGGTAGAGGACGCCGGAGCCAACCTTGGCGTCCACTTCCTCGCCGATCTCCTCCGGCAGTTCGACGCCGAGCGCAAGCGCCATGGCCCGCGCCTGCAGTTCGCCGACGCCGGAGGCGTGGGTCTTGGTCAGCGCGCGGCCCTGGTGCAGCAACGTGTAGCCGTTCCTGTTGCGCCGGATGCTGACCGCCGTCTCGCCGCGCGGACGGTTGATGAGGCGCTCCGCGTAGTCAAGCGCTTTGACCCGTGAGAGGGCCATCCGACCTCCCTCCGACCCCAGCCGGCAACCGCCTCGGAGCGGGGACTGGTCCGATCGCTCCGCCGCGCCCGCCGATGCTGCGTTCGTGGGCGCTGATGAAGCCCACGGGCTTGCTCCAACCGCTTTGCGGACGAACGGCGGCCATGAACACGTTGGCGTATTCGCCGCCGCAGGACAGGCAGGTCGTCGGGAACCACGACGGGAACCCCTGGTACGGCAGCGGCGTTCGATCCTCGCGGTTACAGTTGGCGCACTGGCACACGAACGTGACGAGCGGGCTGCTGGCGCCGAACGAGCCAACCATCAGTCAGCCGCCGACTCCGCCGTCTCCGGCTCCACGGTGTGCTGGCCTATCTGGAAGCAGAAGCCGAGCGATTCGAGCACCTGCAAGGCGCGGGTGGCGTCGACCGGGTCGGCGCCGAGCGCCTCGCCGATGTCGTTGACGAACCGTTCGGCTGCGGCTCCGAGCGCGGCTGCGTAGTCCGGCGCTTCCGTAGGGGTCGTACGCTCCCAGGACACGGGGTAGATGCGCATGTGATGGCTCCTCGGACGTGTTGCGCCGGCCGCAGCGGCCGCCTCATGGTACTACACCGCGCACTCTCCCTCGCCGCGTTCGAGCTTGTAGAGGATCGTCTTGCCCCAGTCGACGTAGGTGTCGAGGTTCTCCTTGTTGAGAGCCCCGACCTCGCGGTACTGGGCGGCCAACTGCTCGAACGGCTCAGTGCCGACGCGATCGACGAAGTCGTTGAAGCTCTCGCCGTCGCTCCGCTCGCTCTTGTAGTGGGCGAGGATGTCGTCCATGAAGGCGGGGACGCGCTTGGCGGGCACCTTGGTCTTCACGCGCTTGCCGAAGCGGACGGGGTCGAGGTTGCCGTAGTTGCCGGCGAGGAAGACCTCGTAAGCGGGGGCCTGCTGACCGCCCTCGCCCTTGGCCGCGGCGCCGTGGAAGCCGATGTTGGCGATGTGGTGGCGCGAGCAGCCGTTGGGGCATCCGCTCACCTTCACGTGCAAGCCGCTCACCAGCGGGTCGTCCGCAGCATCGTTGGCGCGGATGGAGTTGCGGAGCGCGTCGGCCACGCCCATGGACGACGTGATGCCCATCTTGCAGCTGTCGGTGCCCGGGCAGGACACGACGTCCGTGATGGCGTTGGCGCCGTCCTCGGCGAGCCCGATCGACTTGAGGTCGGACCAGAACGCGTGCAGATGCCCCTCCGGCACCCACCGGTAGAGGAGGTTCTGCTCGGTGGTGGTGCGGATGCGTCCGCCTGCGTACTTGCGGGCGATGTCGGCCAGCACGGGGAACTGGCGCTCGTAGATGTCGCCCAAGGGGAGCGCCACGTAGACCGCGTAGTAGCCGTCCTGCTGCTGGGCGAGCGCGTTGGTCGCCTTCCACTTGAGGAAGTCGGGGTCGTCGGGCGCGTCGGTTACGGGGACGAGCGGCGGGGGCTCGTCGATCATCTCCGGCGGGAGCTCCATCCAAGGGGTGGGGTCGAAGTCGGCCTTGGCCCAGTCCTCCTCGAGTTGCTGTTCGACCTCCGCCCTGAAGGCCTCGATGCCGATGCGGTCGACGTAGAACTTGACGCGCGCGCGCATCTTGTTCTTCCGCAGTTCGTTGGCGTTGTGGAAGACGCGGATGGCCGCCTCGGCGACCCGGAGGTAGTCGGACACCGGCACGAAGTCGTAGAGCGTCCATGCGATGCGGGGCATGATGGAGGTGCCGCCGCCCACGCGCATCTCGAACCCCTTGACGCCGTCCTGCACCTTGGGGATGAACGCCAGGTCGTGGATGTCGGCCACCACGCTGTCGTCTCCGCCGCTGGTGAAGGCGGTCTTCCACTTGCGGGGAAGCACCTGGGTGTACTCGTGGCGCACGAAGTAGCGGGCATAGGCCGTGAGGTAGGGCAGGACGTAGAAGGGCTCCTCGGGCTTGACGCCGGAGAGCGGGTCGCCCGCGACGTTCCTCACGGTGTTGCCGCACGCCTCGCGGGTGACGAGGCCGGCGGCGCCGAGGATGCGCATCACGTGAGGGGTGTCGGCGAGCTTGACGAAGTGCACCTGGAGGTTCTCGCGGGTGGTGATATGCCCCTTCTTCAGGGGAGCGTACTTCGAGACGAGGTCGCCGAAGGCGTCCATCTGGTCGGCGGTCATGGCGCCGCCGGGGACCTTGATGCGCATCATCTGCACGTCGGGCTGGCGCTGGCCATACACGCCGCGCACGAGCCGGTACATGATGAACTGCTCCTCCGAGGGCCACTCGCCGTTGAGGTAGCGGGTCGCCTCGGTCTCGAAGTCGTCGACCTCTTCGGGGACGTAGGGCAGCACGCCCTTGGAGTAGTCGAGGCGCTTCTTCTCCTCGACGGACTTGACGCCTCGGACGATGGGGACGGGCGCGGTGGTGGTCATTGCCTCTCCTTCGATTGCCTGGTTGCAGGTAACGGAAACGCCCTTCTCAGCTTGTTCGAGAAGGGCGCAACGCTAAAGGACGCGTCGAAACGGTTGGGCCCTCAGGTCCAACGCATACAAGCGCAAGTCATTGCGATGCAGTAGCTCATACTGCAAGGCATCATATCACGCCGCGCAAGGGGGCGCGAGCAGTTCTTCGCGCGCTTTCGCGGCCCTCTTCCCGGGAGAGGGGGTCGGATGGATTCCTGCCTTCGCGGGACGAACGGATGCGTGCTGCCCCTCACCCCAGCCCTCTCCCACGAGGGGAGAGGGAGCAAGGCTGCGAGGTTCCTGCTTTCGCAGGAATGACGGATGCGCGCTGTGGCGCGCCGCCCTCTCCCCGGCCCTCCCCCGCGAAGGGAGAGGGGGCCGGATGGATTCCCGCCTGCGCGGGAATGACAGTAAGGCGCGGGCGACGGATGCGCGCTGTGGCGCGCCGCCCTCTCCCCGCCCTCTCCCGCGAGGGGAGAGGAGGTAGTGGCTACGGGGCGATCATGTCGCCGGAGACCTTCTTCTTGTAGGAGTTCCAGACGCCATCGCGCGGGGGGTTGCCCCCGATGCGGCGCATGAGCTCCTTGAAGTGGGGGTACTCGTGCTGCGGCGGACGGTCGCTCATCTCGTTGACGAGGGCGTCGGGGATGCGGGGGTGGTCGGAGCCCTTGGCGACGAGCGCCCAGTAGTTCATGCGGGCCTGCTCTTCGAGCTGGAGCATGCTGACGACTGAGTCCTCGGGCGTCCTGCCGGTCATCGTGGCGCCGTGGCCCTGCATCAGCGCGAACTTGTGGTCGCCCAGCGTCGCCGCGAGCTCCATGCCCTCCTCGTCACTCCACACGGTCTTCGTGTGAGGATAGAGGGGGTGGGGCTGCTGCTGGACCATACCCGCGCCCTCCTGGCACATCGGGACGATGGGCTCGCCGAGCACGGTCATCAGCACGACGTTGCGCGGGTGGACGTGCACGACGGAACTGACGTCCGGTCGCGTCTTGTAGATGCAGGAGTGGATCTTGACCTCGGAGCACTGGGTGGAACGGGCGGGGCCGTCGATCTTGTAGCCATCGAGGTCGCAGACGATCATGTCGTAGTACTGCATCTCCTCGAGGGCGTCGATGACGTAGCCTCGGCCCTTGACCACGAACTTGTCGGGCTGGTTCGGGACGCGCATGCTCACGTGTCCGAGCGCGGCGGTGACGCCGGTCGCCAGGCCCATATGGGAGATGATGCGCGTGGCCATGGCCACCTCGTACTTGATTTCGTCGATTTCTCGAGACATGGAAAGAACCTCCTTAGCGGGCCTGCCGTCGCGGCCATTCTCTACGGCTGCGGGGAATATGCAAGTCCCGCGCCTGCTGCGTGGACATGCCCTCCCCTACCCTCCTCCCCATCTTCGAGACCTTGCATAACCGTCCTACGCCTGAGAGCAACCCGTGGTTCGACAGGCTCACCACGAACCAAAGGGGGATGGAGTCCCGCCTTCGCGGGCGACGGAGGGGTCGCGGGAACGACGGAGGAGTCGCGGGAATGACGGAGGGGTCGCGAGAATGACGGAGAGTTGCGCAAGGTCTCGTTTTCGGAGGGAGGGAAACTGCGGAAGCGCGATTGGGGTATCATCGCGGCGGGTTCGACCGCCGTTCGCTATCGCCGGTCGGGGAGGGATTGCATGGCGCTGCAAGGCAAGGTAGTCATCATCACCGGAGGGGCCAAGGGGATCGGCCGCTACAACGCCCGTCTGTTCGCGGCGGAGGGCGCCCGCGTCGTCGTCGCCGATATCGCGCCGATGGACAACGTGGTCAACGATATACGGGAGTTGGAGGGAGAGTTGCTGCCCGTGCCCACCGACCTGCGGGAGGAGGAGCAGGTGGCGTCGCTGATGCGGAAGACGCACGAGGCGTACGGCCGCATCGACGTGCTCATCAACTGCGCGGGCATCGTTCCGCACTTCCAGTGGGGGCTTCCGCACTGGGACAAGGTGCGCGACATGGAGTTGAACTTCTTCGACAACGTGATGCGCACCAACCTCGGCGGCACGTTCCTGTGCACCAAGCATGCCATCCCGTACATGGAGGAGCAGGGCGGCGGGCACATCATCAACTTCGGGCAGGGGACGCTGGCACCGGAGGCGCGCACGGATTCCCTGGGGTCGTGCATCTACTCGGTGTCGAAACTGTCGATACGGGCGTTCACGAACAAGGTGGCCATCGAGGAGGCCGAGCACAACATCTGCATCGTCAGCATGGGGCCGGGCGGGGGGAACGTGCTCGGCCCCGACGGCAGGCCCCGGCGCGGCATCGCCACGGAGGAGGCGCCCGCCGAGGCCCGCGCGCGCATGGCCGGAGTCGCGGAGGTGGTCGGGACGAAGTACCTGCTGGCCGCCGAGGCGCCGATGGAGTTCAGCGGCCACCAGATCATCGAGAAGGACGGGGCGCTCGCCATCGCCGACGACGAGCCGGCGGGGTGAGCAGCCCCCAGGAACAGCAAGCAGCAGCAGCAACAGAGGCAAAGGAGGGACGCTATGGGACGCCGACAGGTGGTTGACTTGCCAGGGATGGGACACCGGGCCCCGATCTCGCTCGCCGTGAAGATCGACAACATCCTGTACTCGTCGGGCATCAGCGGTCGGGACTCGGAGAACGACACGATGCCGGAGGACGCGCCGGGACAGGCCAAGGCGATGTTCCGCAACATCGAACTCGTCATGGAGGCCGCCGGGGGGTCGCCGAACGACATCATCTACATGCAGCTGCGGCTGCAGGACCGCTCGCTGCGGGAGCACGTCGACCCGCACTGGCTCGCCATGTTCCCCGACCCGGAGGACAGGCCGGCGCGCCACGCGGAGAACGCCGACCTCGGCGGCGGGATGCTCATGCAGTGCCAGATCGTGGCGGTGCTGCCGAGCTAGGGGCGTAGAGTTCGGGGCCCTCCTACATGATCGCCTCATGCGAGAGGGCCCATATCTCTATGCCTTGCTTCCCAAACTCGGGAATCTTGCCTCTCATTCGGCGCTCAAGGTCATCGCGGCGGCCTGGGCGTTCGTTGGGCGTGTAGAAAAAGACATAGCGACGCTGTGCGGGGTGCCTCATGATTCGCTCGCAGTTCTTCCGAAGGGCGGAGTTGCTGCCTTCGGACGTGGCTGCGAAGGCTTGGGCGGCGACCTTGTTGTCGCGGCTATCTATGTCGAACCTGTCTGTTACGTAGAGGTAGCGCTCGACAAGGTTGAATGGGGGTCCCAAGTCCCTCCAGTCGCTCAGCGCTCTCACCAAGGTCGGGGCTCTCGAAAAGCTCAGGCCGAAATCGAGGGTGAGGGGAATCCCCCTGTGCTTTTCGAGGAGGAACTCCGCCCCCGCAAGGATGGTCATCATCTTGAAGGTGCGGTAGAGCTGCTCCACGACATTCTGCCGCCGCTCGCTCACGGAGTTGAGCCCCGTGTGTTCGAACTTCAGCGCGTGGAGAAGCTCCATCGGATCCCTAGCGACGTTGAAGAGGTTCTCCTTCGCATGCCAAGCCCCAAGACGAACCAGCCTGCGGAGCAGCTCAACCTCGCGGCTCCCTGAGACTACCGGAGTAGTTGATCTGCGAGGCATTGCTCCCTAGAACAGGCTGAGGTCCTTCGTCTCTTCCACCGGTTCGGGGACCCAGGTGCGGAGGACTTCCTCGATCATGGGGATGATGGGGCTTTCGCCGCCCTCGCCGGGGCGGTAGCGTCCGTCGGGCAGGATGCCGTGCTTGATGCTCTCCATCGGCAGTTCGATGCAGTCCGCCCGCGCGGGGTCGCGGAACGTGTTGATGGGGTCGCCGCCGTCCTCCACGACCTTCATCTGCTGCTGGAGCATCTTGCGGAAGAGGATGATGCCGACGTCGGACTCGCCGAGCATCTCCTTGTCGCGGCGGGCGATGGCGCCCTGCGTGATCCAGCACATGTAGTCCTGGTTGAACGTGACGCCGGTGAAGAAGCGGCCGTCCGGCTCGTAGAGCGGCGTGTAGCGGTAGGCGGCGACGTCCTGCTTCGGAGCGTCGCAGCCGGGCGCGGGGCGGTAGACGTAGTACGACACGTGGTAGGTCGTCTCGTCGTCGATGGGAACGCGCCACTGCGTGGTCGTGCGCACCTGGTCGCCCACGAACAGGATGTTGGGAAACATGATCGGGTGCCCCTTGGCCCAGTCCTCCCCGTCTTCGGGGAAGCCGAGCTGGAGGCGGCGCTTGATGATGCCGTGCTCGAAGGCGTCGAACGCGATCTTGATGGTCTTGGGCTGGCTCTCCGGGGGGGCGGCGACGCCGTTGCGGACGTAGTTGCCGAAGTAGAAATGCAGCCACTCGGTGTGGACCGGGTCGACAGAGTTCTCCTGCGCCTGCAGCCAGTTGCACGGCAGCACCGTGATGGCGATGTCGCGGACGGCGTTGTCCCATGTGAGCTGCTCCCAGCGCGGGATGAGGGGAGCGGGCAGCGGCCCCATGTACGCGAAGATGAGCCCGCCGAGTTCCTGCACAGGGTAGCCGGCGACCTTCACCTTCTCCTTGAAGCGCCCGTCCGGGTGCACGGTCTCCTCGAAGGGTTGCTCGATGCACTGGCCCGTCTCGTCCATCATCCAGCCGTGATACATGCAGCGGAGGCCGTGCTCCTCGGGGATGCCGTAGGAGAGGTCGACGCGCCGATGCGGGCAGAAACGGTCGATAAGGCCGAACGTGCCGGACTTGTCCCTGTAGAGCACGAGGTCCTCGCCGAGCAGGCGCACGGGCTTGGTCGGCTTCTCCATCAGCTCGCCGGTCGCGGCGATGGGCTGCCAGTAGCGGCGCATCAGTTCGCCCATGGGCGTTCCGGGTCCGACCTGGGTCAGGCGTTCGTTCTGGTGGGTTGGGATCATGGTTGTGTCGCCTCGTGTGGTGGGAGTTAGCGTCGAGGAGTCTTGTCGCCTACAGCCGGTAGAAGCGGCGGGCGTTCTTGTGGAGGATGGCCTCCTTGTCCTCGTCGGTGAGTTCGGCGTTGTCGAGGAGCTCCTGCAGCTCCTCCTTGCACGAGGCGGTCGTCACCTCGTGGGGGAAGTCGGTTGAGAAGAAGAACGGCTTGTTGCCGACCTGGCTGACGGCGAACGCGATAGCGGGCTCCTCGCCCTCGCAGCCGATGAAGAGGCGGTCGTTCTCGATCTGGCGGCAGATGTACTCGTGCACGCTGTCGCCGATCTTGGGGCCGGGCATGTCGTCGTCGCGCAGCTGGTACTCCATGTGGGTGGAGTGCGAGCGGTCGAACCGTTCGAGGCACATCACGAACCAGCCGATGCCGCCCTCGAGGAAGCCGAAGTGGACGTTGGGGAAGCGCTCGAAGACGCCGTTGAACACCATGCCGGCGAGGGCGATGGCCTGTCCGGCGGGGTGCCCGAGCGCGTGGACGGGAGCGTAGACGTTCATGTGGTCGAGCCCGATGCCGCTGTGGGCGCCGCCGTGCACGGCGATGGCGCACTGCAGGCGGTCGGCCTCCTCGTACACCGGCCAGTAGATTTTCGAGCCGAGATGGTCGGGCAGGCCGAACGAGGGCAGCATCGCGCCGACGAAGCCCAGGTCCTCGACGCAGCGGCGGAGCTCCCTGACGGCCTCGGCGGGCTCCTGCATGGGGATGAGGCCGACGCCCTTGAAGCGGGAGTCGCGGTTGACGTAGGTGTCGTACAGCCAGTCGTTGTACGCCTGGGCGGCGGCGATGGCCCAGTCCCGGCTGACGATCTTGCCGTAGGAGAGGCCCTGCGTGGGGTAGAGGACGGTGGCGTCGATGCCGACGTCGCTCAGGAACACCTCCCAGCCGTCGGGCCCGACGAAGGCGCCCTTGCGGTCGCGGCGTCCGGGTGTCTCGACGAAGTGGCCGGCGTGCAGGTGGTCGAGCGGGGGGAAGATGCTGGCGTTGAGGTTCCGGGCGGGGTTGTCACGGAACTTGGGCGGGAGGAACCGGGACATGGCCTGCATGTCCTCCATGATGTGCCCGTCGCCGTCGACGATGATCTCCAGGTTGGTGGTGGTCATGGCGTGCGCCTCCCGTGGGGCCGATTTGCGCGCAGTCTACCCCTTCCGCCATCCCCGCGAAAGATGCGGCCCCACCCCCTCCCACGGGTGTGCGGCCTCTTGCGCTACAAACTTGATAGCTATACACTCAACTTAGCAGAGGGAGCGCTTGCTATGGCCGCAGACTACTACGAAACGCTGGGCGTCAACCGCAACGCGTCCGAGAAGGATATCCGCTCGGCCTTCCGTCGGCTCGCCCGGAAGCACCACCCCGACGTCAACCCCGGGAACAAGGACGCCGAGTCCCGATTCAAGGAGATCAACGAGGCTCACCAGGTGCTGTCGGACCCGGAGTCGCGGAAGAAGTACGACCGGTACGGCGCGAACTGGAAGCACGCCGACCAAGCGAGCGCGGGCGCCGGGCCGTCGCCGTTCACATGGTTCACCCGCGCGCAGAACCGACGCGGGGAACCGACAGGCGCGGGCTTCGGCGACTTCGGGGACGTATTCGGGAACCTGTTCGGCGGACAGGGCATGCCGGGGGGCGGCGAGCCGTTCGGCAGGACGCGGTACGACGTTCCCTCCACGATCTCGCTCGAGGAAGCCTACGCGGGAACGAAACGCTCGGTGCAGTTGCCGCCGGGAGCGTCCGGCGCCGCGGGGAAGCGGCTCGAAGTGAGCATTCCCGCCGGCGTCGAGTCCGGCTCGCGGGTGCACGTCAGCGTCGACGGCGGAACGAGCGGGGGCCGGCGCGGCGCAAAGGCCGACGTGAACGTGCTGGTGACGGTGTCGCCGCACCCCGTGTTCACGCGGGACGGCGCCGACCTGCGGATGACGGCGGACGTTCCACTGGTCGACGCGGTGCTCGGCGGGGAGATCCGGGCGCCGCTGATTACGGGCAAGAGCGTCGCGCTCAAGATTCCTCCCGAAACGCAGAACGGCCGCGTGTTCCGCCTGACGGGCAAGGGGATGCCGCGGCGCGGCGGCTCCGGGCACGGCGACCTCCTGGTTACGGTGAAAGTTGTCCTGCCCACAAATTTGACGGATGACCAGCGGGCGCTGTTCGAGCGCTTGCGGGAGTCCGGTAAGGCGAAAGCGCAGACGGCCTGAGCATGGAGGAGGTGAGCCGGTGATGGAGCAGCCGTTCTTCACGGAGGCCCGGCGCGGCATAGCCGACAGCGTCGCGGACGAGGACGAGCCGTGCTACGTCATCAGCGTCGCCTCCAGGATGGTCGGCGTCCACGCGCAGACGCTGCGGTACTACGAGCGCATCGGGCTGCTTTACCCCGCGCGCTCGCGAGGGAACATCCGCATGTTCTCAGCGCACGACGTCCGCCGGGCGCGGTGGATCAAGTCGCTCATGGACGACCTGGGCATCAACCTCGCAGGCGTGGCGGTGATGCTGCAGATGCGGGCCCGCATGGAGGAGCTCGACCGGCAGGTGCGCGAGCTCGAACAACGCCTGCTGGAGCTGAACGGATAGAGAAAGAAGGCGCGCAATGGTGTTCAGGCAGGAAGACTTCACGGAACAGGCGCAGGCGGTCATCGGCGCGAGCTACGAGATCGTCCGCCGCTTCAAGCACTCCCAGTGGGACGTCGAGCACGTGATGCTCGCGCTCCTGGAGAACGAGCGGAGCGTGCCGGCGCAGATGCTCCGCGACCTCGGCGTGGAAGTCGCAGCCGTGCGCCGGGACGTCGAGAGCGCGCTACGGCGCACGCCGTCGCTCGCCTACGAGTCGAACCAGATATTCCCCACTCCCAGGGCGCAGCAACTGCTGCAGTCGGCCCGCGAGGAGAAGGAGCGGCTGCGCGACGACTACATCGGCGCGGAGCACCTCTTCATCGCCGCGCTCTCGGACGAGCGGGGCGACGCCGCCCGAATCCTGAAGGAGCGCGGCGTCGACAAGGAACGCGCGTACCAGGCGCTCCAGCACGTGCGGGGCGCCCATCGCGTCACCGACCCGCGCGCCGAAAGCCACTACCAGGCGCTCGAACGCTACTCCATCGACCTCACGGCGCTCGCCGAGCAGGGCAAGCTCGACCCGGTCATCGGACGGGCGGACGAGATCCGGCGCGTGATGCAGACGCTCACCCGGCGCACGAAGAACAACCCCGTCCTCATCGGCGGCGCGGGCGTCGGCAAGACAGCCGTCGCCGAGGGGCTGGCGCAGCGCATCGCGGCGGGCGACGTGCCGGGGTCCCTGCGCGGGAAGCGCGTGCTCGCGCTCGATATGGCGGGCATCGTCGCAGGCTCCAAGTTCCGCGGGGAGTTCGAAGAGCGGCTGAAGTCGGTCATCGACGAGATGAAGCAGGCGGAGCGGGACGTCATCCTGTTCATCGACGAGCTCCACACCGTCGTGGGGGCCGGGGCCGCGGAGGGCGGCATCGACGCCGCCAACATCATGAAGCCGGCCCTCGCCCGCGGCGAACTGCAGGTCGTCGGGGCCACGACGCCCGACGAGTACCGCAAGCACATCGAGAAGGACTCCGCGCTCGAACGCCGCTTCCAGCCGATATGGCTCGACGAGCCCACCATCGACCAGGCCATCGAGATACTCCGCGGACTCCGTCCCCGGTACGAGGCCCACCACAACGTGACCCTCGACGACGAGGCGCTCGCGGCGGCCGCCCGCCTCAGCGCCCGCTACATCAGCGACCGCCACCTGCCCGACAAGGCCGTGGACCTGATCGACGAGGCGTCCGCCAAGCTGCGGCTCGACGCCGAGAGCCTCCCGCCGGAGCTCAACGCCAAGGAGCAGGAGGTGCGCCGCCTGCGCGAGGAAGAGGAATCGGCGGCGCAGCGCGCGGACTACGAAGCGTCCGCCCGCGTGAAGGCGGAGCGCGTCCGGCTGGAGGAGGAGTTCGAGCGCGAGCGCAGCGACTTCCTGGGCCGCGACGCCGACCATCTCGTGGTGCGCGAGCGCGACATCGCCGGGCTCATCGCCGCCTGGACCGGGATTCCCGCCGCGCGTCTGATGGAAGGCGAGGCCGACCGCCTGCTGCGGCTCGAGGAGCGGCTGCACGAGCGTCTCGTCGGACAGGAGCAGGCCGTCGTCGCCGTCGCGGACGCCGTTCGGCGCGCCCGCGCGGGCCTCAAGGACGAGCGCCGCCCCGTCGGCTCGTTCATGTTCCTCGGCCCCACGGGCGTCGGGAAGACCGAACTCGCCCGCGCGCTCGCCGAATGCCTCTTCGACGACGAGGAGAACATGGTGCGCATCGACATGTCCGAGTTCGGCGAGCGCCACACCGTATCGCGGCTCATCGGCGCGCCGCCCGGCTACGTGGGCTACGACGAGGCCGGGCAGCTCACCGAGGCCGTGCGCCGGCGCCCGTTCCGGGTCGTACTCTTCGACGAGATCGAGAAGGCGCACCCGGACGTCTTCAACGTGATGCTGCAAGTCCTCGACGACGGGCGGCTCACCGACGGCCACGGGAGGACGGTGGACTTCCGGAACACCATCATCATCATGACCAGCAACCTCGGCACGGAGGAGTTCAGCAAGGGCGGGCTCGGCTTTCACGCCGGCCAGACGGCCTCCGGCGACGAGCGCCAGCGCCAATCGGTGATGGAGGCTCTCAAGCGGTCGTTCAAGCCGGAGTTCCTGAACCGCGTCGACGAGTTCATTATCTTCCGGCAACTGACCCGCGAGGAACTGCGCCGCATCGTTGACCTGATGGTGAATCAGGTGCGCCGCCGGCTCGCCGAGCGCTCCATCGGCATCGAGCTCACGGACGGCGCGCGGGACTGGCTCGTGAACGAGGGGTTCGACCCGGTGTTCGGTGCGCGTCCGCTCCGCCGCGCGGTCGAGCGCTACGTGGAGAACGCCGTCGCCAGGGGCATTCTCGCAGGCGACTACAACGCCGGCGACGTCGTGCTCGTCGACGCCGGCGCCGACGGTCTCACGTTCGTCAAGTCCGCCGCCGACGCTCTGCCGGCCTCCGCGTGAGGCAGGGCCCTGCCCCTGTCATTTGACGCGCGCCCGGGCATTTGATATGCCGTCGGGGAATACGAGAGCCAGGCGGGCGCGCCCGTAGCCGGACCCGGCATACGAGGAGGGTTCCATGACGACCAACACTGAGATCAGGCGGGCGGAGACGCCGGACAACCTGGAAGTCTTCCCGGAGCCGGACGCCTACCTCGACTGGCAGCGGGACGAGGGCGTGAAGGTCATCGTGGAATTCGCCTTCGAGGACCTGGCCCGCATCGAACTCGGCGACTGGGAACGCAAGGGCGGCAAGGGCGCCATCATCAACATCCCCAACCCGCTCCTGCTGAACGACTCCCACCTCGTCGAGATCAACCCCGGGGGAAGCTCCGAGCCGGAGCATCACCTCTACGAGGAGATGGTGTACATCGTCTCCGGGCGCGGCGCGACCAGCGTCTGGCTGGAGGGCGGCGCCGAGCAGACGTTCGAGTGGCGCGCCGGCAGCCTGTTCTCCATCCCGCTCAACGCCTGGTACCGCCACTTCAACGCAAGCGGCGCGGAGCCCGCGCGCTACCTCGGCGTCACCAACGCTCCGCCCGTGCTCCGCTGGTGGCGCAACCGCGACTTCGTCTTCAACAACGACTTCCGCTTCACCGACCGCTTCGGCGGGGACGGCGACTACTTCAGCGGCAGCGGCACGCTCTACCAGCGCCGCAAGTGGGCGAGCAACTTCATCCCCAACGCGCCCGACATGCAGCTCTACGACTACCTCACCCGCGGCGCGGGCGGCGTGAACGCCGCGCTGGAGATGGCGGGCAACGTCACGAAGGCGCATATCTCCGAGTTCCCCATCGGCACCTACAAGAAGGCGCACCGCCACGGCCCCGGCGCTCACCTCGTCATCCTCAGCGGCGAGGGCTTCTCCCTGCTCTGGAATGACGACGAGCAGTCCGACCTCCGCAAGGCGGACTGGAAGACCGGCGGCATGGTCATCGTTCCGGCCGACCGCACCTTCCATCAGCACTTCAACGCAGGGACCACGCGGGCGCGCTACCTCGCGCTGCGCCCGGGCACCGGGCTCGTCGGCGGGCCGCGCTTCTCCGACCTCAGCGTCAACGAGGGCGGCGGCCAGATCGAATACCAGGACGAGTCGCGCCGCGTCCACGATATCTTCGAGGCGGAACTGGCGAAGAACGGCGCGCCCTGCCGCATGAAGGCCTTCATCCCGTGGTGCTCCGGCGAGGTCGGCCCCACCCGCGCGCGGGACACCTAAGCCCGCGCCCTTCCGCCGCGTGGTAACCTCGCCGCATGGACACGAAACCACTGGGCAAGAGCGGCGTGCAGTTGCCGGAAGTCGGCCTCGGCACGTGGAACTTCAACGGCGACGCCGCGGTGATGAACCGGGCGCTCGACCTGGGCGCCTTCCTCATCGACACCGCTGAGTCGTACCGCACAGAGCAGAAGGTCGGCCGCGCGATAGCCGGCCGGCGCAGCGAGGCGTTCGTGGCGACCAAGGTCTCGCCGTCGCACTTCCGGCGCAAGCAGCTGCTCGATGCGTGCGACCGCAGCCTGTCGAAGCTCGGCATCGACGCGATCGACCTGTACCAGTTGCACGCGCCGAACTCCCGCGTACCCATCGAGGAGACGATGGGCGCGATGGACGAGCTCGTCACGGCGGGCAAGGTGCGCCACGTCGGCGTCAGCAACTTCTCCGTCGAGGAGATGGAGGCTGCGGAGGCGGCGCTCGGCCCCGACCGCATCGTGGAGAACCAGATCAAGTACAGCCTGTTCGACCACGAGTTCGCCGACTCCGTGATCCCGTACTGCGAGCGGCGCGGCATCATGGTGCTGGCGTACAGCTCGCTTGAGCAGGGAACGTTTCAGCGCGAACTGAAGCGGAACGCGCGCCTGGCGGAGACGATGGCGCAGGTCTGCTCGGAGACGGGGAAGACGCCGGCGCAGGTGCTGCTGAACTGGACGCTCCGGTCTCCGGCGGTCATCACCATCCCGAAGACGAACACGGTGGGCCGCGTCGATGAGAACTGCGGCGCCGCGGGCTGGCGCTTGTCCGACGCGCAATGGTCGGCGCTTGCCGAGGCGGCGGGCCGCAGGCGCTCCTCGTTCTGGTGGCGTTGACCGAGGAGCGGCCTAGCCGCCGCTCAGCTGCTGCAGGACCTCCGGCGAAATCCCGCACTGCGCCATCACGCCCGCCACGTCTTCCGGCGCCGTCGCAACGCCCATCATGAGCCCTTCCATGCTCGGCGGAACGCCGAACCCGGCCATGGCGTCCGCGACGCAGGCGGCGCTCTCCTCGTTCACTCCGGGCATGGCCGCGAACCCCTCGATGAAGGCGGCCCGCTGTTCGGCAGGGTCGTCGGACATGGCCGAGCCGCCGCCCTCCATGCCCTCCATGCCGCCGATGCACACGGCGAACGCGAGCATGACGTTCGGGGACAGATCGCCGCTAAGGCTGAGGCCGGACAATCCCTCCTCGCCCAGTTCCTCCAGCACGCAGCGGGCATGCGATGGGGTGAGCGGCACGCCTCCCTGGGCGAACGAGTCCGCAGCGCCGCCGCCGGGGCCGGCCAGGAGCCGTTCGCCCTCCTCGTCGGTGAGACAGGCGTAGGCGGCAAAGCTCTGCGCCACGGTTTCCTCGCTGGCGGCGGACAGCGACTCCAGCGACAAACCCGGGTAGCGCATTTCCAACGCGGTGAGACAGGCTGCGGTTTCGTCGCTGAGCGAGCCGCCGACCAGGAAGCTGAACGTCGGCACGAGAGCTCCCCCCGTCATGCCGCTGTCGTCGGGAGCCGGTTCAGGCGTAGGGGTGGGAGTGGGAGTGGCCGTCGGCGTCGGAGGGGGGGTGGGTGTCGGAGTTGGCGTAGGGGTGGGAGTGGGGGAACTGCACGCCAGAATCAGCGCGCCGAGCGCCATCGCCACTGCCGTTATGCGCAACCAGTAATGCATCTCGCGAACCTCTCCGTTCTCCGCATCCGCGGTCAGCGGACTCGCCGCCATTGGCCGGAATCCCGTATCTGCCTGTATTGTAGTATCCGGCGTCGAACGGACGGGAAGGAGTTTCACCCACGCGATGAGCGCATCCGCCGCCATACCGCGCGCCGGCGCCGTCATCGTTGCGGCGGGCGCGAGCACGCGCATGGGCGACGCCGGCGACAAGACGCTGGCCGACCTCGGCGGCGAGCCGCTCATCGCCCGCACGGTCGCCGTGTTCGAGGAATGCGCCGCCATCGAAGCGGTCGTCCTCGTCGCCGGCGCGGGCAACCTCGACTCCTTCGCCGGGCTGCGCGATGCCCAGGGCTGGCGCAAGACAGCCCCGCCCGTGCTGGGCGGCGCGCGCCGACAGGACAGCGTCCACATCGGTCTCGACGCGCTGCCGCCGGAATGCGAGTGGGTTGTGGTTCACGACGGCGCGCGTCCGTTCGTCAACGCGCGCATGATCGAGGACGGGCTGCAGGCCGCCGCCGCGACAGGCGCCGCGATCGCCGTCGTTCCGGCGTACGACACCGTGAAGCGCGTCGCCCCCGATGGGAGCGTGGTCGAGACGCTCGACCGGAGCGAACTGGCGCTCGTCCAAACTCCCCAGGTCTTCCGCCGCGATCTCCTCAAACGCGCCCACGCCGAAGTGCCAGACGACGTAACGGACGACGCCGCCATGGCGGAGCGCATCGGTATCGAGGTGCGCACGTTCGAGGGCGCGCGGAGCAATCTGAAGGTTACGGAGGCGCAGGACCTGGCGGTGGCGCGGGCGTTGTTGGTGGGGGTGGGCGATGGCATATGAGCGAGAGCGAGACGCGGCGTTGCGGCAGGCTGCTCGCGCAATGGCTTCCTTTGAACTAGATGAACTAGAGGAAGCTGGGGCTTGGAAGAACGCTGCCAAGGCATGGACTGAAGGCAACCAAGAGGAAGCGGTGGTATGGGAGAACGCCGCCAAGGCATGGACTGAAGGCAAACCAGAGGAAGCCAAGGCTTGGGAGCACGCTGCCGAAGCGTCGGTGCTAGCAAAGATGTGGGAGCACGCCGCTAAAGCAAGAGCAAATGGCAAGGTGAAGGTGGCGGACTCGTGGGAACTGGCCGCTAAAGCGAGGGCTGACGGCAAGGTTGGGCTAGCGAACGCATGGGAACATGCTGCCCAAGCGTGGGCCGAAGGCAAACCAGGGGAGGCGAAAGCATGGGAGCGCGCTGCTGAAGCAATAGCGAATGGCAAGGGCGAGGCGGCAAATATATGGGAGCGCGCTGCCAGAGCAATGGAACTGGGACAGAAAGAGGTCGCCAATGCGCTGGAACGTGCTGCCGACGCCTCCGCCCGTCAGAATTCCCGCGAAGCTGAAGAGTGGGGGCACGCTGCTCGTGCCTGGGCCCGAGGGCAGCAAGAAGTGGCTGGGGTGCTAGAACACATCGCAAATCTCCGGGCTCGTGGGGCCTTCGGCCACGAGATTATGAAGTGGGAACGAGTTGTAAGAAACTTGTCGCTCGGCCATAGCTGGGATTACTGGGAAGATAAGATCTGGGGTCGTGCCGCTGCTTCCGGGGGTCAAAAGGGTTACCGGAGAGCCGAGGCTTTGGCATACGCTAACGATGCTCGGGGGCTGGGGGAACATCGGGAAGCCGATGTTTGGCAGCGTGCTTCCGATGCATGGGCTGCGAACAAGTCAGAGGAGGCCACACTGTGGGAATGCGCTGCTGAAGCACTAGCTGCGAGCAAAGATAAGGAGGCGAATGCATGGTGGGGTGCTGCTGAGGCATGGGCGGACGGTAATATCAAGGCCTCAAGAGCGTGGGGATACGCTGCTTTGCAGTGGAATCGTGCTGCTGCTGCAAAGGGCACTGCGTCCTTGAAAATTCACGCTCGCAGGGCTGTGGAGTGGGAGCGCGTTGCCCACGCCTGGACGCAAGGACAAGAAGAATTGGCTCTAAGAACAATTCGTAAACTCCTGGACTTGTGGGGCACTCTTGACAAGGAGCCAGATGACGAGATTTACGAAGAGCCAGTCGGATTTATCGACGTCGACGTTGAGGTTTACGAAGACGACAGCGTACCCGGCGCCCTAGCGGCTGAAGAGTGGTCAGGTCCGGAAGGACAATGGCCCCCGTAGCCCAAGGAAGGCACCCATGACTACACGCTTCGGCATAGGATATGACGCGCACCGGCTGGTTGAGGGCGCGCCGCTCGTGCTGGGCGGCGTGCTCGTGCCGTCAGAGCGCGGGCTCGAGGGCCACAGCGACGGCGACATCGCCGCCCACGCCATCATCGACGCGCTGCTGGGGGCGGCGGCGCTCGGCGACATCGGCTCGCACTTCCCGCCAAACGACCCGTCGGTCCCGAAGGGCGTGTCGAGCATGGCGTTGCTGGAGCGGACAGCGTCGCTGCTCCGAGAGGCCGGATGGCGGGCGGCGAACGTCGATGCTACAATCGTCCTCCAGCGCCCGAGGCTGGCGGAGCATATCCCCGCCATGCGCGAGGCGGTCGCCCGGGCGCTCGGCGTCGACGTCTCCGCCGTGAGCGTGAAGGCCACCACCGAGGACGGCCTCGGCTTCACCGGCGCCGGCGAGGGCGCCGCCGCAATGGCCGTGGCCTCCATCACAGACGACACCCCATGAAGCTATCCGACACGCTCACCGGCGAGAAGCGCGACTTCGCTCCCGCCGGCGATACGGTGCGGATGTACGTCTGCGGGGTAACGCCCTACTCCTCCGCCCACGTCGGCCACGCGATGAGCTACATCGTGTTCGACGTGCTGCACCGCTACCTGGAGTTCCGCGGCTTCACCGTCCTGCGAGTGCAGAATTTCACCGACATCGACGACAAGCTGATCGACCGCGCCGCCCAGGAGGGCGCGACCGTCGAGGCGCTCGCGGAGAAGCACATCGCCGAGTACTTCGAGGATATGGCCGCGCTGAACGTCCGCGAGGCCGACATCTACCCGCGCGCCACCCAGGAAGTCCCCAAGATCATCGAGGTCATCTCCGGGCTCATCGACTCCGGCCACGCCTACGCGTCGGCCGGCGACGTCTACTTCCGCGTGCGGAGCGCAGCCGACTACGGCAAGCTGAGCCACCGGTCGCTCGACTCGATGCGGGCCGGGGCGCGGATCGAGCCCGGGGTCGAGAAGGAGCACCCGATGGACTTCGCGCTGTGGAAGTCGGCCAAGGCGGGTGAGCCGGCGTGGGAGAGCCCGTGGGGGCCGGGGCGTCCGGGGTGGCACATCGAGTGCTCCGCAATGGCGCTGCGCTACCTCGGCGAGTCGATCGACATCCACGGCGGCGGGCAGGACCTGGTGTTCCCGCACCACGAGAACGAGACGGCGCAGAGCGAGGCTTTCACAGGCGCGCGCCCGTTCGCGGCCTTCTGGCTCCACAACGGCCTGCTCAACCTCGACTCCGAGAAGATGAGCAAGTCGCTCGGCAACCTCGTCACCATCCGCGATGCGCTCGCGCGCTACTCGGCCGACGCCATTCGCCTGTCGGTGCTACATGCGCACTACCGCAGCCCGGGCTACTACTCGGACGAGGCGCTCGGGGGCGCGGAGCGCGCGGCGGCGCGGCTACGGCAGGCCGTCGCCGCCCCGGCGAACGCCGGCGCCCCGGAGCGTCTGGACGCCGCTTCCGCGCGTGAGCGGTTCATCGAAGCGATGGACGACGACCTGAACACTCCGCAGGCGCTGGCCGCGCTGTTCGACCTGGCGCGCGACGTCAACCGGGTGTCGTCGGAGGGCCGGGACGCCACGGAGGCGCAGGCGGCGCTCCGCGAGCTGACGGGCGTGCTCGGCCTCACGCTCGAACAGCGGGAGGCGGCGGTCGACGCCGACCTCGCGGCGCGAGCGCAGGCGCTGGTCGACCGGCGCGCGGAGCTTCGGGCGGCGCGCGACTTCACAGGCGCAGACGCCATCCGCGACGAGCTCGCGTCGATGGGCGTCGAGGTTACGGACTCCCCCACCGGCACAACGTGGCGGGTCGTGGGGTAGCGGCCACGCCGTTATGGCCATCGCACACGCCGCCCTGCTGGATGCGCTCGCCGCCATCGTCGGGGCCGAGCACGTGCTCACCGACGAGGAGTCGCGCGAGCGGTACTCGTTCGACGCCATCAACAGCCGCCGGATGGGCCGGCTGGAGGGGCTGACCGAGGCGCGGGTGGACGCGGTCGCGCGTCCCGCCGACACGGCCCAGGTCGCAGCCGTCGTGGCGTGCGCGGCCCGCATGGGCGTTCCCGTCATTCCGTACGGAGGCGGCACCGGCGTCATGGGCGCGGTCGTGCCGCGGCGGGGCGGCGTCGCGCTCGACCTGCGGCGGATGGACCGCGTGCTCGAGGTGAACCGCATCGACCGGCTCGCCCGGGTGCAGCCGGGCTGCTATCTCGCCGACCTCGACGCCGCGGCGCACGAGCGCGGCCTGATGCTGGGCCACGACCCGTGGAGCGTCCCCATCGCCACCGTCGGCGGCGCCATATCCACCGACAGCGTCGGCTATCGCGCGAGCAAGTACGGCTCGATGGGGCGACAGGCGCGAGCGCTGGAGGTCGTGCTCGGCGACGGCGAGATCGTCCGCACCCGGCCCATCGCGCGTCAGAGCGGCGGGCCGATGCTGAATGGGCTGTTCGCCGGCGCCGAGGGGACGATGGGGGTCATCACCGAGGCGACGGTGCAGCTGTTCGCCCAACCGGAGGCGCGGGAGTTCGCCTCCATCGGGTTCCGCAGCTTCGAGCAGGGGTATCCGGCAGTCGTCCGGCTGTTCGACATCGGCCTGGTCCCCGCGCTCGTCGACCTGACCGAGGAATTGCACGACCCCGACGTTCCGGCGCCGTGCATCCTCTACCTGGGGTTCGAGGGCTACCGCGAGGAGGTCGATGCGCAGCGCGGGCGCGCCGTGCGCGAGGCGCTCGAGGCCGGAGGCCGCGACATCGGCCCGGGCCCGACGCTCCGCTACTGGGAGGCGCGCCACGCCGTGGCCGAGCGGTGGCGCGACCACACGCGCCCGCTGCGTCCGACCGAGCGCTGGAAGGACCAGCGCTGGCGCAGCGCCGACTACCTGCACGTCGCCACGCCCGTCTCGAAGGTGCTCGCCTACAAGGCGTTCTGCGACGAGACGGCGGCGCGCCACGGCCTCGAGATCCGTGAGTCCGCCGTGTGGACCGACCCCGAACTTTTCTCCGTGTTCGTCCGCGACCCCGACCCGAGCCGCGCCGAGGGCGGCGACCCTCCGCTGTGGCGCGCGGTCGACGCCATGCTGGACCGCGCCCTCGTCCTTGGGGGCGGCGTCGAGTACTGCCACGGGCTGGGGGTGAAACTTGCCGGATGGGCGGAGCGGGAGTGGGGCGACGCCCTGCTGCTGGCGCGCCGCGCCAAGTCCGCCGCCGACCCGGCGGGGATACTCAATCCCGGCAAGCTGGGGCTATGACGTTCGCGACCACGCTCGTGGCGGGCGCGACCGGCGTCATCGGCGCGGAGGTCGTGCGCGAGCTGCAGTCCCGGGGCGTCCGCGTGCGCGTTCTCGTACGCGACCCGTCGCGGCTGGCCGTCGAGCCGGAGGAGATCTTCGTCGGCAACCTCCAGAACCCGCGCACGCTCGAGGGAGTGTGCGACGGCATGGAGGCGGTCGTGTCGTGCGCAGGCGCTCCGCTGCGCCGGCGGAGGCCCTTCAGCGCACGGAGGGACGAGACGTTCTACAACGTCGACGACGCCGGCAACCGCAACCTGCTGCAGCAGGCGGCAGGGGCGGGGGTGCAGCGGTTCGCGTACGTTTCGGTGTACGGCGGGCGCTTCCTCGGCATGAACGAGTACATCCGGGCGCACGAATCGTTCGCGGCGGCGCTTCGCGTATCGGGCCTGAGCGGGCTGGTGGTGCGCCCGACGACGACGTTCGCGCGGCTGGCCCCGCTGGTCGAGCGCGCACGGCGCAAGGGCAAGCTCACCATCATCGGGACGGGTCAGGCGCGCACGAACCCCGTCCACGAGGGGGACATCGCCCGCGCGCTGGCGGACGCACTGGACGATCCGCGCGCCGCCGACCTCGACGTGGGCGGACCGGAGACGCTGACGCAGGGCGAGATATCAGAACTAGTGGCGGAGGCCGCGGGCGGCGCGCGGATGCGCTATGCGTTCACGTTGCGATCGCAGGTCGCCACGGGCCTGCTGCGCTTCGCGAACCGACACAACTACGACGTCGCCTCCTACGAACTGGCCCTCACGGCGGTCGACATCGTCGCGCCCGCGGTGGGGGAGCGGCGTCTGGCGGACTACCTCGCGGCGCTGGCCGGGCGCGGCGAGGGCTAGGCAGCGCTGCACCGCCCTCTCCCTCTCCCCAGCCCTCCCCCTCGGGGGGAGGGGGCCGGATGCGCGCTTCGCGCGGCCCTCTTGCCCTTCGGGCATCCTCCCCACGGGGGAGAACAGGGACGCGCTCTATGCGCCGTGGGGAAGAACGACCGCCTTGACTTCCCGGAAGTCGGCCATCGCGCTCAGAGCCTCGCCCGTCGCATCGAGCGCGTAGGTCCCCGAAAGCAGCCGCTCGAACGGCGTTGACTTCCCCCGGGTCCGCAGGAACTCCAGCGCCTGGTGGTAGTGACGCCCCTCTCCCGACCGCACGCTGAGGATCGTAACCTGCTGCCCGAACCCCGGCAGCGAGATGGGCCCGCCTCCGCCTCCGATGGACAGGTAGCGCCCTCCTGGCCGCAGGAACCCCAGCCCTTCCGGGATGACGGCTGCGGAGACGGCCTGGATGACCACGTCCGCGCCCCGCCCGGAAGTCCGGTCCAGCACCCATGCGTGGCGGTCGTCCGCTCCGGGGGCATCCGTGATGTCCAACGTCTCGTCCGCGCCCCAGGCCTCGGCGACCTCCAGCCGGGCTCTTGGCGCGCCTATCACCAGCACACGGCCCGCGCCCCGGTCGCGCGCCACCGCCGACGCGTAGAGGCCGACGGGCCCCGACCCCTGGACGACGACCGTGTCATGGCTGCGCAGCGCGCCCAAGCGCTCGAACCCGTGCATCACGGTCCGCAGCGCGCACGCGGCGGAGGCGGCTTGAGGCGCCGCAACCTCGTCGGGGACCGAGATGATCGCCGTGCCCGGAGGGATGTAGTGGTACTCCGCGCAGCCGCCGAGCAGGTAGGGCGGCTCGTCGGCCCGCGCGCGTCCGAAGCGGATGCTGTCCGAGCACAGCGTGGGCTGGTTCGCCACGGAGCAGTAGAAGCAGTGGCCGCAGAAGCGGTACGCGGACAGCACCCGGTCGCCCTCCTGCAGGGCCCTGCCCTGGACGTCCCATCGCGCTCCGTTCATCGCGACGATGCGGCCCGACGTCTCGTGCCCCGGGATGTACGGGAGCATGCGCGCGGGGCCCCCGTGCCACATGTGCACGTCGGTCCCGCACAGTGTCGCGGCCTCGACCTGGACCAACATGCCTCCCGGCTCCAGGTCGGGCACCGGTATGTCCCGGACCTCAGTCGCTTCGCGGAACCCGGTAACTACGGCGGCCTTGCACGTCTCCATCAGCGTCGCCTCCTCCACGATGCTCTACGGCCCTACGCTACGTCCGACGTTTCCACCCTCTCCCCCGGCCCTCCCCCTCAGGGGGAGGGGACGGTCCCCCTCTCCATATGAGTGGGGGGAGTTACAGGCGGTAGTACCGCTGCGCGTTCCGGCTCAATATCGCCTCCTTGGCGACGTCCGTGAGCTCCTCGCTCTCCCGCACTTCCTGGATCTCCCGCTTGCACATCTCCGTCGTCACCTCGTGCGGGAAGTCGCTCGAATACAGGAAGGCGTCCGGGCTGTAGCGCGTCGCCGCGAAGCCGAGCGCCGGCTCCTCGCCCTCGCACCCGATGAACAGCCGGCCGTCGCGGATGTGCCGCAGGATGTACTCGCTGGGCGTCTCGTCGCCGTGCGGGCCGTACTCGCCCTGCGGGTCGTGCTCGATATGGGTTACGTGGGAGCGGTCGAACCGCTCCATGGCCATCAGGAACCATCCGATCCCGCCCTCGAGGAAGCTCATCCTGAGCCCGGGGAAGCGGTCGAGCACGCCGTTGAAGACGATGCCGGCCATCCCGATCATCACCCCCATCGGATGCCCCATAGCGTGGACGGGGGCGTAGCGGTTCAGGTCGTCGAAGCCCATCCCGTCATGACACCCGCCGTGGACCGCGACTGCGCAGCCCAGGCGGCTGGCCTCCTCGTACACCGGCCAGTAGCACTTGGCGCCGAGGTGCGTGCTGAGGCCCCGCGACGGCAGCATCGCGCCCACCATTCCCAGCTCGGTCACCGCGCGGCGGAGCTCGTCCACGGCTGCGACGGGGTCCTGCATCGGGATCAGGGCCATGCCCTTGAAGCGCGTGTCCTGGCTGCAATAGGTCGCGTGGAGCCAGTCGTTGTACGCTCGCGTGGCGGCGATCGCCCAGTCGATGCTGGTGATCTTGCCGTAGGCGAGCCCGCGCGTGGGATAGAGCACGGTTGTATCGATGCCCACGTCGTCGAGGAAATCCACCCATTCGGCGGGTCCGACCACCCCTCGCTTGGCGCGCTCCGGGTCCGGCTCGATCAGGTGAAAGCGGTGGAAGTGGTCGAACGGCGGAAAGATGCTCTGCATCCGGCTCTTGTGGAAATCGCTGGGCAGGAACTGCCTGATGCCGTCGTCGTCCTCCTGAATGTGCCCATCGGCGTCAATGACCAGTTCAATGTTCGCGCTCATGGCCCGCCTCCTGCGCCCGAATTGCGGCGAGTATAGACCCGCGCTCCGTGGGCAGTCATCCCGCCGCCAAGGGGACGGCCCTCTCCCGCCTCGCTTGCGCTCGGCCGCCCTCCCCGTCTTCAGGGGATTGGCCTGCTACACTTCCGCCCACCCCGACCGGAGAACGCCGCTCCGTGCGCACGCTCGCTTTCCTCGTCCCGGCG